>CAYXWB010000157.1:0-11854 GCA_964468515.1 uncultured Bradymonadales bacterium | reverse complement strand
GCGGCGACCACCGCGCACAGCAGCCCGACACGGTCTTGATAGGCGCGCCGTATGGCGCGTCTGCGACGAGCGCGCGCGCGCGCGCTGAGGCTGAGCAGCCGCTGCGCCATGGGGCGCTGTGGTATCACATCCGCCAAGAGCAGGGGCGCTTGGTGATCCACGCGAGGCTGCTGGCGCCGCCAGCGCGCGCGAGCTTCTTCTTGCCAGGGGCGTGGGCGGGCCGCGATGATTATGGCGCGCTGATCCGGATCCAGGGCGCGCGCGGGCCTGACGGCCCGCGCGCGCTGACGCTGATGCGCGAGCAGGGGCGCATCGACATCGACGCGCGCGAGCAGGCGTGGGTGGAGCTGAGCTATGAGGTGCAGCTCACGGCGCGCGCGTCAGCGCGCGATCGCTTCGTGCCTCAGGCGCTGGGAGGCGGCTACTTCGCCTACGCGCCGACGTTCCTGATCTTGCCAAGCGAGCAGGTGGCGAGCGCGCAGCGCGATATTGTGGTGGAGGTGGTGGCGCCGACGGGCTGGCCTGTGCGATCAACGTGGGAGGTGCGCCATGAGGCGCCGTCGAAGCAGCGGGCGGGGATGACCTCGCACGGCTTCTTGGCGTCGGATGTGAACGCGCTGCGTGACGCCTTCTTGTTGGCGAGTGATGGTGTGACGGCGACAGCGCAGGTGAGCTTTGACGCGCGCTACCAAGGCCCGCGCGAGGCGCTGCGGGCGGTGATCGAGCAGACCTTAGCGCGCTACGCGGCGCGCTTTGGCGCGCTGGGCGCGCCGCAAGTGTTCGTGCACGCGCCAGGGCAGCGCGCGAGCGGGCTGTGGGGTGCGGGACGACGCGGGGGCTTCGTGCTGGAGCTGCCGCCTGAGCGGGCGCTTGATGACGAGGTCCGGCTGCTGATCGCGCATGAGGCGTTTCATCTGTGGAACGGCCACATGTTGCGCCCGCACCCCGACGCGGAGGCGCAGACGCGCTGGTTCAAGGAGGGGATCACGCACTACATCGCGCTGGGCAGCTTGGGGGTGGAGCGGGTGGCGCTGAGCGAGCTCGCGGGCGCGGCGTACCGCCAACAACAGCCGAGCGCGGGCGACGGCGCGCGCGCGCCCTATGATCGTGGGCTGTTGATCGCGGCGGCGCTGGACGCCGCGCTGCGAGCCCGAGGCGCGACTCTGCACGACTGGCTCGACGCGCTGCTAGCGCGGGCGATGCAAGAGCCGCGCTGGAGCTACACGCGCGCGGATCTGCGCGCTGCGCTGCGCGCCGTGACGCGAGGCGATCCAGCGATTGACGCGCTGTGGCGCGCCCACGTCGAAGGTGACGCGCCGATCGCCATGACCCCGCTCGCTGAGCAGCTTGGATTACACTGGCTGCCCGCAGCGTCGGGGCGACCCGCGCGGCTGATCCCGCTTGATACAGCGACGCCGCGCTATCGCGCGATGTTCAACCTCAGTGATGAGCCTACCCCTTAGCCCAAGAGCCGCACCATGTCTGATCCTTCCAAGCTCGCTCCTGTGACGCAGCGCTGGCAACCTGCGCATCCGCTCGTGTTGAACGCGTCGCCGCTGCAGGCGCGCCCGCTGCGCCCTGGGGAGGTCATTGAGGATGATTATCCTGAGTACCTTGAGGAGACGCGGGGTTATGCGTGGGACGCGTGGGATCTGCTCGATGATGAGGCGACGCGCCGTCACGATGAGCGGCTGCACGCAGGGGCGGAGGCGCTGGAGGCGCGAGACGCAGGCGACGACCTAGAGCAGTGGGCGACGATCCGAGCGCTCACGCGGCTGGGTGAGGAGGCGCGCGCGCTGGCCATGCTCGACGCGCTGCTGGCGGGGGAGCGGGCCCACTTGGCGCTCAACTATGATGAGCTGTACGCGGAGGCGGTGGAGCGCGCGCTGCGCGTGGGCGCAGACGCAGCTGCGCTGCTTGAGCGCTGGCGCGCGTCATCGCCTGAGCACGACCTGACGCTGTGGCATATCTTGCACGCGCTCGCGAGCGATGACGCGCAGAGCGCTGCCACGGGCTTAGGGCATGCGTGCGCGCGCGGCGACGCGGAGGAGCTGTGTGATCTGGGGGACGCGCTCGCGCGTCATGGGTACGGCGAGTACGCGCGCGAGGCGTGGGAGCGCGCCGAGGTGGCGGCGCGCGAGGCGGGGATGACGGCGGTGCTGGTGGATCTGGCGCTGAGGCTGACGCCGCGCTGACGCGGCGCCAGCCGTCGGCTCACTGAAGCACGTAGGTGTGCTCCACCTTCAGCGGCTCACCTTGGAACTCGGGGAAGCTCCAGCGCGCGCGCTGAGCGTCCATGCACTGACCAAACTCGGTGTAGCCGAGGTTGCTGGGCACAAACGAGACCTTGGAGACGCGGCCATTGCCTTGGACCTCTACGGTGACCGCGACCTTTGGCGAGTCAAAGGGGAGGCCGCGTCGGGTGTGGCTCTGGTAGCAGCGCCCGACGCTACCACGGATGGCCTTGAAGCCCTCGCGCAGCTGATCTTTGGTGAGGGCGGAGGCGGAGCTGGCGACGCCTCTGTTCTTGTTCAGCTCGGGCAGCGGGGCGCGGGCCATGGGGGCGCTGGGGCTCGCGGCGCTGAGGCGATCCCAGTCAGGCCCTGTCTTGGGGCGAGGGGGGGTGTTGCCCGCGCTGGCGAGCGCGGCGGGGGCGCCTTCTTGCGCGGAGCCGCGCAGGTTGGGCGCGCTGGCGGGCGTGTTCGCGCCGCGCGTGTTCGAGTCACGCAGGGCGGCGTTGAGGTTGTCTTGCCCGATCAGATCGCGGGTGTTGATCCCAAGACCGGGCTTACGCGCGGCGGTGTCATTCTGCGCGACGACGAGGGGGCGAATGCGCGGCGCGGCGCCCCCCTTGACCTCAGCGGCGGAGGGCTCAGCGGGCAGCTCCTCAGCGAGGGCGGTGACGTCCAAGCGCTCCTCCACGCCGAAGGTCATCAGCTCATTCTTCTTATAGCGGTTGATGACGAGATCATCTTTTTGGGCCACGCGCTCGCTAGAGCCGGGCTCTGCGAAGCGGTTCTGATCACCGGCCTGCGACCAGACGACGAGGCCGACGCCGAAGACGGCGACGAGCACAGCGGCGATGGCACCGCCGATGGCGACGCGCTGCTTGCGGCCCTTGCGCTGGATGTCGCCCAGCTGAATGAGCAGGCTCTGGGAGGGGGCGAAGTCGTCATCGCTGCGATGATCGATGTGGAGCGAGGTCTCGCGCATGTGCGAGGGCTGCTCCATCATGGAGAAGTCGAGCGAGGCCTCAGAGGGGGAGTCGAGGACCGCGCTGTCCTCCCCAAACATGTCCTCATGATCGAAGCTAGGCAGCTCATCGGCCTGTGAGGGTGTGGCGCTGAGCGCGAAGGTTTCCCCTGAGGCGATCTCCTCGGCGACGCTGGACTCCTCGCTCAGCTCACGCTGTGGAGCGCGCGCCTGATCGAGCAGCGCGGCGAGGCTGTCACGGGAGGAGGACTGTGTGGCGTCCTCGTCAACCGGATCGGGCTGAGCGCTGGGGGGGGCTTGTGCTGAGGCGGGCAAGGCGTCCAAGGGCCTGCTCTCACGCAAGCGTGAGCGCAGCGCGCCGAGGCGCGCGGAGAGGTCTTGTGAGGGCCCGTCGGCCTGCTGGGGCTCATGGGGGCGGCCCAGCGCCTTGAGGGTGGGCTGAGGCTCAGCGGCGCTTGGCGCGACGCCAGCCTCCTCCTCACGCGCCTCATGGCGGGCGTGATCGGCGAGGCTGATGGCCTCCATAGCGCCGCTGACGCCGATGGTCTTATGACGAGGGCGCAGCGCCTCGCCTTGACGCAGGGCGCTAGCGAAAGGCTCCACCTCCAGGGCTGGCTTCCAGCCCTCAAACCCCTCATGCCAGACGTAGCTGGCATCACCCACCTCACCAGCGGTGTACTTCGCGCACAGCAGGTCAGCGTCAAAGGGGCCGAAGGTCTGGCCGTTGATCGCGTAGAACCACGCGATCGGCGCGGGGCGCTGCGGCCGTAGCTTTGGCGCGTTGGCGCGCGCGGTTAGCGCGGGCGCGGGCGCGGGCGTGGGCGCGGGCGCTGCGGCAGGTGTAGGAGCGGTAGGCTCGCGCACCGTGATGATGTGCTCGCACTTCTTGCAGCGGACCTTCAAGATCTTGCCACGCACCTTGTCATCAGCGATGGCATACTTGGAGTTACACTTGTCGCAATAAAACTTCATCGGGGCTCAGTCTCATCAGGGCTGACCACCACCTGCCACACCCGCGCGCGCTGTCATTGATACGCCATCATGTCAGCGCAGGAGGCGCTGATCGAGAGGGCGCGCTAGCGCGTATCCCAGGCTGGAGGTGTCGGTTATTACCTCGCGTCCCTTCACAAGCTATCATAGTTTTCTCGCGGAGAACAATCACACTTGGCCAAGGACGACCTCACCTTCACCCGCGCCGCGCCCTGAGATGTGACGCATTGAGCGCATGAGCGCTCTTTGATCAAGTAAGACGCGCCGCAGCGGCGCAGGATCTATTCTGACCTCACCGCGCAAGCCGCGCCCACTTGAAGAGACACACCATGCACACCATGCCCACCATCTACCACGCGCTCATCGCCCTCGCCCTCATCACGCTGCCGCTTGGCGGCTGCGTTGACGGCGATCTTGGCAGCTTCACGTTCACGCAGGAGAGCGAGGAGGTCGTCATCCAGGGGCGCGCCGGAGGCCTGCTCCAGATGCTCCCTATCAACAACCTGTTCCCGCCCATGGACCTGCCCATCAACCTCGAAGCACAGCTTGAGGCGCAAGACGCTGGGCCTGCCAAGGCCGTCTACCTGCGCGCGCTGCACCTCCAGATCACTGACACTGCCCAACCTGAGGGTGACACGGACGACTTCAACTTTGTGCGCGAGGTGCGCGTCTTTGTGGAGCCCACCCGAAGCGGCTCCTCGCTGACGCGTCGCCAGCTCGCCCACGTCGTCGATCCTGGCAGCGCGCTGACGCGGCTGGATTTTGTCGTCGATCAGAACGTAGACCTGAAGCCTTACATCGAGCAGGGCGTGCGGCTGACCACCGAGGGCCGCGGCGACTCGCCGCCAGATGAGGTCTCGCTCATCGCGGTGACGACGCTCCGCGTGAACCTGCTCTGAGCGCTCAGAGCATCCACAGCAGCGCCATGATGACAGGCCCCGTGAGCACCATCACCAGCGCCGTGTAGCCGATGATGTCGCGGGCGCGCAGCCCCATGATCCCCAGCAAGGGCAGCGCCCAGAACGGCTGGAGCAGGTTGGTCCACGCGTCGCCGTGTGACAGCGCGATGACGATCTTGTGAGGGGCTACGCCTAAGCGCGCTGCGGCCTCCATGATGACGGGGCCTTGCACCGCCCACTGGCCGCCGCCCGAGGGCACCAGCAGGTTCACCAAGCCCGCCGACAAGAAGGTCAGCGGGGCCAAGGTGCTGGGGCTCGCCAGCGCTACGGACCAGCTCGCCAGCTGCGCGATGAGGCCGCTGGCTTTGAGCATCCCGACGATCCCAAAGTAGAAGGGGAATTGCAAGATGATGCCACTACATCCGGCGACGCCCTCGCTCAAGGCGCGCGCGTAAGACAGCGGGGAGCGGTGCGCGATGAGCCCCGCGCTCAGGCACATCAAGATGGCGCTGTCGAGCTGCCAGCCCGCCACGCCTTGCTCGCGAAAGTGCGCCCACAGCACCACGGCCAGCAGCGCGCCAAGCGCGAGGTTCAAGGCGCGCGATGACTCCAGCCAGCGCGTCAGGTGCGCCCGCGTGGGCGCCTCCGGCGCGTCAAGCGCGGCGGGGTCAGTGACGGGCAGCACGCACGGGATCATCGCCTCAGAGCGCGTGGGCATCAGCCGCCACAAGATCAGCGGGATGAGGAGCAGCAGCGACGCGACGATGGCGAGGTTAAGCGCAGAGAGCAGCGTGACCGAGATGGGGATGACGCCGATCATCGGCGCCAAGAAGTGGCCGGGGCTCGCCACCGCCAGCGGCGCTGAGCCTGACAAGCCGCCGTGCCAGACCGTAAACCCCGCGTAGCCCGCCGCCCCCAGCAGCGGATAATGCACGGGGCGTCCGGCGCGAGCGAAGGCGCGGCCCATCTCACGCGCCATCAGCGCGCCCACGATCACGCCCATACCCCACTGGATGAGGCTCGCGACGCAGCCCGTCAGCGCCACCAGCACGACCGCTTGGCCGGGGGAGCGCGCGAGGGTGGCCAGGCGCGCGATGAGTGTTTGCACGGGCGGTGATAGCGCCAGCGCGTGGCCTGTTGCCAGCACCAGGCACATCTGCAGCGCGAACTTCATCAGCGCTGGCGCGGTGGCCTCCGCGTACCAGCCGCGCGCGAGGGCGTCCACGCGCTCAAGCGCGCTCGCAGACGCGAGCGCGTCGCCCACGAGCAGGCCCGCCAGCGCGGTGGCGAGCGTCAACAGCGCCACGATCACCAGCGGGTCGGGCAAATAGCGCGCTGACAGCGCGCCAAAGCGCTCGCCAAGCGCGGTGATCATGGGCGCGGCGGTGCGTCCAGCGCCTCGACCACGCGGCGCACTTGCAGCTCGGCGCGATCGATCTTGTCGCGACACCAGCTCAAGAGCGACGCCGCGCGCTCCACCTTCTGCGCCAGCTCATCCAGATCAACCTCGTCGTGCTCGATGGCGTCGAGGATCGTCTCAAGCTCGGCCAGCGCCTCATGGTAAGAGAGCTGATCGGACAGATCACCTTGGCTCATGGCTCCTCCGGATCGGGGGTGTCGTCTTGTGTGGCGATGACGCGCGCCTGCACGCGGCCTGCGCTGAGCTGCACGTCGAGGGAGTCATCTGGGCTGAGCGTGGCGCTGTCGCGCAGGGCGCGGCCTTGGTGGCGCACGATGGCGAAGCCGCGCTCTAACACGCGCGCAGGATCGAGCAAGCGCAGCCGTTCTTGGATCTGGGCAAGCTCGCGACGCTGTGACGCGCTGACGCGCGGCGCCTCGCGCGTGAGGCGATCTTGGGCGCGTGTCAGCGCGCGTCGGTGTTCTTGTAAGGGGCGCGTCAGGCGCGCGGGCTCCATGCGGCGCTCCGCTGACTCGACGCGCTCGCGCAAGATCGCAAGCTCGCGCTGCGCGCGCGCGGGGATGGCGCGACCCACCCGATCAAGGCGAAGCCGCTCGCGCTCCACGCGACGCCCGGCGCCCGCGCTCACCCCATAGGCGGCGCGCTCTAGGCGGCGGCGCTCGCGCTCGACCACACGCCCCGCGACGCGCCCCACGCCCTCCCCTGCGTGCTGGAGCGCGCGGCGCGCGTCCAGCAGCACATCGCGCGCGTGGTCCTCGATGCGCGCCCACAGCTCATCAACGCGCGCGCGATAGTCGCGCGCGCGCTGCACGAAGAATTGGGCAGCGGCGGTGGGCGTCTTCTCGGAGTGTGTCACCAGATCGAGCAGGCACTGATCGCGCTGGTGTCCGATGCCGACGATGATCTTGAGCGGGTGCTGACACACGGCCTGTCCGATGGCCAGCGTGTCAAAGTAAGCGAGGTCTGATCGGGCGCCGCCGCCGCGCACGATCGCCAGCGCGTCAAACTCACTGGCCCGCGCGGCGAACCACGCCAGCGCCCTCAAGATGCTCGCCTCAGCATGCGCGCCTTGCACCTGCGCGTGATGCAACGTGACCTCAAAGCCCAGCTGACCACGCCCAAGCTCGTGCAAGAAGTCGAGGCACGCGTCGCTCTCATCGCTGGTGATGAGCCCCACGCGCATCGGACACAGCGGCCACGGCTTGACGCTGTTGAGGGTGAGGATGCCCTGCTGCTCAAGCTGACGCAGGATCTGCTCGCGGTTCTGCACCAGCGTGCCGCTGGTGCAGGCTAGGTCGATGTCGCGCGCGCTGACCTGAAAGCGGCCTTGGCCGCTGTAGAAGTCAGCCTTCACGAGCAGGCGCACGATCAGGCCGTCGCGCAGGCGCACCTGCGCGCCGTCATCGACCAAGAGCTGCTCAATGGTGGCGCGTTCTTGGCTCCAGAGCACGGCGGGCAAGCGCGCGCTGGGGTCGGCGCCCGCGAAGGGGCGATGGACCAGCTCAAAGAAGGCGTGACCATCGCGGCGGTTGCGATCATAGCCTTGGATCTCGGCGGCGACCCAGAGCTCCTCGCGGAACGTCTCGTGCAACACCTCGCGCGCGCGCTCATTGAGCGTAGCGACGGTCCAGGTGCCAGCGGGCAGCGAGGCCTCATCAATGAAGGCGCGGTTTTGGGGGCGCGCGGCGGCGACGATGGCCTCCGGGTCGGCGCCGACGGCGTCGCAGTGAGCGAGCAGCGCCTCGGTGAGGGCGAACTTGAGCGGGTGCAGCCTGCCGATGACGACCTCAAGGTGCGTCGTGGGCACATACCAGGCGCGATCATCGCGATCAAAGCGCCGCTGTGGGAGCGCGCGCACGACATCAAGCAGGCCCCGATCGTAGGGGAACTCAATGCGCAGCAGCCCGCGCGGGTCCAGGTCAATGCGTCGGCTCACGCGCGCCTCAACTTCACGATTAGCGGGACACGCAGGCGCGGCCGCGATCCCCAGGACAGCTGCTCTCGGTGCAGGCGACGCATTCTTGCTCAGCGCTACAAGTGGAGGCAGACGCGTCTTCAGAGCAGCGCGTCACGCACCGATAGTTGTAACACACTTGAACGCGCGTATCCTCGCAAGGGGTGACCTGATCGCAATCAGCGGTCTGAACGCACCCCGCCCCGCTGCCCACCCCCACGCAAAAGAGCGCGAGCGCGCTGAGCGTGATGATCGCCCCACCCCACCTTCGAACCTGTCGGAACGCCCACATGCTCATACGCCTCGTGCTGCTGCCGCTCACCGCCGTGATCAACCTCTGGCGCCTGCTGATCTACGGCCTGCGCGTGCTGCTGTGGCAGCTCTCAGGGCTGCTGTTGCGTCGCAGCGAGCGGCGCCTTTATGCGCGCTGGACGATCGACGCGGGCTATCCGCTCGGCGCGCCAAACAGCGCGCTGGCGCGCTGGACGCGCCAGGGGCCAAGCCTGCTGGAATTGCGCCAGGACTTCAAGCGCCTTGAGCGCGACACGCGCGCCCATGGCCTGATCGTGCGCGTGGACGCTGAGGGCGAGCTTGGCGGCTTGCAGGGCGCGCTGATCCGCGACTGGCTGCGCCAGCTGCGCGCCTCAGGCAAGCACCTCATCGCGCACGCGGACGACCTCGATCTGAGCGGGCTTGCGACCTTGGCGCCAGCGCACGAGCTGCTGTCACCGCCTGGCGGGCGCCTCTACACCTTCGGCGCGCGCTTTGATCTGCCGTTCGCCCGTGAGCTGCTCGATCGGCTCGGCGTGCGCGCCCAGTTTGTGCACCTGGGCGGGTTTAAGACCGCCACCCATCAGCTCCACAAGTCAGGCCCTACCCTGCCCCAAGCCTGGATGATGACGACGCTGTTTCACAACCTCACGCGGTTGCGCGCGCGCGCCATCGCGGCCGATCGGGGCGTCAGCGAGGAGGTCGTCGCCAAGGCCCAAGCTGAGGCGCCCCTCACCCCACGCGAGGGGATGCGCCTGGGGCTGACCACGGGCCAGACCTTCGCCGCGCGCATCGACGCGTGGCTTGAGGAGCACCTGATCCGCGCCTCGGGTCAGACGCCCCCGCTGCGTCACTTGGCTGAGGAGTCGCCGCAGCGCGCGCGCGCCAGGATTGTGCCCATGCGCTCCCACCTTGGGCAGATGCCGCGCCTGCGGCTGCGCCCCTGGCTGCGCTCACCGCGCTACATCGCCACCCTCGATCTGAGCGGCACCATCTTACAAGATGGCCCCACCGGCGGCCTCCAGCGCGGCGGCGGCGTGCGCCCCAGCGAGGTGATCGAGGCGCTCAAATCACTGGGTGATGATCCGCGCTGTTTGGGCGTGCTTTTGCACATCAACTCCCCAGGCGGCAGCGCCACCGCCAGCGACCTCATGTGGGACGCCATCAGCGCGCTGCGCGTGCAAAAACCCGTCGTGAGCTTCTGCAGCGAGGTCGTCGCAAGCGGCGGCTACTACTTGGCCGTGGCCACCGATCGCATCTACTGCATGCCTCAGACCATCGCGGGCTCCATCGGCGTGCTCGCTGGCAAGGTAGACCTCGCGCAGCTCGCGCAGCGCGCGGGTGTCGAGATGATCGCCATCGCGGCGCATGACAGCGCCGCGTTCACCAGCATGCTTCATCCGCTGTCTGAGGAGGTCATGGTGCGCCTGCGCGATGACGCGCGCAGCTTCTATCGCCGCTTCTTGGAGCGCGTGGGCATGGCGCGCGAGCTGGAGCGGGCCCGGCTGCATCGCTACGCGCGCGGGCGCGTTTATACAGGGGAGGAGGCGCTTCAGCGCGGCCTGATCGATGGGGTGGGCGGCTTGGAGCAGGCGATCGAGGCGATCTATCAGCTCGTGGGCACCAGCGAGGCGCGCGCGCCGCTGCGATTTGTGGAGCATCATCAGCGCAGCCTGCGCGACGCGGTGGGCGGCGCGCTGCTCAGCGCGCCGACGCGCGACCTGCTCTCACAGGGCGCGCGTCAGCTCCAGACGCTCCAAGCGCTGCGACACGAGCACCTGCTCGCCATCGCGCCCTGGGCGCTCTTTGGCGACGCTCACCCCGCCAGCAGCGGCTCAAGCTCGCCGCGCTGATGCATCGCGTACGCGTCGGAGTAGCCGCCGATAGGGCGCCCGTCGATGAAGATCTGCGGCACCGTGCGCTGGCCCGTCAGCTCGACGAGCTTACGGCGCATGGGCGCGTCATCGGTCACGTCGATCTTCTCCACGGGCGCGTTGAGCTGCGCGAACAACCGCTCAGCCATGTCGCAATAAGGGCAGTACGTCGTACGATAGATCTTCACGTCAGCCATGATGAGGCTCCATACTTTAGGGTGATGCGCCCTCTTTGGCGGCGCGCAACAATGAATGTCAGCCACGCGCGCGAAGTTTCAAGCGCGATCCACACCGCGCCCACCGCTCAAGGAGCGCCCATGTTCAAGCGCCTGGAGGAGCTCGCCGCGACCGCGCGCCGCGCCCTCGCGACACCTCAGAGCCCGATCCGCCCCATGCGCCCTGAAGATTTGAGCGAGGTCTTGCGCATGATCCGGCTGCATGATGACGACGATTACCGCGCGGCGCAGCGCTCCTTCGCCCATCACAACCCTGAGCAGCGCCCCGAGCACGGCGCCCACTTCGTCTACATTGACCCTCAGGAGCTGCGCCCCTTGGGCGTGATCGGCTACTCGGTCGATGACTTAGAGGCGCGCGGCACCTACTGGCTCGGCTGGACCTACGTCAACCCTTTCTCACGCGGCAAGGGCATCGGCGCCCAGCTCATGGCGTTCAACCTCGCCGCGCTTCGCGCGCTCGGCGCGCGCAAGCTGTTCTTGTCCACCTCCAGCTTGCCCAAATATCAGGCGGCGGTCGGCTTCTATCAGCGCCACGGCTTCGCTGAGGAGGGGCGGCTGCTCGACTTCTATGCGCCCGGTGAGCATAAGATCCTGATGGGTTGTGACCTGCGCGGGGCGCAGACACAGCCGCGACCTCCGCAGCGCGAGCGCGACACGACGCCAGACGCGATGACGCGCCCGACGCAGCCGCCCCAGCGCGAGGCGCCCAAGCGCGATGATGAGGTCGTGTTTGAGTTTTGAGGGGGCGTCGCCTGCGCGTTCAAGCGCGCAGCGCGACAGCGCGGCCGCCTAGGCGGCCGCAAGTGACGGTCTCGCTCGGACGATCCCCGCATAAAATCTAAAGATGCGGCATGGTGCGCGGGAGGTTGTGTGGGAGCGGGCGGCTCATCTTGAACCGCCGCATCGCTTGAATTAGACCTGTTCAAGTCGACCACAAGCCTGACTGGAGCAAAGCGGCGCGCAAGAAGCGAGCGGGCCGCGTCACCCTTGAAGGGTGA
>CAYXWB010000156.1:0-11884 GCA_964468515.1 uncultured Bradymonadales bacterium | reverse complement strand
GGCCAAGGTCTTGTTGTGGGCCATGACCAGCGTGGGGCGCTGCGTCTGCTGGATGATGCGCGCGATCGTGTGCGTCTTGCCCGTGCCCGTGGCGCCCAACAGCACCTGCTGGCGCTCGCCACGTCGCAAGCCCTCCACCAACTGCGCGATCGCGCGCGGCTGATCGCCCGCAGGCTCATAGTCCGCGCGCAGATCAAAGCCGCGCCTGGCCAGCTCCGGATCGCTGCCGATCGGCACCTCTTGGGGCGCCAGCTCCACCGTCACCTGCTCCATCACCTGCACCTCGCTTGGACCAGCGCAGACGCCGCCCAAGCGGCGCCCTGAGACGGGCGAAGTCTATCACAGCCGCCCCAAGATGAGAACGTTTGTTCACGTCTTTTGCCCCCCTCAGCGCGCCCTCAAAGGCCTGAGCGAGAGGAGGCGCCCACGCTTAAAAGCGTGGGCGCCGCCGCTCGCTCAACGTCTCTAAGCGCGCGCGCGCTTTAGAACTTGAAGTTAAAGCCGATCGTCGCGTCCACGTTCACGCTCGTCATGTCCAGCGTGAGGATCATCAAGGTCGCGTCGGCATAGAACTCGACCGACTTGGCCAAGGGTGCGGTCAGGCCGCCACCGAGCGCGAAGTGGCCCCAGCCCGTGCGCACGGTGTCGCGCACGTAGCAGTACTCATCGCCGTTGGACTCGATGTAGATCTCTTTGTTCTGGCAGTTGGCGGTGGGCACCTGCACGCCGCCCGGCCCAAGCTGGGCCTCATAGGCGTACTCTTTGATGCGCAGCCAGTTGCGCACGCGCCCCACGCCCAAGCCGACGCTGGTGTAGAAGCGCACATCATCGACGCCCTCGGTGATGAAGTACTGATACTTCAAGCCGATGAGGCAATCACTGCCAAGGCCCAAGCCCAAGCACTCATCGCCGAGCGTGCGCTCGGTCGCGCTCGCGGGCAGCCCCTCAAAGCTTTGCACCGGCACGGGCTGCAACCGAAAGTAGAGGCCCAAGCGCATGTCCGCGTCGATGATCCAGCCCAAGCCGAACATGCCATGGCCGATGGTGGGCGCGAAGCCCACCTTCACCTCGCTGTTCGGGAAGGTCGTCGGCGTGCCGCCCGTCAGCAGGCCCACGCCAGTGCCGCCGCCCAAGGAGAAGTAGACGTTCTTCTCCTCTTCGGTGTTGACAGCTGGCTCCCCTGGATCGCTCGGCCCTGGCCCTGCCACCTCACCGGCGCCGCTGGCCCCTGACACCAGGATCGTGGCGGGGTTGGCCTCATCGGCGAAGCGCGCCAGCGCGCGGCCCGCGCGATCTTGGCCCACGATGTAGTACTCGATCAGGCGCGTGCGCACCTGATCGGCGGGGATCACGGCCACAAACCGCGACGGATCCGCACGATCGATGTCCAGCTCCGCGCTCTTGAACCCCTCCTCGCCGTAGCGACGGTGGTACACGAACATGCGGAAGACGGGCATGTCTTGCGGGACGAACGCCTCGACCGTCAGCGGCTGGTTGCCCGTCGCGCGGGTGATCGGGGCGTGACGAAACTCCGACACGGCGCCAGGCTTTGGCGGCTGCGAGGGCGCGGGCTTGGCCTTCTTGCGCGCGTCGTTCATCAGCTTGGTCAGATCGGGCGTCTCATAGACGCCCTCGATCTGCGCCTGCGGATCGGCCTCCACGGCCTTGACGAGGATCGCCTCCGTGGCGCGCGGATCGCGATCGCGCGCGTAGATGACGATGGCCAGCATGACATGCAGCTTGCCCACCTGAGGCCCGCGCAGCTGCTGCTTCTCCGCATAGGCGATGGCCTCGCGCAGCTTCTGCTCGGCCTCATCCAGCATGAGCAGGTCATAGTCTTCGGTCGCATCGGCCAGCGCTTTAGCCAAGCGCGTCTCATCTTGCGCGTACGCCGCTTGGGGCGCGACGCACCACAGCGCGGCGACGACGAGGGGCGCGACAGCTCGCGCGCGGCAGGTTTGGGGCGTGGGCATCATCACGGGCAGACATCCATTCCGGGCGCGTGAGGCGCCCGGTCTCGCTCAACGCTTGGTGATATGAATCTCAACGCGACGGTTGGCCGCGCGACCGGCCTCGGTCGTGTTGTCCTCAATGGGGCGATCCTTGCCATAGCCGATGGCCTCCATCCGATCGAGCGAGACGCCTCGTCCGGCCAGATACTTGCGCACTGAGTCAGCACGATCTTGGCTCAGCTTCTTGTTGAGCTTCGCGCTGCCGCGATCATCGGTGTGCCCCTCCACCCGCACAGAGATCTGCGGGTTCTTGACCAGCACGTCCGCGACCTCATCCAGCAGCGGGTAGCTGACCGGCATGATCGTAGACTTGTTGGTCCTGAAGAACACCTGCTCATTGAGCCGGATCTGCTCATCTTCGACCTTGATCCGCTTGTAATCCTCGTCAGGGCAGCCGTCCTCATCCTGATTACCGTTATAATTCTCAGGCTCATTCGGGCACTGATCGTTGACGTCGAGGATGCCATCGCCGTCATTGTCCGTATCGGGGCAACCGTCGTCGTCTTGGAAGCCGTCGAAGTCCTCGGCCTCCAGCGGGCACTGATCGTTGATGTCGAGGATGCCATCGCCGTCATTGTCCAGGTCAGGGCAGCCATCCTCATCTTGGAAGCCGTCCTTGTCCTCTGGCTCATCCGGGCACTGATCTTGCGCGTCGGGGACGCCGTCCTGATCATTGTCCAGATCGAGACAGCCGTCTTGATCCTCGAAGCCGTCGAAGTCTTCGGGCTCATCCGGGCACTGATCCGCATCATCCAGCAGGCCATCGCCGTCACGATCTTTGGGCTGTGGCTTCAGCTCGACGACCTCCACGCGGGGGGTGGCGTCGATGTTGATGGCGACCTGCTGATCCTTGCACTGATCAAAATCACTGAGCTTGTCAGCGGCCTTGGCGTTGACCTCTGCTTGGGTGAGGTGCTTGCCCGCGCGCACGAAGTCGCCCTGCTCTAGCTCGTAGAGGCCAAACTCAGTGTTCGCGCGCGCCTCGGCGAGCTCACGCGGCGCGCAGCGATAGGCGCGCGACTCGATCGCGTCGGTCATCGCCCTGACCTGTTCAGCTTGTCCGCGCAGCTTGGCGGAGCTGCTACAGCCGTAGAGCGCGAGGGAGAGGGCCGCCAAGAGCCCGAAGCGGGCGGCCTGGCGACGCAGGCGAGGGGTTCTCATGTCGGCTTGCCCTGGTCCAATCAGTGAAGGCGCGCACGGGCTAGCAGCGCGTGCGGCGCGGTGAGGCTGAACAGTCGTGACTAGCGCGCGCGGTTGATCTCCTCGGCGGGGTCGACCACCACCGGCGCGCGGCGGCGACGCTCCATCGCCTCGCGCTCACGCGCGCGCTCCTGGCTCGCCTTATCAAGCGCCTCATCGGGCACGGGTGAGCCCTCCCACGGATCCTCTTTGGCCTTGCGCAGCGCGGCGTCCGCTTGACGCTGCGCCTCGACCGCGTACTGACGAGACGCCTCGAAGTCCGAGTAGCCCCACTCCTCCTTGGCCTTGTGCAAGTACAGCTTCGCCCCATAATACTCATAGGGCGCGCTCAGATGCGCCTCGGCCACCCGCGCGCGCTCCATGGCCGCCTCCGCTTGGCTGATGACCAGCGTTGAGCGCGCGGGGCCGCAGCCTGACAGCAGCCACGCCGCAGCCACAAGCGCGCTCGCCAAGGTTCGCTTCACAGCTGTGTCCATACACCTCAACCTGACCCACAATCGCCAGTTATCGCCGCTGCGATCGCTGACGCTCGCCAAACACAAGAGCACACCTAAGCTGAATCGCAAGCAGAGCGCAGCTTAACCCAGAGAGCGCGCGCGCCACAAGGATCAACGCGTGTCATCCACGCGCGCTCCTCACGACGCGCGCCCCTCAAGCGCCACGCTCAGCTGGCCCGCAGCGCCTCAGCCCGATCCGTCTGCTCCCAGGGGAAGTGCGCGCGACCGAAGTGGCCATACGCCGCCGTCTCCTGGTAGATCGGGCGCAGCAGATCGAGGCTCGCGATGATCCCGGCAGGCTTCAGCTCAAAGTGCTCGCGCACCAGCTGCGCGATCTTCACCTCGTCCAAGGTCGCCGTCCCGAACGTGTTCACCATCACGCTCACGGGCTCCGCCACGCCGATCGCGTAGGCCAGCTGCACCTCGCAGCGCTTGGCGAGCTTCGCCGCCACGATGTTCTTGGCGATGTAGCGCGCCATATACGCCGCTGAGCGATCCACCTTCGACGGATCCTTGCCGCTGAACGCGCCGCCGCCATGACGGCCCATGCCGCCGTAAGTGTCCACGATGATCTTGCGCCCGGTGAGGCCGGCGTCGCCCTGCGGGCCGCCGATCACGAACCGCCCCGTGGGGTTGATGTGGAACTTCGTGTCGCGGTGCAACAGGTGCGCGGGCAGGATCGGCTTGATCACAAGCTCCATCACCGCCTCGCGGACCTGCTCGTTGCTCACGCGATCCAAATGCTGCGTCGAGACGACCACCGCGTCGATCGCCTGCGGCACGTTGTTCACATAGCGAACCGACACTTGGCTCTTGCTGTCAGGGCCGAAGAAGTCGACCTCCCCGGACTTGCGCAGCTGGGCCAGACGATGCACCAGCTTGTGCGAGGTCATCACTGGCATGGGCATCAGCTCGTCGGTCTCATCGCACGCGTAGCCGAACATTAAGCCCTGATCGCCCGCGCCCTGCTCCTTGACCTCCCCCATCTCGACGATCACGCCCTGCGCGATGTCGGGGCTCTGGCGGCCCAACGCGACCTGCACACAACAGGTGTTAGCGTCAAAGTAGAAGTCCGCCGCTGAGGTGTAGCCGATGCCCCGGATCGTCTTGCGCACGAGCTGTGCATAGTCCACCTCGGCGCTCGTGGTGACCTCGCCAAAGATCATGGCCAAGCCCGTGGTCACGATCGTCTCGCAGGCGACCTTCGCGTGCTTGTCTTGCGCCAAGATGGCGTCGAGCACGGCGTCCGAGATCTGATCGGCCATCTTATCGGGGTGCCCCTCGGAGACGGACTCGGAGGTGAACAGGTGGTCCTGAGTCGACATGGTGCTTGTGCTCCTCACCCGGGCTGGCTCACAAGGCTCAGCCCGCATATCCGCGCCTCACGCGCGCTCCTCATGGCGCGCGCTGTGGCTTTTGCAAACAGTGCGCAGACCCCGGCCCCAAGCCGGGCGCAAGGCACCGCTTTTATGCGAAACACCTACCCAATGCAAGGGGATTGGCGCGCCACCAGCTCCCTCACGGTCTGGGGTTGCGCGCCCGCGCGCGCGCTGTATCCTTGCGCCAAGCTTCGACGCGTCGCCTCAGGCTCGTCTGTCCTCTATCCTCCCTCTCTTGCTGGAGCCTGCCCTCATGATCTCACGCTTTGACACCCTGCGTGCGGATGCACCCGACCTCGACGCCCTCGGCGCCCAGGTGGATGACCTCATCACCAAGCTTGATGAGGCGCCCAGCGCCGACGCTGCCCGCGCCATCGTGGAGCAGTTTGAGGTCCTCGGCCGTCAAGCCGAGCTGTGGTTCTGCTTGGCCCATGTGCGCTTCACCCAAGACACCCGCGACGCCGACGCGGTGGCCACGCGCGAGCGCGCCGACGCCGCGCGCCCCCAGATGGTCGCCCTCAACGACCGCTTCAAGCGCGCGCTGCTCGCCAGCCGCTGGCGCGCCGACTTGGAGCAGCGCCTGGGTCAGCACGCCTTCAACCTCTGGTCCTGTGACGTGCAGAGCTTCGATCCGGCCATCCAGGATGACATGGTCCACGAGGCCAACCTGCAAGCCGAGTACGTCGCGCTCGTCTCGGGCGCCCAGGTCGAGCTGCGCGGCGAGTCCTACAACCTGTCGGAGCTGCGCAAGTTCGCCTCCGATCCCGATCGCAGCCTGCGCCACGAGGCCGAGCAGGCGCGCTGGGCGTGGGTCCAGCGCGTCAGCGCTGAGCTTGACCGCATCTATGATGCGCTGGTCACCGTGCGTGCCACCATGGCCAAGAAGCTCGGATTGCCCCACTACACCGCCTTGGCCTATCGCAAGCTCCAGCGCACTGACTACACCCACGAGCAGGTCGCGCTGTGGCGCGATGAGATCCGCCGGGTGATCGTCCCCATCGCCACGCAGCTGCGCCGCGAGCAGGCCGCGCTGCTGGGCATCGATCGGGTCATGGCCTGGGATGAGGCGCTGCACGACGACCGCGCCGCGCCAGCCCCCCAGGGCGATCACGACTGGATGGTGGAGCGCGCCCGCGAGATGTTCGACGCCATGGGCCACGGCCTCGACACGCTGTTTCGCGACATGGCCGATCACGGCTACCTCGACCTGAAGTCGCGCGAGGGCAAGGCGGGCGGCGGCTACTGTACGGAGGTCCCCACCACGGGCCTGCCGTTCGTGTTCGCCAACTTTAACGGCACGCGCGGTGACATTGAGGTCTTCACGCATGAGCTTGGCCACGCCTTCCAGTACGCCAGCGCGAGCCAGAACCAGCCCCTCCAGGCCTATCACTGGCCCACGATGGAGGCGGCTGAGATCCACTCCATGAGCTTGGAGTTCTTGGCCTGGGAGCACATGGAGCGCTTCTTCGGCGAGGAGGCGCATCGGTTCAGGCGAGCGCACATGGCCGAGAGCTTGCTGTTCTTGCCTTATGGCGCGTGCGTCGATCACTTCCAGCACGAGGTCTACGCGCGCCCCGAGCTGACGCCTCAAGAGCGCGTCGCGCTGTGGGCCAAGCTTGAGGCCGAGTACATGCCGTGGCGCCAGTGGGGCGACGTCGCGCCGCTGGCCACGGGGCGGCGCTGGCAGCTCCAGGCGCACATCTATGAGCTGCCCTTCTATTACATTGATTATACGCTGGCGCAGTGCTGCGCGCTGCAGTTCTGGGCTTGGCACAAGCGCGATCCGCAAGCGGCCATGAGCGCCTATGTCGCGCTCTCGAAGCTCGGCGGCGCGCTGCCCTTTAGCCAGCTCGTGGCGAGCGCTGGGTTGCGCTCGCCATTTGAGCCGGGCTGCCTCGACGAGGTGGCCGACGAGGCGCGCCAGTTCTTGGCGACCTGATCCCAGCTGACGCGCTGGTGGGATCAGCGCACTTTGATCCCCACCAGCGCGCCGCCCGCCTCGCTCTGACGCAGCAAGATCAGCTCGTCCCCCGCCACCTGTGTGGTGTGGCGGCCCGTGAAGGTCTCCCCCTCAGGCAAGCTCACCTCCTGCTCGACCACGCCATCCTCGGGGTTCATCAAGAGCACGCGCTGGCCGCCGTGCGTGAACAGCGCCACGCGATCGTGGCGCACGAACTGCCCGAACGGCCCCATCCCCATCGGCGCCACGACCTCATGCGTCGCCACCGGATCGGGGCGCTCCGGATCGAGCAGCACGAGCTGGCGCGGGGCCGCCTCGGCTTGAGCGGGGTGCTGCAACAAGAGCAGCAGGCGGGCGCCATCGGGGGAGGCGATCATGTCGATGCTGCCCTCGTGACACATCAGCTCGCGCGACTGGCGCGTCTTCACGTCAACGCGCAGCACGCACCGGGTCAGCCCCTCCATGGTGGCGACCACATGCAAGGTCTGGCTGTCGGGGGTCCACAGCGGCGCGCCCATCACATCGCGCACCTCGGGCAGCGCCTCGGGGCGACCGCCCAGCTCAGCCACATGGAGCACATAGCCGACGTGCTGGCCACCTTGGGCGAACTTGGGGCTGCCGCCGATCCAGGCCACGCGCGAGGAGTCGGGAGAGAAGTTAGGCCGATAGCTGGCGCGCAGGCCATCATCCAGCCTGCGCGTGGACTGCGCGTCGGGCAGCGCCGTGAGCATCAGCCAGTCGCCGTCGCGATCGCCGTCAGGGCTGGTGCCATAGATCGCGTAGCGCCCGTTGGGGCTGGCGCTCACGCCCAGGAGCGACGCCCCCTCGCGACCGCTCCACGGCCCTGCGCGTCGGATGAACGACGCATAGCGCGCCAGATCCTCGCTGAAGCTGCCGCTGATGGTGCGAAAGCGCGGGTAAGCGTTGACCAAGCGCGCGGCGTGCTCGACGCTGGCCTCCCAGCGCTCGACGCGCCGCCCCGTCTCAAGCGAGATGGTGTCGATGGCGAAGCGGCGCTGAGGCTGGCGCCCCTCCAAGTGCAAGAAGGCGTGGCGCTGGTCGGGGTCCACGCCGATGAGGTACTGCCCCAGGGGCTCGGACCACTGGATCTTGGCGATGACGCGCATTGTACCGAGCGCGCCTTCGCTGGGCCGCTCCAGACGCGCCTTGGGCGCGCCCTGCGGCTTCGCCGCATCAGCGGCGTCACCGGGCGCCGCCGTGGAGGCGCAGCCACACCACACCAGCAGGCTGGCGATCGCGAGGATGAGGTGAGGTCGTGAGGGCATAGCAGCTCCCATCGTGAGGGCTTAGAGGTGCGTCACAGAGTGCGCGAGGCCGCGACAGCTCGAGCTGTCGCGGCCTCGCTCGCTGACGCGCGCTTAACGCGCCGCATCACTTGGTCTTGCGCAGCTCCATGAGGATGAGCTTGACGACGTGCTTGAGCGTCTCGAACACGCCGGGGCCATCGGGCGCGACGGCGCACGCCTCGAACTCGGGGAACTCACCCTTGGGGTTGAGGTCCGCGCGCAGCTCATCAAGCGGCATGGAGGTGGGCAAGTCGCGCTTGTTGTACTGGATGACGAACGGGATCTTGTGGATGTCGTAGCCATAAGCCACGAGGTTCTCCTTGAGATCCTCCATCGAGATGATGTTCGCCTCTTTGCGAGCGCGCTGGCTGTCGGCCACGAAGATGACGCCATCGGCGCCCTTCATGATGAGCTTGCGGCTGGCGCTATAGAACAGCTGACCGGGCACCGAGTAGAGGTGCAGGCGCGTCTTAAAGCCGCGAATGGCGGGCAGCTGCAACGGCAAGAAGTCGAAGAAGAGCGTGCGCTCTTGCTTGGTCTCCAAGCTGATCAGCTTGCCACGCGCGTCGGGATTGGTCCCGGCGTAGATGAACTTGATGTTGGTCGTCTTGCCGCAGAGCCCCGGACCGTAATAGACGATCTTGAGGATGATCTCGCGCTGCGCATAGTTAATAAACGACATACCACCTGCTCGTCATCGCCCTGGCCCGCGCCTCATGTGAGACGGCGCGCACCTGCCTTCGATGGACCGCCCGTTGCGGGGCGAGTGCGCCGCAGGGTCGCGGCGCGTACTAGAATGCTTCGTATCATGCTCACAACATTTGTCACGAAAAACAAAGCCGTGAGGTGCGCCGAGGCGCCTGACGATCCAGGATCAGAACGTGTCATTGAACAAGCTGTCGATATCATCATCAGTGATCTCACCGAAGATGTCGAGCTTTTGCGTCTCATCGCCCATGCGCACCTTCACACGATCGAGGATCTTGAGCACCTCAGCGTAGGCCCGCTTCACGCGCAGCCGCACCAAGCCCAAGCTTGAGCGATCGTCGAAGATCACCACCAGGATCAGCTCCTGGGCCAGCACTGACACGTGCACGTGCGTGTGCTCCCCCTCATGGAAGTGCACCGGGAACTCGCGCTCCCCGAGCATCTGCGCCAAGCCCCCGGTCGCCGCCGTCGAACCTGCCACCAGCGAGGAGAACCCCGTCGTGTCGATCCCGGCTGTCTCGCCGGTCTCCGTGACGAGCTGCCCATCCTTGTCCACCACGAAGATCGCCTTCGCCAGCGCGTCCTGCGCTAAGCGATGGCACACCTGGGTGAGCTGGGTGTGCTCCTCCTCATATATAATCATCAGAGGATCTCCTCGATACCCCGTCTGACACACCGCCAAACGCGCGGGGCTGCGCAAGGCCAAGCTGTCTTGGTGTGTAGACGACTCTCATCCGCTTTTGGCCGCGCAGCGTGCGCACCCTCGTGCCTCAGACGCCGCCTAGCTCGCTTGCGCTGCACCTTGGCGCTCGGTCCCGCTGGTGCAGTGGACCGCGCGTTGGGCTTGTTCAGCGTGGCGAGCGCTTCTACCGCAGACAACCTAGCACACGCATGTTCACGCTGGCAACGTTTCTTGCGCGCGCTCAACTTCACAGCGTGCGACGCTCCAAGATCGCCCGCGACAGCGTCATCCGGTCCGTATACTCCAGCTCCGAGCCGATCGGCACGCCGCTTGCGATGCGGCTCACCTTGATCCCCAGCGGCTTGAGCAGGCGCGTCAGATACAGCGACGTCGCCTCCCCGTCCACCGACGGGCTGGTCGCCACGATCACCTCCTCGATCTGCTCGCGCAGCGCCTCATCATAGTGCGCCTCCTCAGGGGGCGGCGTCGGCTGCAGCCGCTTGAGCAGCTCCGCGATGTGGATGTCGTCCGGCCCCACCCCCTCCAAGGGGCTGATCAGCCCGTGCAGCACATGATACGTGCCGCGAAACTCACCCGTGTTCTCGATCGCGCGCAGATCCGGCGAGCTCTCCACCACGCACAGGCGAGCGCGATCACGCTTGGTGTTGGCGCAGATGTGGCACAGCTCATGCTCCGTCAGGTTGCAGCAGCGCCTGCAAAACCCCACCCGCTCCTTCACCTCCACCAGCGCCTGCGCCAAGTCGCGCGCAAGCTCCGGCGGCTGGTTCAGCACGTGGAACGCGAGCCGCGACGCCGTGCGCTCGCCAATCCCCGGCAGCCGCGAGAACGCGTTGATCAAGTTCGTGATCGGATCGGTCGTCTTCATCGCCTGGCCTCTCTCATGATGTGCTCTTGAGGCGGCGACCCCTGCGGCCGCCGCCCCCATGCTGTTCACGCACTCGTTGATGATCAGCGCGCTGCGATGAGAGCCCAGGCTTGGGAGCGCGATCAGAACAGGCCCGGCACGTTGAAGCCGCCCGTGACCTTCTCGATCTCTGAGTTCAGCATCTCGCCAGCGCTCTTCATCGCTTGGTTCACCGCGCCCACCACCATCTCTTGCAGCATCTCCACGTCCTCGGCGTTGACCACCTCCGGGTTGATGCGCAGCGCCAGCAGCTCCTGCTGCCCGTTCACCACCGCCACCACCGCGCCGCCGCCCGTCGAGGCCTCCACCTTGCGCTTGCCAAACTCCTCTTGGATCTTCGCGATCTGGTTCTGCATCTTCTGCGCCTGACGCACGATGCCGTTCATATCTGACTTCATCTTATCGCTCCCTTGGCTCGCTGTCGTGTCTTTAAAGATCGTCCCACGATCAAAAATCCCGCGCTTCGCTCGCGCAGCGTCGCGCACTCTAGCCCCGTCTGCGCCCGCGCGCAACGCGCGCGCGGCTCACTCACACCTACCAGCGCGCGCCCAAGCCCAGCAGCGCCGCCGTCATCGCCTCCACGCCCAGCGCCAAGCACGCCTCATCCACGTCAAAGCGCGGCGTGTGGATCATGTGCGTGATGCCCGCGCCCTCGTTCCTCACGCCCAAGAACAGATAACACCCCGGCACCCGCGTCGAGAACGCCGCGAAGTCTTCCGCCCCGAGCTGCGGCAGGTGCGCCACCAGCCGCGCCTCACCGACCGCCTCGCGCAGCAGCGACACCACGCTTGCCTCAAGCTGTGGCGCGTTGGCCGTCAGCCTCGCCCCAGGCGTGAACTTCACGCGGCCTGTCGCCCCAAAGCCCGCGCACACCCCTGCCACGATCCGCTCGATCTGCGCGCGCGCCGTGGCCGAGGTCTCATCCGACAGGCTGCGCAAGATCCCCGTCAACCGCGCGCTGTCCGCGATGATATTATACGACTCACCCGCCTCAAGCTTGCCCACGCTCAAGACGCACGGCTGGCGCGCGTCGATCCCACGCGACACCACCGACTGCAGCGCCACCACCACCTGGCTCGCCACGAGCACTGCGTCGATGCCTGAGTGTGGATACGCCGCGTGCGTCTTCACCCCCTCAATGGCGATCTCCACCAGCTCACTGCGCGCCCACACGGGGCCGCCCGTGTAGCCGATCTTGCCGACCTCCAGCGTGG
>CAYXWB010000155.1:0-11976 GCA_964468515.1 uncultured Bradymonadales bacterium | reverse complement strand
TCCTGCGCCTGATCCTCAGGCAGCTCGGTGAAGACCGTGGGGATGTACTCCGACTCGGCTGAGATGGGCGTGATGCCGCGCGCCTCAAGGGCCGCCTGCATCTTGCCAAAGTCATTGAACGGGCAGCGCACGATGAGCTGCGTCTCGCCCTTGTCGCTCTCGCCCTCGCCCATCTCCTCCAGGCCATGATCGATCAGCTCAAGCTCAAGCTCCTCGGCGTCTAAGCCCTCGGGGTTGAGCCGGAACACGCCCATGCGGTTGAACATGTAGGCGACGCTGCCCGTGGAGCCCATGTTGCCGTTGCCCTTGTTAAAGTGCATGCGGACGTTGGCGACGGTGCGGGTGTTGTTGTCGGTGGCCGTCTCAATGAGCAGGGCGACGCCGTGGGGGGCGTAGCCCTCGTAGATGATCTCGGCGTAATCGGCGGAGTCATCGCCCACGGCGCGCTTGATGGCGGCCTCAATGTTGGCCTTGGGCATGTTGGCCGCGCGGCAGTTCTGCAACACGCGGCGCAGCGCGGGGTTGTAGTCGGGGTTGGGGCCGCCCGCCTTGACGGCGATCGTCAGCTCCTTGGACAGCCGGGTGAAGGCCTTGGCCATGCGATCCCAGCGCGCGAACATCGTGGACTTGCGGACTTCAAAGATGCGACCCATCGCGTCACTCCTGAGCGCTGACAGCGCCTGTTCTGTTCTCAACACGGTGCGCGCGCGGCGCACATGCTCCCTCCTTCACTACGGCAGGGCCTATAGCGCTGACAAGGGCCGCGCGAATGATTTTCAGCGCGCGCATCATTGCCGATGCGTCAGCGCCGTGCTACTGGCGCTCGTGAGCGGATGCCCCGCGCTTGAGGAGTTTTCGCCATGCGTGAGGACGCGGCCCGTGAGGCCAACCTCGGCCTAGCCTACGGCCTGGGCGCTTATCTGATGTGGGGCTTCTTCCCCATCTATTGGAAGTTCTTGCAGGCGATCCCCGCTGGCGAGATCCTGGCGCATCGGATGGTCTGGTCGCTGCTGTTCGTGGGCGCGCTGCTGGGCTTGCGTCGGCGCTGGCAGTGGGCGCGCTCAGTCATCGCGCAGCCCATGATCATCATCGCGTACCTGGCCGCAGCGAGCTTCCTCGCGGTCAACTGGGGCTTGTACATCTGGTCGGTGAACTCGGGGCATGTGGTCGAGACGGCGCTGGGTTATTTTATCAACCCGCTGGTGAACGTCTTGTTCGGGGCGTTGCTCTTAGGAGAGCGCCCGCGCCCCGCGCAGTGGGCGGCGATCGCGGTGGCCGGCTGCGGCGTGCTCTACCTCACGCTCGCCTATGGCCAGCCGCCCTGGATCGCGCTCACCCTGGCGGGCACGTTCGCCGTCTACGGCCTCATCAAGAAGAAGGCGCCGCTGGGCGCGCTCGAAGGCCTGAGCCTGGAGACGGCGCTCTTGTGCCTGCCCGCGCTCGGCTACCTCATCTGGTTGCACAGCACGGGCGAGGGCGCGTTCGGTGTCACCGACGCGCGCACCCACGGCTTGCTGATCTTCTCAGGCGTGGCCACCGCGCTGCCGCTCTTGTGCTTCGCCGCCGCCGTGCGTCGCCTCACGCTCACCGCCGTCGGCATCCTCCAGTACCTCGCCCCCTCCATCCAGTTCCTGCTCGGCGTGCTGCTCTACAAGGAGCCCTTCACCCTGACGCGGCTCGTCGGCTTCGCGCTGATCTGGTCGGGGCTGCTGCTCTACACCATCGAAGGCTTGGCCCAGCGCCGACGCAACCGCCTGCGCGCCGCCTCGACAGGCGCGTGAGCGTGACTAAGGTTCGCCCCGCGCTCATGGGGAGCGCCCCGACGAGACGCGCCGTACCGGGTCAGGATAAGACGACGCCAGGAGGTTGCTCATGTCACCCTGGGTCTACCTGATCGTCGCCGGGCTGTTAGAGGTGTGCTGGGCTATCGGCCTGAAATACACCGAGGGCTTCACACGCCTAGTCCCGTCGGTGCTCACGCTGGTCACCATGGGCGCGAGCTTCTGGATGCTGTCTCAGGCGCTGCGTCACATCCCCATGGGCACCGCCTATGGCGTGTGGGTCGGCATCGGCGCAGCAGGCGCGGCGATCCTCGGGATGGCAGTGCTGCGCGAGCCGTTCTCTTGGGCGCGCGTCTTCTTCATCGGCCTGCTCATCGTCGCCATCATCGGCCTCAAGGTCAGCTCGCCCGCCGAATAATCCGCCTGTGGCGTGGCCGCGTCAGCGCTCACGCCACGCCTCCTCGCGCTGGCCTCGCATCGGGCGACGCGACGGGTCATCGGCGCCGCCTGCTCACGCACGACCTCGCGCGTGTCCCGTCGCATCGCCCGATGCGAGGCGGCGCTCGTCAACCCGCTCGCCTCAGACGCGCCCTGCGTCGCGCACCTGCGCTCCCAAGAAAGCGACGGCGCGCCGCTCCGACCAGTAGGCGTCATCATCCCAGCTCACGAAGCCGACGTGGCCGCCATGCCTAGGGATCTCCATGCGCACGTTGGGGTTGGCCGCGACCTCCGCGTGGGGATAAGCGCCGCCCTGCAAGAACGGGTCATCCGCCGCGCTGAGGATCAGCCCCGGCGCGGCGATCTCTGGGATGAGCGGGCGCGCGCTGCATCGCGTCCAGTAATCTTGCGCGTCTTTGAAGCCGTGCAGCGGCGCGGTGTAGCGCTCATCGAACTGGCGAAAGGTTGTGATCGCGCTCAGGCCGCGCAGCTCCAGCGCGCCGGGGAACTGCGCCGCCTTGAGGCGCACTTTTTGACGCAGCGTGCGCAAGAAGTGCTGCGCGTAGATGAGCCCCACGCCCTGTGACAGCGCGGCGGCGCTGTCGCGCAGATCGCACGGCGCGGACAACGCCACGAACCCCGCCACGCGCGCGTCGAGCGCGCGCCCTTGCTGGCCCAAGTAGAGCATCGTCAGGTTGCCGCCCATGCTGAAGCCGATCAAGAAGACCGACGCATAACCCCGCGACAGCGCGTGCTGGACCACGACGTCGAGGTCGTCGGTGGCGCCGTTGTGATACAGCCGCAGAGTGCGGTTGAGCGTCGCGCCGCAGCCGCGATAGCTCCACGCCAGCGCGTCGATGTGTTGCGCGTTGAGCGCGCGCGCCATGCCCAGCATGTAGGGCCTGCGCGTGTGTCCCTCCAGCCCGTGCGACAGGATCGCCACAGCCCGCGCCCCGGGCACCCGCGCCCAGCCTAGCTCTAAGAGGTCCCCATCAGGTGTGTCGACGAGCTCGGGCGCATAGGCAGGCGCGTCAGGCACGCGGCGCAAGGCGCTGGCGTAGATCGTGTGCGCGTGGGCGTTGCGCAGCGCGGGCGGCGCCTGATACGGCGCCCACGCCTGGCTCACGACCCGTCGGCGTGCTTGCGCTCCCACGCGCGCAGCCCCGCCATCGCCTGCGATCGCACCTTGCTCTTCAAGAAGCCGCTCCAGCCTAGCAAGAGCCCAGGCAACCCCAGCGCTTGCTTGCTCCAGGTGTGGAAGTCGAACTCGTCCTTGTGCGTCAGGATCAGCCCGTCGCGAAACGTGAAATTCGCCTTGATGTGGTTGATGACATGGCGCTTGGTCGCGGAGAACGTGTACGCCGCGCGCCACGTCGCGCTGCCCTCGGTGTCGCTGGCGCGCACGTCGCTAAAGGTCACCTCCAGGTCAGGCGCGCGCGAGGTCAGCATGCGCCACATGTGCCCCGGCTCAGCGCCCTGGAGGTGCGCAAACGCTGGATCTGAGAACGTCGCGTCAGGGTGATAGCAGGCCGCCATCGCCTCACCGTCGCGACGCGCGAAGGCCTCGTAAAACCTGCGGATTAACGCCTCGTGCTCGCTCGCGCTCATCGGTCACTCCTGGGTTGAACGTGCCGCCCATGCGACGCGCGCGATGATAGTAGCCAGCGCGCGCATGCGGCGTCTAGCCGCGCGCATCATCGCGCGAGCAATCCACCCGCACCAAGCCCACATCACGCACGCCATCGTCAGCGTCGAGCGTCACCACCAAGAAGTGGCGAGCGATGCCGTCAAACTCCTCGGGGATCGCGCCGCAGCCGCCGGTGATGTAGGCCGGGATGCCCGCGTTCTCAAAGGCATAGTAGGAGTGAATGTGGCCATATAAGGTCAAGTCCACGCCTGACGCCGCCAGCCTGCGCAGCAGCTTGGCGGCCTCCTTGCGGCTGCGAAATGAGCCTGAGCGCGCGCCCACAGGATCGACCGGTGGATAATGCTGCGCCACGACATGCACCGCGTCACGCCCCGCGTCGAGCCATTCATCCAACCAATCATAGACCTGCGGCGCGAGCGACGCGTTGCCCACGTCTAAGGCCGTAAAATGCACGCCGCGATAGACGAAGTGGAAGCTGCCTCGCCCGAACAGCTCATACCAAGGCCCCGGCGCCACCCCTAGCTCATGGTTGCCTGGCGGCGTATACAGCGGCACCCGCATCGCGCGCAGCTCACGCTGCAAGCGCTCAAGCTGCTCGCGCGCTCCTTGCTCCGTCATGTCGCCCACCCCCAGCACGAAGCGGATGTCCTGGCGGTTGACCACCTCAATGACCTCATCAAAGGTGTCGATGGCGTCTTGAATGTCGCCCAACACCCCAAAGCGCCACGCGTCGCGATCTTCCCAGTCGGGCGGCCCAAGGGTCAGGGTGAGCGGCCCGTTGCCTTGAGCCTGCACCCGCCATCGCCGCAATGTAGGCCAGTCATCGGGCATGCCCGCTGCTTGAACCTCCGCCGCGCCGCTTGTCACGAGGAGCTGCGCATCGCCCATCGCGTTGTGCGCCTCGATCGTGAAGGCCTGATCCGCGCCCGCTGGCGTGATCGTGAGCGTGATCTGCGGCGCCTGTAACCACAGCTCGACCACCTCCCCCTCGAAGCGCCGCAGCGCGGCCAAGCCATCTTTAACCTCAAAGCGCGCGCCCTCGTGCGTGGCGCGCCCGATGCTCAGGTCAAGCCTGGCGCGCTCCGCGCCAGGCTCCAAGCAGCTCATCATCATCAGCGCCAGCAACAGCGCCAGCCTGTGTTCAGCGCGTCGCATCATCACCTCCCGCTCGCCAGATCAGGTTGAGCCCCGCCACATACGCGGAGCCCGCGCGCAGGTCGGCCTCGACGCCCCACCAGCCGCCCACCCACGCGCTCGCGCGCAGCCCAAAGTAGCCTAAGAAGCCGCCCCCTAAGCCCGTGGTCCCAAGGCCCGACACCAGATCATCGCGGCGATGATCGTAGTAGAGCTCGACCTCGCCGCCGCCGCGCGGATCCTCACCGGGCAGGTACACGCCAAAGCCGAAGCCGCCAAGGAGCAGCCCCTGCAGCTCGTTCGACACCCCTGGCAGGCGATAGTCCACCTCATCCCAGCCGAGCCCCAAGCTGCCCTGCGCGTAAGCGCCGCGCATCGTGGGGCCAATCCGCATCAGATCAAGCCTCCCCGCGAGCGTCAGCTCCGTGGTCCAGCTCGTGAACTGCTCCTCGCCGTACCACTGATAGGCGCTGCCCGCGCGCGCCTCCAGCCAGCTCTGCTCGCCATACTGGCCGGGCCTTGGCCCCCACAGCCGCCAGCCCAGATCGAGCCGCCCGCGCGGGTTGTCGATCCCTGGGCCCCACATCAGCGCGGGGCGAGCCCACACGGTGTGCCACCAGCCTGTGACATCGACCAGCGCCGCGTGGCGCCCCGCAAACTGCGGATCGTAGGCGTACAGGTAGCCCGCGCGCCCCGTCCACGGCGCGGACGCGCGCGGCGCGAGCGCCCCCTCGCCAGCGGCGGCGACGCCGTAGATGTCGGCCATCCAGCTCAAGAAGAACACGCCGCCGCCGCCAATCGCCCCCCAGATGCTCCACGGCATCGCGCGCGGTGAGGCGCCCGTGGTCACGAGCGCGCCCGCGCTCATCCCGGCCACCAGCAAGCCAGCCGACTCAAGCCAAGCCAGCCGATGCGCTGTCTCAACCTCCCCGAGCGTCAGGTGCCCCAGGCCATGCCAAAAGAGTCCCGGCAGCAAAGCGGCGCTGATCGCAGCCGCGCGCCGCCCCGCGCTCGGTGTCTCCTTGGGCGCGCCTCGCACCACGGGGTCATCTGCGCGCGCTGACCAACCCTCGCTCGGCGCTTGCGCGCGCGCCTCGCGCTGCGCGCTGAGCGATACACCGAGCATGATGCAGCACGCGAGCAGCGCGCCCCTTGACCTATGATTCACAGCTGAAACCTCCAAGCTCCACCTCAGACACCTCTCCCAGATGCACCTTGTGACAGCTTAGTGACAAGCTGTTTGCACAAACATCGCCTCACCACGCGCGCGTCGGCGCGCTTTGAACGGGCGGTTGCGCGCGGGCCAGCGCTGTGGTCTGGTGCCAGGCGTCTTTTGCTGCCAGGAGCCCAACACATGATGAAGATCTGGATCGACGCTGATGCCTGCCCGCGCGTGGTGCGCGAGATCATCTTTCGCGCCGCCGCCCGCAAGAAGATGCACACCTGCCTCGTGGCCAACGCCTGGATGCAGCCGCCGCCTGGGCCGCTGTTCTCCTCCATCGTGGTCCCCAAGGGCTTGGATGAGGCGGACTCTTGGATCATCACGCACGTCAGCCCCGGCGACATCGTGATCACCGCTGACATCCCGCTGGCGGCTGAGATCGTCGAGAAGGGCGCGTTCGGGATCAACCACCGTGGCGAGCTGTATACTGAGGCGAACGTGCGCGAGCGGCTGTCGATGCGGGATTTTATGCACGATCTGCGCGAGGCCGGCGTGCAGACCGGCGGCCCCGCACCGTTCGGCCAGCGCGACAAGCAGCGCTTCGCCGCAGCGCTTGATCGCCTGCTCGCCAAGTATGGTCCTCAGGCCGAGCCTGCGTCTGATCCCGAGCCCAACACTCAGCCTTGACTGGGGCGGCCGCGCTGCATAAGCAGTGTCTCATTGTCTGTTCTTTTGTTCAGGTGGTGAGGTGGCCGCGCTCAAAGGCTCCTTCGACGCCGCGCGTGTGACGCTGTGAGCCCCCCACCCGCTGCTCACGCTTGAGGTGCTGCCCGCGTGAGCGGCTGCGCTCAGAGCACGTCCGCGCGCACGGTGAACAGCGCGTTGAACAGGTTGTAAGCGGGCTGGTCGTTGATCTCTGGATTCACGGTGTCGCTGTCCAACACATGGTTGCGTATATAGCCAAGCTCGACGCTCCAAGACAACGTCGTGTCTGTCTGCGATAAGAACCCGATAGAACCACCTGGCCCATGCAACCACTGCGGCTCAACGGCGCCCGCCTTGTAGCGCTGCCATGTATAGCGCGCAGCGCCGAACAGGTAGCCTCGCTCAGTCAACCTCAGCTGCGCGAACAGGCCCCCGTTGACCTGGAGCATGGTGGTGTACAGCGGGCTCAGACCCTCTGGCTGGTCACGGCTGAAGAGGCCACCCACGCCGTGGAGCAGGCCGTAGTTGAAGTCCTCGCCGCCCAGGCGCGCGAGCCCCTCCAACAAGAGCACGCCATTCTGGACGCCTGTGGCGAGCGTATAATGCTCCAGCAGGTCGTGCGTCCAGTTACCCTCCGTGTGGAACATGGTGAGATAGTTGGCACCCCCCTCGCCCACGTTCACATTCGTGAGCCCTGACGTCACTGAGACTTGCCCCTTCACGGGCTTTGCCTCTGGGCGAGGGGCGGCGCGCACGAACTTGGCGGCGGAGCTAGGCGGTGGGGGGAGGATCGCGCAACCAGCGGTTAGCAATAAAATGCTGCTGAGCGGTAAGATGGCGTGGCGAAGCAAGCTCACTGACATGAATAGGCCTCTTGGCGCGAAAAATAAGGACACGCGAGCAGGGGGAGAAGCCACCATCCTCGCATAAGCGGGAGACAACCTAATCTCTCCTCAACCGAGGACAAGCGCGTGGACGCGCGACAGCGCCCTCGCGCATTCATGGCGCGGTGCGCGCGGACGTGACGGCGGGGTTCAGGATGTGCCGTCACGTCCACGCTCGTGACGCGCTAAAATATGCATCGCCTCAAGCGCTTAAATGGCTCGTCGGGCTACAGGTGTGCGTGAGCGCGCCGTCCCTCAACCTCACTCCCTGGCGCGTGATCGGGTCTCATACCTGCGCCATGTGATGCGGAGCTGCTCGGTCATATAAGGTGAGCTGGCGAGCGCCCGCGCCCCTGCCGCGCCGATGCGGTTGTCGCTCAGATCAAGGTGTTTGATCTGGCGGATATAAGGCGATCGCGCCAGCGCGATGGCGCCATCATCTCCCACGTTGTTATCGCTCAGGTCGATGTGATCGATCGCTCGGATGTAGGGGGATTGCGCCAGCGCCCTCGCACCCGCAACCCCGATACGGTTGCTCCGCAAGTTAAAGCGCTTGAGCGCGCGGATGTAAGGTGACTGTGCCAGCGCGATGGCGCCCTCATCGCCGATCCGGTTGTGGCTCAGATCGTAAGCGGTGAGGTGCTTCAGATAGGGCGATTGCGCCAACGCTCGCGCGCCCGCGGCGCCGATGTGATTGCCGCTCAGATCAAGCGAGGTGAGGTTCTTGAGATAGGGTGATTGTGCAAGCGCCCTGGCGCCCTCATCACCTATGCCACTGCGCCTCAGGTCCAGGCGCGTGAGCTTGCTCAGCTCAGGTGACTGCGCCATCGCGCGCGCGCCCTCATCACCAAGCGGCGCGTTGCGGCGATCGTGGCGAGCGCGCCTGTGTCGATGCTCCGCTTGCGCGAGCACCGTCACATCGCCCTCACCCCAGCGCGCCTCGCTCAACGTGTGGTGGGCGCTGTCACCCGCGCCTTGCGCGCTCACGCTGCTTACGCCCGCGCCGCTGACGAGGCTGGTAAAGATGAGGAGGCGCATCAGGGGCATGAGTGAGGTGGTGGGAGCTGTGAGCATCGCGCTCATCCTGTCGGCTTCAGCGCGCCTGTGCATCAAGGCGGCCTGGGTTAGCACGACCACAGGCACCCCGCCGCGACGCGGTGAGGCGCAGCGAGCATGGGTCGCGCGTCACTAAGAATGACGCACCGCGCGCCCTAAAATTGAACGCTCATGACGATTCAACACACAAATTAGCGCAGCGCGCCTCACCCCAGGGCGACATCGAGCGTCATCATCACCATGAAGCCGATCATCAGGCAGATGGTCACAAGGTCTGTGTGACCGTGCTCCTGCGCCGCCGGGATCACCTCCTCGACCACCACATACACCATCGCGCCAGCGGCGAAGCTCAGCGCATAGGGCAGCAGCGGCTGCGCGGACATCACGAACAGCGCGCCCAGCACGCCCGCCACCGGCTCCACCGCCCCTGAGAGCTGCCCATACATGAAGCTCTTGGTGCGGCTCATCCCCTCGCGACGCAGCGGCATCGATACGGCGAGCCCCTCGGGGAAGTTCTGCATCCCGATCCCCAGCGCCAGGCCGATCGCGGCGGCCAAGGTGGCGCCTGGGATGAGCCCCGCCCCTCCGAACGCGACGCCCACCGCCAAGCCCTCGGGGATGTTGTGCAGCGTAATCGCCAGCACCAGCAGCACGCTGCGCTGCCAGCTCGTCTGGATCCCTTCGGCTTGCGCGCGCGCTTTATAGACATGCAGGTGCGGCAAGAGCTTGTCGGCGGCCAATAAGAACGCGCCTCCCAGCCCAAAGCCCACCACGGCTGGGATCCATGGCGCGCCCCCCCGCGCCTCCGCCATCGTGATCGCTGGCGCCAGCAGCGAGAAGTAGCTCGCCGCCAACATCACGCCCCCCGCGAAGCCGAACATCGCGTCCATCAGCTTCTGATTCACCGCGCGCGTGAAGAACACCGTGGCCGCCCCCAGCGCGGTCATCCCCCAAGTAAACAGCGTCGCCAGCAGCGCCTGCTGCCACGGCACAAGCTGCGCGAACCAGCTCTCCATGATCTCTCATCCTCTCGTTTGGCGCGCATTGCGCGCGTTAGCTCATCATCTCACCGCGAAGATGATACGCGCCAGAGCGAGAAGCAAGGATAATTAGCTTAGGCTAAGTTTATTTTTAGTCTGATGCGATTTTTTCGCCACCTCGCAGCGCGATGCCTAGCCCGATCGCGCCACGGCTAACTTGAGCGATGCGGCGCTCACCTCGCGGGGGCCTCGCTCACACACAACCTCGCGCGCGGTGCATCGCAGCGCCTGATCTTAAGCGAGGCTCGTCCAAGCGAGCGGTGTCTTTGCAGCTGCCTCAGCGGATCAGCGCGATGGTCTGCTGGTTGAGCGCCATCAAGCGGCCATCCTCGCCCCACAGCTCACGAAACTCCACCATGTAGCCGCCGCGCGCGGCCCATGAGGTGGCTTGGTAGAACAGCGGCGCGTCGGGATCAAGCCCCTCCCAATCGCCTATGAGCTCAAGCGTATAGGCGAGCGTGGCCATGGGGCGCGGGGCGGTGATGGTCTGGTAGGCAGTGGGCCACCACGCGTCGATGAGGGCTGCTAAGTAGGCGGCGTCTCGGGGTGCGCCCGGTGAGGCCGCTTGGACCCAGCCCGACGCGTGGCGCGTGCCCGCGCTGCCGCCAAGCGGCGGCGCGCCCGCGATGCGATAGCGCATGTGCCGCGCGAACGCTGGCCCGAGCGGTGGGGCGATGGGCGCGATAGGCATGTCGCGCCAGTCGGGCATGTCCGGCGCGGGGCGATCGAGCCAGTCACCATCGGCCACGCGATGACGGCCAAAGATCCCGACCGCGTGCGCTTGCACCTCGTCGCCTTGCTCAATGCGCGCGGCCAGCGAGGTGACGCCTGTGCCGCCGCGCAGCGTCTCGACCTTCACGTGCGCCCGCCCCGGCAGCACGGGGCCGCACAAGGTCGCCGTGAGCGAGCGCAGCGCGCGGGTGGGATCATCCAAGCTCACCTCAAGCGCGCGCACAAGCGCCCCCGTGACGAGGCCCCCGAACGCGCCACGGCCTTGCTGCCATCCATCGGGCACCTCCCAAGCGTAGGCGTCTGCGCCCTGCGCGGTGGCGGTGATCAGCGCGTCGTACGTCGGCGTGGATGTGCTCATAGGATGTCTCCCTCGGTTAGATTAAGCGATGAATGAGCGCTCATTCTCTAACCCAGTGAGCCATATCCTCTCGCCCTTGGCAAGCCCATCGCGCCGCGCGGGAGGGGCGGGCTGAGCTGATTGAGTGTGATTTTGAAAGTCGTTATCATTTAAGTTGACGTGCCCATCATAGCCCCGTACAACTGCGCTTAGATGCTTGAGCGGTTGGTGGCTCATCGCTCGCATCACTCGGGTGTTAGCGCGGCTGGTGGCTCGCTGCGCAGACGCCCACACCTCATGCATGAGCGTCCTCGCCCTCACCGGCGAGGGCGCTCATGCTGCTCTTGGGGTGGGAGCGTCACGTTAATGGGTGTGGCGCTCAGATTAATAGGTGTGGCGCTCAGAGCGCGAGGTGCGCATCATCCGCGTCGGGCGTCTCAGCGCGCTTGGTCGCGCGACGCCGCACGCGCTTGGCGCTCAGCGCCACCACCTCATCGTGCGTCGCCAGCAGCTCCCCTGTGGCGAAGCGCTCATCAATCACCACTTGCGCGGCCACAGGCTCAGGCAGCAGCAGGTAAGTGGCGACCTCCTCGTTGACATAGAGGACCAGCCCCTCCAGCGTGTCGTGCCAGGGCAGCTCACAGGACAGCTCCTCAAGGCGCGATACGAGCGTCAAGGCCTCGATCAGCTCGAGCTGCTGTGAGAGGCGCTCGCTGACCTCCTCGATGAGCTCGCGCATCGCGCGCTGGTCTTGCTCGATCGCGGCGCCGGCGGGATGAGTAGGCATCAGCACTGAGACACAAGGTGAGCCCGTGAGGGTGCTCAGCTCTAAGAGGATGAGACGATTCATGACTAACACCTGGGCAGAGTTTCGCCTAGACGCGCGCTCAAGCAACCCATGAGGGCGCTGATCGCGACGCCGGAGGCGCCTTAAGTCAACTGTCAATAAAACATTAACCACCTCCTGTGAGTCGTCCACCTCACAGGTGTCACCCCACGCAGGATGGCCATGTCAGCGCGCCGCTATTGGCTCTTTAAGAGCGAGCCCGACGCCTTCTC
>CAYXWB010000154.1:0-12047 GCA_964468515.1 uncultured Bradymonadales bacterium | reverse complement strand
CGTGCCCGCCATCGTCGTCTTCCTGAACAAGGCAGACATCGTCGACGATGCCGAGCTGCTTGAGCTGGTCGATATGGAGGTGCGCGAGCTCCTCAGCAAGTACGAGTTCCCTGGCGACGACCTGCCGGTCGTGACGGGCTCGGCGCTGATGGGCCTTGAGGGCAAGAGCGGCGAGTACGGCGAGGACAGCATCCTCAAGCTCATGGACGCCGTGGATGCTTACATCCCGCAGCCTGAGCGCGACATCGAGAAGCCCTTCCTGATGCCTATTGAGGACGTGTTCTCGATCTCAGGTCGCGGCACGGTCGTGACGGGTCGTATCGAGCGCGGCATCATCAAGCCCGGCGAGGAGATCGAGATCATCGGTCTTCGCGAGAAGAGCGAGAAGACGACCGTCACGGGCGTCGAGATGTTCCGCAAGCTGCTCGATCGCGGCGAGGCTGGCGACAACGTGGGCTGTCTGCTGCGCGGTGTGAAGAAGGATGATGTCGAGCGTGGTCAGGTCCTGGCCAAGCCCGGCACCCTGAAGCCTCACACCAAGTTCAAGGCTGAGATCTACGTCCTGAGCAAGGACGAGGGCGGCCGTCACACGCCGTTCTTCTCGAACTACCGACCTCAGTTCTACTTCCGCACGACGGACGTGACTGGCTCGGTGAGCCTGCCCGAGGGTACGGAGATGGTCATGCCTGGTGACAACGTCACCATCAACGTCCAGCTCATCACCCCCATCGCGATGGAGAAGGGCTTGCGCTTCGCCATCCGCGAGGGTGGTCGCACCGTGGGCGCCGGCGTCGTGGCCGAGATCGTCGAGTGAACGCTTGAGTGAGGGGCGCGCCGGGAATGCCACGGCGCGCCGCTCGGTTGAGACCGATGCGGCGGCGGCTCGCGGTTGAGCGTCGCGCCCCACATACGCCAGTGGCGCAATGGTAGCGCAACGGATTCCAAATCCGTCGGTTGGGGGTTCAAGTCCCTCCTGGCGTGCTAGCTTGACCTCGCCTCATGCGCGAGGTACACCACGAGGGCGCATCACGAGCGGATGCGCCCTCGTCTTTTTGTGTCCTCCTGATGACGCGTGAGGCTCAACCCTCACGCGCCTCCTCAAGACGCACCTCACCCGGTGAGCGCACAACATGACCATCTCCAAGTGGGTCAATCTGATCTACACCTCGATCGCCTTTCTGGCGTACGTGGTCTTCTCCAAGGCGCTGCAGCTGCTGTTCACCAACGTGGATCAGCTCACTGACACCTCGCTGATCGGTCGCTACGTCACCGTCACGACCCTCATCGCGGCCGGGCTGTCCATCGCGCTGACCGCGTGGATGTACCGCAAGTCGGAGATCTACGCGTACATCAGCGAGGTCGTCGTGGAGCTGCGCAAGGTGCAGTGGCCCACGATGGATGAGACGCGACGCTCTACCCTCGTCGTGATCGTCTTCACCATCTTGCTCAGCTCCTTCCTCGCCTTCTTCGATCAGGTCTGGAAGTATCTGACTGATCTCCTCATCACCGGAGGCGTGTGAACATGTCAGGTTCGCAAGGCATGCAGTGGTATATCGTCCAGACTTACTCGGGCTATGAGAACAAGGCGAAGTCGGCCCTGGAGGAGCGCATCCGCAGCGCTAAGCTCCATGACCACTTCGAAGAGGTCTTCATCCCCACCGAGACCGTGACCGAAGTGCGCAACGGCAAGAAGCGCCAGGTCACGCGCAAGTTCTACAATGGCTACATCTTCGTGAAGATGTTGCTCAATGATCAGACCTGGCACGTCGTCAAGAACACGCCCAAGATCGTCGGGTTCCTCGGCAATCAGCGTGATCCTGCCCCCGTGCCCGAGTCCGAGGTGCGCCTCATCACTGAGAAGATCGAGGAGGGCAAGCTCAAGTCCAAGCCCTCTTACAGCTTCCAGCAAGGCGATAAGGTGCGCGTCATTGAGGGCAACTTCAAAGACTTCACCGGCACCGTCGAGGAGGTCAACGAGGAGAAGGAGCGCCTGCGCGTGTTCGTTGAGATCTTCGGGCGCCCCACCTCCGTCGAGTTCGAGTTTGAGCAGGTCATGACCGTCGAGGAGTGATCCTCACGTCTTCGCTGACAAATGCGCTTTACATCCGCGCTTGGGCGAGTTACATGACTGCGCCGCGCTCCGGACCCGGAGCGCGGCGCGTCTGCGCAAGCGCAGGCGAGATCGTTCGAAGCAGGAGCTGGCCCGAGCCCCTCGGCGCTGGCGCTCGCACTGCCAACCTTATGAGGAAGCAAGATGGCCAAGAAAGTCGTCGCTCAAATCAAGCTGCAGCTGCCCGCTGGCGCGGCGAACCCGTCGCCGCCCGTGGGCCCTGCGCTCGGTCAGCATGGCGTGAACATCATGGAGTTCTGCAAGGCGTACAACGCACGTACGATGGAGCAGAAGGGGATGATCATCCCCGTGGTGATCACCGTCTATGGTGACCGCTCGTTCACCTTCGAGACCAAGACGCCCCCTGCGTCGGTGCTGGTGCTCAAGGAGCTCGGCGTTAAGAGCGGCTCGGGCGTCCCGAACCGCAACAAGATCGGCTCGCTCAACTCGGATCAGATCCGCAAGATCGCCGAGATCAAGCTGCCCGACCTGAACACCAGCGACATGAGCGCAGCGATGCGCACGATCGCGGGCACCTGCCGCTCCATGGGTGTCGATATCGAAGGAGATCTGTGATGGCTAAGCAGGGTAAGAAGTTTCGCGCCGCGGAGAGCGGCGTCGACACGCTGAAGAAGTATGAGGTCACCGAGGCGCTTGAGCTCGTGAAGTCGCTCAGCTTCGCGAAGTTTGACGAGTCGGTGGATGTCGCCATCAACCTCAACGTCAACCCCCGTCACGCCGACCAGATGGTCCGTGGCTCTGCGCCGCTGCCCCATGGCCGCGGCCGTGAGGTCCGCGTGCTCGTGTTCGCCAAGGGCGAGAAGGCCAGCGAGGCGCGCGCCGCAGGCGCAGACTTCGTGGGCGACGCTGACCTGATCGAGAAGATCCAGGGCGGCTGGCTTGAGTTCGACACCGCGGTCGCCACCCCCGACATGATGGGCCTCGTCGGTCGCATCGGTCGTGTGCTTGGACCGCGCGGCCTGATGCCCAACCCCAAGACGGGCACCGTGACGTTCGACGTCGGCAAGATCGTGGGCGAGCTGAAGGCTGGTCGCGTGGAGTTCCGCGTCGACAAGGCTGGCATCATCCACGTCTCGTTCGGCCGCGTCAGCTTCGCGCCTGAGCAGCTGCAGGACAACCTCGTGGCGATCTGCGAGACGCTCGCGCGCCTCAAGCCCGCCAGCGCCAAGGCCCCTTACTTCAAGGCGATCACCGTCGCCTCGACCATGGGTCCCGGCGTCAAGGTGGACTCGTCCTTCGCGACGAACCTGATCTGAGGGTGACGCGCCTCAAGGCTTGAAGCCTTGAGGCGCGTCGCTTTTGACTTGACCCTGGCGTCGCCAGGGTCTAAAGACTCGGCCGCGATGTGTGGCTTGGTCATGCCAGCCACACCGCTCACCCTCACGGGTGAGCGATGGCAAACGTCCGATAGACCATCGAAGATGCCGGCGCGCTTACGAGCGCTTAATCAGCCAGCGGAGGTGGTTCGACTGTATGACATGCGCTCAAGGCGATGTCGTGGTGTTGTCGAACCCTCTCTGGCCCCGGTGTCGAGAGGGTTTTGATTTTCTTCAGGAGAAGCCCACGTGAACCGCACCGAGAAAGAACAGTTTGTCGCGGAGCTGCGCGCGGAGCTGCTGGAGGCCAAGTCGGTTATCCTTGGTTGTCACCAGGGTATCCCGGTGAACAAGGTCAACGAGCTGCGCGTCGCCTTCAGCAAGCAAGGCGTCAAGTACCGTGTCGTCAAGAACACGCTCGCTTGTCTGGCCCTGGAAGGCACCGGCATGGAGGCGCTCGCGCCTTACTTCGTCGGCCCCATCGCGCTCGCCTTCAGCACCACGGACGCCATCGCGCCCGCTAAGGTGCTCAAGGACTACGTCAAGACCGCCGACAAGTACATCGTGCACGCTGGCTACATGGACGGCGACGTCTTTGACGCCAAGGGCGTCGACGCCCTCGCCGCGATGCCCTCCAAGGAGGAGCTGCGCGCTCAGTTCCTTGGCGTGCTCCAAGCGGTCCCCAGCAAGTTCCTGCGTACGCTCAACGCCGCGCCTCAGCAGTTCCTCATGGTCCTCAAGGCGCGCGAGGAGAAGCTGGGCGCCTGATGCGCGCCCCGCTCATTCACACCATCAACACCTGTGGCGCTTAAGCGCCACGCCCTACGAGGAGATACCCCTATGTCCGTTTCCCACGATCAGGTCGTCGAGTACCTCAGCAACCTCAGCATCCTTGACCTCTCCAAGCTCGTGAAGGAGCTTGAGGAGACCTGGGGCGTCAGCGCCGCTTCCATGGCTGTCGCCGCTGGCCCCGCCGCTGGCCCCGCCGCGGCTGCTGTCGAGGAGAAGACCGAGTTCGACGTCGTCCTGTCGGCCGCTGGCGCTGAGAAGATCAAGGTCATCAAGGCTGTCCGCGAGCTCACCGGCCTCGGCCTCAAGGAGGCCAAGGATGCCGTGGAGGGCGTGCCCACGACCCTCAAGTCCGGCGTCTCCAAGGACGAGGCTGAGGCTGCTGTCAAGGCGCTTAAGGAGGTCGGCGCTACTGCCGAGGCGAAGTGATCTGCGCGAGCTGACGCTCGCGAGCTCACCCCTTCGCTAAGCCAAAGCCCCACACGCTCAAACGAGCGTGTGGGGCTTTGGCCTTCTTGCGCGCTTGGCCATGGCGTCAAAAAAGGTGTCATGCACCCCCTTCAAGTTACCGTCCTAGCTTATCTTTAGCTTAAATGAGCCCTCGCTCAGCTCGCTCGCCTCTTGGGCGAGCTCAGCGCGCGTCAGCGGTGCCTGATCGAGCCAGCCCGGGGGGAAGGTCAGCTTGAGCTTGTAGCGTCTGGCTTGGAAGCGAAGCGACGCGGGCAGCGCCACATCGCTTCGGTTGCGGTTGAGCAAGATGGCGAGCCGAAGCAGCACACACAGGCGCTGCGCTTGGAGGGGACGGTTGCCGGGCAACCCGGCGAAGCGGTGCGCCTTGAAGCTGCGTCGATGCGTGCGCACCATCGCCCACAGCAGCTGCTGGTCCTGGCGTGAGAACCCTGGCATGTCGGAGTTCTCGACCAGATAGGAGCCATGTTTGTGATGACGACTGTGGGCGATGGCGAGCCCGATCTCGTGGAGCTGACAGGCCCAGCGCAGCCGCTTCGCGAACCAAGGATCCTCAAGCGACCAAGCGCGCTCAACCTGCTCCAGCAGCGCGAGCGCGGTGCGCTCCACGCGCGCGGCGTGCGTGAGGTCGACTTGGTAGCGGCTGGCCATGGCCATGATGGTGCGATCGCGCACGTCCTCATCATGCATGCGCCCGAGCAGATCATAGAGCACGCCCTCACGCATCGCCTCATCAGAGACGCGCAGCTGCTTGATCCCCAGGCTCTCAAACAGGCCGATCAGGATGGCGACGCCGCCAGGGAAGACCTCCACGCGGTTCTTGTTCAGGCCATCGAGCTGCAGCTGAGCGATGGTGTCACACGCGACGATGCGATCGCGCAGCTTGTAGAGGGCGTCGAGCGAGATCCCGAGGGGGCCGCTGCGCGTGGCGGCGATGACCTCTTGGATCGCCTTGATGGTGCCCGAGGCGCCGAAGGCCGCGTCCCAGCCGAGGCGAGGGTAGGTGATCTCAAGCGCGCGCGCCTCTTGGCGTGCGGCGAGGATCGCGCGCTGGAAGCGCTCCTGAGTGAGAGCGCCGTCGGGGAAGAAGCGCTGTGAGTAGCTGACGCACCCCATATAGAGGCTCTCACAGGCGAGCACCTCAAAGCCCTTGCCAATGATGACCTCGGTGCTGCCACCGCCGATGTCGATCACGAGGCGCTGCTGGGCAGGGTCATCATCATGGATGCCATGCGCGACGCCGAGGTAGATCAGGCGGCCCTCCTCGCGCCCCGAGACGATCTCAATGGGGTGGCCGATCGCCTCGCGCGCCTCACGCAAAAAATCCTTCGCGTTGCGTGCTTTACGCAGGGTGTTCGTCCCCACCACGCGCACGGAGCCTTGCGGCATGTGACGCACGCGCTCGCCAAAGCGCGCCAGCGTCTCCAGCGCGCGCTGGCTGGCCTCTGGGGTCAGATCGCCATCCTCATCAAGCCCTCCCCCAAGCCGCACCATAGCTTTGATGCGATCGATCACGCTGAGCTGCTCATTGACCACGCGCGCGATGATCATATGAAAGCTGTTGGAGCCGAGGTCGATGGCGGCGAGGGTGTCAAACTGAGGGGTGTGCTGAGGCATGGGCTCTTGGGGCTGAGGTCATCATCAAAGATCAAGGCGTCGGGTCGCGCGCTAGGGTGAGCATAGCTCGCCACAGCGAGGCGCACAGCGCGCCTAATAGCAGCATGCCCACGAGCAACGAGGTCCAAGGCAAGGCGTCCAGATCAAGCTCACCTTGGGCATCCGCTAAGACGAGCCGGGGCAGGAGAACACCATTACAGAGGTTCACCCCAGCATGCACGAGGATCGCTGGCCATAAGCTGCGCGAGCGCAGCGTGAGGTGGGCTAAGAATGCGCCTAGCAGGGCTAACGGCAGCGCGGCGGGCAGGTTGAAGTGGATGAGGGCGAACAGCCCGCCGTTAAGGGCGAGCGCGCCGAGCAGCGGGCGGCGCTGCTGCGTCGGCAAGATCGCCCCGCGAAACAGCAGCTCCTCACACAGCGGCGCGGTGATGACGATCGCGATGATCGCCGCCACTGCGAGCGCAGGCTCCTCAGGGAACAGCAGCGCGCGACTGTTAGCGCTCTGGCGCAGCGCCTCGGCTTGCAGCGAGGGGATGAGCTTGAGCGTGAACGCCCCGAGCAGGTTCGCATACAGGCCCATCAGCGCGCCCGTGAGCAGCGCGGCGAGGATGCCCCAGGGCGGCATCTTGAGGCGGCGCAGCGTGGGCCAGCCCTCATCAGGTGGGGGCCTGACATGGCGATACCACAACGCGCTGCCCATCAAGGCGCTCAGCTGAGCTAAGGGGAGCGCGACCTGCATGGGCAGCACGCTGCCGAGCGTGAGGCCAGCCCCCATGAACAGCAGCGTGGCGAGCGCGAAGATGATGAGCGGGGCCGCGTGATCCATCCTAGCTCCTGTCGCGGCCAGCATGGCGCGCGCGCGCTCTATTGTCACCAAGCGCGCGGTGAGCGCAAGGTGGACATCACTGGCTTGGTTCACCTACGCCATCACCTTGATCGTCATGCTGTCAAATGAAGCGTTCGATGGGTGTTGAAATGAGCGCTTCTTGCGTCAATCCTCGCTGCGCTGTGAACATCTCTACCCGTCAAAGCTAAGAGGAGAGACGCGATGCCCCTGCATAGACGCCTGAGCCTTGATCCTAAGAGCCCTGTCACCTCCGACACCCACGCGCGCGCGCGTGGGGCCAACCCCCAGGGCTCGCCCCTGGCCGCTGGCCCACCTTCTACGACGAGGGGCGCGGCGAGGACATCTTCGGGACCCACCTGCTGACGGTGAATGTGAAGGCTTTAGAGCTTGACCTCCCTGAGGCGGTGGTCGCGCTGTCGCTGTTCATGAGCGACCCAGAGATGCCGCTCTATTTTGATGATCCGACCGCCGACCTCGCCGTCGTGCAGCTGACGGCCGAGGATCTGAAACATCCTGTGCCAGCACGAGGCGCGCCAGCCAAACCCCTCAGACAAGCTCAGGGCTTGGGCTTTGAAGCCGTGGCGGGCAACCCTGGGCGTAACTACACCGGCAGCTTCCCACGCTATCTGCAAGAGGATTGGAGGAGCGAGCAGGACGAGCCTCACTTCGTGCTCCAGTGCGGCGAGGGGCACTTGAACGTCAACCTCGGCGACTCGGGCCAGCTCTATATGTTCACCCAGTGGGCCATGTGGGACTGTCACTAGCAGGCGGCCCGCTGCGCGCTGAGGTTGACATGTGGGGCGAGTGTGTTGAGGATAGACGCGGCGCGTTCACGCGCCGATCGTCTGCTGCGAACACCTGGACCGCGTGACCATGCGCGGTCCTCTCGTGAGGATAAAGCCTATGGCGCGCGTCACCGTTGAAGATTGTCTGGAGAAGGTGGAGAACCGCTTCGCCCTGATCATGCTGGGCACCGCCCGCGCGCGCGAGCTGCGTCGCGGCAGCGAGCGCATCTTCCCCTCCAAGAACAAGGAGATCGTGCAGTCACTGCGTGAGATCTCGGCAGGCTATGTGCAGTTTGACGAGCCCAGCCGCAACCGCCTGCGCAAGCTGCTGGGTGACTCAGTGCGCTGAAGCGCGCGAGGGAGCAGCCGTGTTTACGCTGCATCGCGCACAATCAGGGGAGCGACGCGGAGCGCGCAAGCGCGCCCCGCGTCGCTCATCGTTTGGGGAGCACCATCCCCCACTGCAAGCGCTCCAGCGCGAGCTGCGCGTCATCCCAACCGTGGCCCGGCTGAGTGAGCTGACGCACCGCGAGCACCGCCCCCTCAAACTGCTGCGCCAGCTCAGCGAAGATCAGCGAGAAGACGCCCCCAGGCTGCTTGCGATCCATCATCGCGCCGACGCGCTCGTAGGCTTGACGCCCGAGCTGGTGGTAGTAGCGCTCGTTGAGCTGACGGCGCGTCAAGCGCGCCGTGAACAAGCCGCAGTTGATCAAGCACGCATCGCCGAGCTTACGATAGGCCTCGACGCGCTGCTCCGCGCCGCTAAACACCGCGTCGCCGAGCATCAACGCGGCAGGTCGCTCGAAGCCCAGCGCGCGCGCGTCCTCAGGCTTGAGCCGCGTCATCCCCTCCAGCAGATGCACCAAGTACGCCTCTGTCTCAACGCGCGGCTGAAGGCCGAGCGTCGCGAAGGCGCGTTGCAGCTCTTGGCGAAAGTAGTCCAACAGGTTCGTGGCTGCGGCGATGGGCGAAGGTGTGTTCATATAGCGCTCCTGCTCTGACGACAGACCATCGAGATGTCCTGCGTGGGCCGCTCGGCCATACAGGACCCGTGAATATGATAACATGAGGTGCCATGCGCGGCCTAGTGGACCTAAAATGTGCTTGTATTTTATTGGCTTGTGTTGGGTGCTTGTCACCCTTGGTGGCACTTGCGCAGCCCGATGCGTCGTCCCCCACATCGTCTGACTCGCTCTCTAGCCAGGGCACCACGGTCTGGCTCTTTGAGGCCGCCGCGCTTGGCCCTGAGACCCTCGTCGCCATCAACGCGGGGGTCAATGATGGGCTTGGGCCCGATCGCGACACGCACCTGATCGGCGAGCAAGCGCTGCGTGAGCATGTGCGCACGCGCCAGCCTACGCCGCCGCCCTGTCTGCTGGGCGAGGGTGAGTGCGCGTCAGCGCGCGCGCTCGCGCTTGACGCCCTCGGCTTAGGCTTGGTGGTGCGCGTGAAGGTGCGACGCGCTGGGGATCAGTATGAGGCCGCTTACACCCTCGTCGATCGGCGCGGCCCCTCAGGCTCGGATCGTCTCGTGCGCGCGCGCTCACCTCGCGACCTTGGGGTCGCGCTCGTGCGCACGATCTATGACGCTACAGGGATCGTCGAGCTCACCTCCACGCCTGAGGGCGCACGCGTCATGATCAACGGTGCTGAGATCGGGCGCACCCCGCTGACGCATCGCTTGCCGATCGGGTCGCACGCTTATGTCGTGAGCGCGTCGGGGTTTGCGCCTCAGCAGGGCGACTTCGAGGTGGCGCGTCAGGCCCCGGCGCGTGTGGCGGTGACCTTGTCGCAGGCGCCAGGCTCACTGATCATTGAGGGCGCCCCTGCAGGGGCGACCTTACATGTCGAGGGGCGCGAGCCGCTCCCCGCAGAGCGCCCCCTGGAGCTGCCCCCAGGGCTCTATCAAGTCGAGGTGCGCGCGCCGGGATTTGCCTCACGTCAAGAGACCTTACGCGTGGAGCCAGGCACCACCACCACGCACCCTATCACCCTCGCGCGCCTCAACCCGCTGCTGCGCGACATCCCCCAAGATGCGATCGTTCACAACCGCTACAGCCTGAGCTTGAGCTACGAGCACGCCTTTCAGCGCACGACCTTTCGCGGCGCGCGTGGTCGCGATGAGGTCCTCAACCGCGAGCTGGAGTTTCGCCGCTTTGAAGGGGCGTTGAGCGCGGAGGGGGAGCAGCGTCGCTTCTTCGACCCCAACGGGCTGCGCCTCGCGCTCGCAGTCACGGGCAAATACTTCGGCGTCACCGCGCTCTCGTTCAGCTACCTGTCGGACACGCGCGCGCACGCCATTGAGGTGGAGAACTTGGTTACGCGCGCGCGCGGGCCAGCGGAGCTTGTGAAGGTCACGCAGCTGCACATGCGCCCGCTCCAACTCTCAGCGCGCTACATCTATCAGAACCTGGTCCCGCAGCTTGAGCTGGGGGTTGGCTTCAACGCGCAGTGGATCGACCTCATGATGCCTGAGCTGCCCGTGGTCACCACGGTGCGCCAGACAGAGGCGTTCTGGACCCTGGGCTTGAGCGCGCAGTACTTCCTCACGCCGCGCTGGTTCGCGCTCGTGCGCTATAGCTTCCAAGACTATTTTAACGCGGGCGTAGGGACATCACATCTGCTCAACCTAGGCGTGGGGATCGCGCTGCCTAACATCTTCGGGCTCGATCCGGAGCCCCCCGCACAGATCAAGGAGTGATGCTATGACGCGATCTCATCTCAGCGCGCTCATCCTCATCAGCCTCTTATGGTGTGCGGGCCCCGCTGCTGCGCAGCAGCCCCCCGCGCCATCTCTTGATGCGCCTTACGTGGCGCAGCTGGCTGAGGCGAACAAGGCCTACAACCGCAGCGCCTATGAGGAGGCGATCGCGGCCTATGTGAAGGCGATTCAGCTCAACCCGCGCGGTGTGGAGGCTTACCGCAACATGGCCCGCGCCTTGTTCTGGCAGAAGAGCTATCCCCAAGCGGTGGCCTACTACGACATCTACCTGCGCGAGTTCCCCCAAGTCGATGACCGCGCCGCGATCCAACAAGAGCGCAACCTCGCCGCGTCACGCTCACCCACCCCATGGCAGCTGCCTGCGCAGGAGCGCGAGGCGCTTGAGGCGATGGAGCGGGCGCTGCATCAGGGCCCAGCGATGGCGCGAGGGGCGAGCGCCTGGAAGACCTATGAGGCGCTGCTGCGCACCGACTATGCGCGCCCTGAGCTTGTCAGCCTGCGGCGCAGGCTGGTGCAGCGCTTGCTTGATGAGTTTGACACGCTCTGCGCCCCCAGCGCAGGACAGCCTATGCCTCAGCTTGATCAGGCCGCATGGGAGCTCCAGCGCGATCGCCTCGACGCCGTCGATGAGCTCGCCCAGGATGATGAGACGCGCGCCCAGAGCACGCGTCGACGCCTCATCACCCAAGCGGCGCTCGCGATGCTCAGCGGCCGCTATGATGATGCCGCGCGTCAAGCCGCCGCAGCGATTGAGGTCAACCCCGAGGTCGGCGCGCTGCGCTGGTTGCGCGTGGAGGCGCTGCTGCAAGCGAATCAAAACGAGCAGGCGCTCGACGCGCTCGACGCGTTGGCCTCCGTGCTGGGTAAAGAGGCCCCCTCACTGCTGCCTTATGAGGTCGTCTTGCGCGCGATGACTTTGCAGAAGCTAGGGCGTCATCAGCAAGCCGCTGATCACTACCTTGAGCTGTTGCGCTGAGCGCACCTCACGCTCAAGCTGCTGAAGGGTGGTGAGCATCCCCAGCGCGCGCTGCGCTTAGCGCTCCTCTAGCCCAAGCCATGAGCAGGGAGATCGCGACAGGACGCGAGGCGCTAGAGGCGCAAATCATAAAGGCTTTGAAGGGGTGAGGGCGCGCAAGCGCGTTGTGGACATAGCGGTTCTCGGCCACGCGCTCCCAGGTGGTGTACCCCGCGTGCCCCGTAAGGGCCGATCAAGCGTTGACACGCCCTTGGCCACCCCGTATCAACGCGGGCTGCCATGAGCGTGGTCGCCAGCGCGCCTCAAAAAAGTTCTCAAAAACTTGTTGACGCGCCCAGCGGGATAGGTCATAAAGCAACCCAGATGACGCGCCGCATGCTTCATGCACACGACGCA
>CAYXWB010000153.1:0-12067 GCA_964468515.1 uncultured Bradymonadales bacterium | reverse complement strand
TCGCCTCCCTTCGCCAGCGCGGGCAGACCCGCTGCGTCGTCGAGCGCCAAGACGTCGCCAGCGCCCTCACCCTTGAGCGCGCCGAGATCGACGCCGATGACAGCCTGCGCGACGCCTCGCGCGCCTCCGCCTCCTCGCTGATGCGCGCCAGCGCCGCCGCCTTCGTCGAGCTCGCGCTGCGATGCCAAGACCTCGACGATGAACCCCTCAGCTTAGATCTTGCCGACGCGCTCAGAGGTTATATCTTACAGGCCGCCGCCGATCGGCTTGACGATCGGGATGAGGCGTTTCGCCTGCTCGGCAAGTCGTCGCTGCTCAAAAATCGCAATCATCATCGCGCCTGGACGCGCGAGCTGGAGCGCGTGCAACAGCTTGAGCAGCTTGAGGTGCAGCTCGCCATGCGTGACGGTGAGGACGCGTTATAAACACACAAACCTTCAAAAGCGGTGACCTCATCGCCGCACGCTATCAGCTCGATCGCTCGCTCGGCGCTGGCGATGCAGGTCAGGTCTGGTGCGCCCACGACGCCTGGGCCAAGCGCGACGTCGCCCTCAAGCTCTTGCGCCCTGATCTCGACCTCGACACCCGCTGGCGCGAGGTGGCCATGTTGCGCCGCCTCGGCTTGCCCGGCGTCATCCGCTTGCTCGATGAGGGCCTGCATCACGATCACCCCTTCGTCGTCACCGAGCTGATCGAGGGCGCCCCGTTCCCCGATGATCGCGCCCCGACCCCCTGGGCGCAGCTCGCGCCGCTGATCGACAGCCTGCTTGAGCTGCTGACCAACCTGCACGGGCAAGCCGTGGTCCACGGGGATCTCAAGCCGGGCAACGTCATGGTCACGCCCGAGCAGCGCATCGTGCTGCTCGACTTCGGCTTGGCGCGCCAGCGCGACGGCGCCGACGCCCCCCAGCGCCCCTGCGGCAGCCCGCGCTACATGGCGCCGGAGCTGTTTCGCGCGATGGCGCCAAGCGTCAGCACCGACCTCTACGCGGTGGGCGTGATGCTGTTTGAGGCGCTCAGCGGCGCGCCGCTGAGCGCCGACACCTCGCTGCATGGCCTGCGCCGCGCGCGCCTAGGCAAGCCCGCGCCCGCGCTGCGCGCGCCCGACGCGCCCCCGCACGTCGCCGCCGCCGTCGCTCGCCTGTTGGCGCGTGAGCCAGCACAGCGCTTCGCCTCCGCCGAGCAAGCGCGCGCCGCGCTCGCAGCGCGCACGCTCGACGCGCGCGCGCTGCCCTGGGTCGGGACGCGCGCGCCCCTCGACGCGCTCACGCGCGCCGCGCGCGCGGGCCGCAGCCTCGACCTCGTCGCTGATCCTGGCCTCGGCAAGACGCGCGCCTTGCGCGAGGTGCGCGCCGCGCTCCACGCCTTCGGCGGCTTGACCTGGTGGCTCACCCCCAGCGCTGCCCCCCTGGGCAGCCTCGACGCGCTGCGCGCGCCCTCGGACCCCGACGCGCCCGAGGCGCTTGAGCCGCGCCTCACGCGCCGCTTGCGCGCGCTCCAGTCGCGCGGCGTCGTGCTCATCGTGGATGACGCCGACGCGCTCGATCCTTGGACCGCGCGCGTGGTGAGCGCGTGCCGCGCCGCAGGCCCCGTGCTGCGCGCGCTGCCGCTGAGCCTCGACGCGCCTGCGGCGCGCCTTGAGCCGCTGCCTGTCGAAGCGCTCTTGGATCTGTTCACAGGCCCCGAGCCTGGCCACATGCTGCGCTCTGATCCTGCCTCACAGCTCCACAACCTCACGGGTGGCGTCGCCGCCGAGGTCGCGCGCGAGCTCTCAGCGTGGCGTCGCCAGAGCCTCGCCATTCAGCGCCCTGACGGGCTGCACAGCATCACGCGTGATGCGCTCGAGCGCATCACGCGCGGCCCCCAGCGACGCAGCGCCCCCCACCTCGACGCCGCCCTCGCCGCGCTCCCCGACGCATGTCGCCGCGTCCTCGCGCTCATCGCGCTGGCCACATCGCGCTTCGCCACCACCGCGCTGCTCGCTGAGGTGAGCGAGCTCTCCAGTGATTCACTGGAGTCTTGCCTCAGCGTGCTGCTACGCGCTGGACTTATCACCCATCAGCTCGACGCAGACACCTACGCGCTGACCTCACGTGCGGGCGTCTTGTCCCACCTTGACCCTGACTGGCTGGGCCGCGCGCGCGCCCAGCTCGCCGCCAAGATCCCCGCAGGCCAGATGGCCCGCTTGACGCTGCTGCTCGACGGCGAAGACCCCGAGTCGCTCGCCAGCGAAGCGCTCGCCCTCGCCGCAGAGATCGACCGCGAGGGCTTCGCCGTGCGCGCCATCACGGTGCTGCAAGACGCCGTGGAGGTGCTGCGCCGCGTGGGCCGCCCCGAGCTGACCGCGCCGCTGATCCAGCAGTGGGCGAGCGTCGCGCTGGCGACGTCGAGCCCGGTGCATGTGGAGCCCGTGATGCTGGCGACGCACATCGCCATGCAGCGCGATGGGCTCACGCTCGCACCGCTTGACGCGCTGATCGAGTGCGCTTGGCTCGCCTTGCGCGGCAGGGCGCCGGAGCTGTTCGAGCGCCTCAGCGCCATCCCAACGCTGGATCATGTCGAGCTTGAGCTGCGGCGTCAGATGTATCGGATGATCAGCGCGCAGTCGCGCGCCGATCTTTTGGAGCGCGTCACACAGGACGTCGCGCGCTGGAGCGAGCGCTGCCCCGACCCAGAGGTCCTGGCCACCTTGGAGGGCTGGCTCGGCGCGGCCGCTTATCATCGCGGTGATTATCAGGAGGCGGCCCGCGCGTGCGCGCGGGCCGCCTCGCTGAAGGCGCGCCGCACAGGCCGCTTGTCCTCGCTCAACATGCTCGCCTTATCACAGCTCCAGTCGTTTGAGCTGACGCGCGCTATGGAGACAGCGCGCCTCATCATCGACGAGGCGCGCCAGTGTCGCCACGCCTTCAGCGGGCTCTATGGTTTGTATGAGCTGAGGCATGCGCGTCATCGGCTCGGGGAGCGCCTTGAGCCGCTTGATGAGGAGCACCTTGAGGCTTATCGCGCGCTCGCCCGCTTGGACTGGGACGCGCTGATCAACATGTATGAGGGCTCTTACGCGTGGCGGCGCGGCGAGCTTGAGGTGGCTTGCGTTTTGGCTGAGCGGTCTTATGAGCGCTATCGCGCCCGTGTTGCCAATCAAGAATCGAGCCATCAGACAGTGGTCATGCTCGTCACACAAGCCTTCTGGTTGTTCTTGAAGCATCAACGCGGCGATGCGCCCGATCGTGAGGCGGTCGTGGCGCTTCGCGCCCAGCTTGGGCCTTGTGCGTGGCCGCGCTTGGTCGCGCAAGCGCTCGGGCTGACCGCGCCGATGCTGCCGCTCACCCATGACGAGCGCTCGCTGCTTGACGCGTTGCTGGAGCAGCTCACGCCTGAGCAGCGCGCGACCCGGCTGGAGTGCTTGTCACTGGATGAGGTGATCACGCTGGTCGAGGCCTCGCCTCAGTGAGCGCCGCTCACGTCCAGGTGCTATGATAGGTCTCGTTGATGCGCTGCTCGGTGTAGTTGATGCTGTTGTCATCCAGCCACATCGTGAACTTGCGCACGCTGGTGATGTCGGCGTTGTTCAGCTCCGTCGTGGCGACAAAACAAAACTCTTCACCCACTGAGATGCTGCAGGGCAGAGTGTAGCTGCCGAGCATCGCGTAATAGTAGACATACTCGTTCGCGCTAGGGTGCTCGGTGTACACATAACCCATCAAGGTGAACGTGCTGCCGTCACGCTTGCCAATCTCAAAGGTGCCGACAGGCATTTGCTGAAGAGAACAAGGCATAGCAATCCTCCGCTGGGTGCGCGCCAAGAACCATGTCACTGGCACAGGGCGCGCGGGTGTTGGGTTGTGGTGAGCTGTCTCACCACTGACGATGGCTGATCGGTGCGGCGAGTTCAAGTGAGGTGGCGTTTTGCGCGTTCGCCCTGATGTTAAGCCATGATCAGCGGCACGCGTCATGCCCGCACATCGCATCACGATCAGTCACCGCCTCGCTCGCGTTGATCGCGGCGCGCTGAGTCGTCATGTCCCCTCACCGCAGCTGCTCAAGACAAGCTCGATGACCTCAGCCGCAGGATGTGCCGTGATGATGAGCCGAGCGGGGCGCGCTTGATTGAATAGCCGCGCGCGCTCAACGTGTTTACCTTGCCCCACAGGGGCGAGTTTTAAGACAAGCTCGCCCCAACCCAGGAGCCACGATCGATGACGATGCAAGATGACCTCGCTATCCGCAGGACCAACCGACAAGAACTGGCGGCGATAGGTCAGGAGCTGCGCGTCAACTCGCGCTGGCTGCTGAGCTTCGCCGCGTTCGCGTGGCTGCTTGAGATCTTTGACACGATCATCCTCAGCGGCGCGCTCGATCGCTTCGGCGTCGCGCCGCGCACCTTGTCGGGGCTGACGGGGATCCTCACGCACCCCTTCTTGCACGGCGGCTTCTTTCACATCATCGCCAACACCGTCCCGTTCTTGATGCTGGGCGGGCTGATCATGCTGCGTAGCAGGCGCCAGTGGGCGGCCGTGTCGATCATCTCGACGCTCGTCGGCGGCTTGGGCATCTGGCTCCTTGGCAGCGCGGGCTCGGTGCATGTGGGCGCCAGCGGCGTGGTGTTCGGTTATTTTGGCTATCTGCTGTCGATCGGCGTCTTTGAGCGGCGCCTCGGCGCCATCTTAATCTCACTCTTCATCGGCCTCACTTATGGCGGTTTGATCTTTGGGATGTTCCCTTTCTTCGTCGGCTCCGGTGTTTCTTGGGAGGGTCACCTGTTCGGGTTCTTAGGTGGCATCTTGAGCGCTTGGGCGATGAATAAGCCGAAATCTGGCCTCAAGCGCTTGACGAGCTAGTCGCGATTTGGCACGACACGTGCCGCGTGCATCGCGGCGCACCCTCGTGTATCTCTTAGAGATAGGCGCACAACGCCTCTACTTGAAACAACCCTGACCGACGCACTTGCGGTGTAGGGGGGACGGTCACCACAACCAAGGTCTCCCTCATGCCTCACGCACACCCCTCTGACTTGGCCCACGCCGCGCTTGATGAGGTCGCCGACGAAGTCGAGCTCACGGGCGCGTCGCGCTTGACGCAGCAGCTCCACGAGGTGGTCGCCACCTGGCATGCGCTGCGCGAGCACCTGAACGATGCCGCCAGCGCCCCTTATGTGTGCCTTGATAACAGCGCGACCCGTGATGCGCTTGAGCGCGAGCTGAACCAGCTCACGCTCGCGATGGGCTACAGGCTCATTGAGCTGGTCGAGCGCGGCGGCGAGGTCCGCTTCTTGGAGCCTGACGCTCCCTTTGATGTTGAATCGCAACCTCTGGCTCAAGACCCTCAGGACATAGCTCAGGCTCACGTTGAGGTTGACGAGGCGCCCGCGCGCGAGCCTGAGCCCGAGGCGCCCTCAGCGCCACCTCAGCACGCGCGTGAGCCTGAGCGCGCCGCTGCGCCTCGCCCTGAGCCTGCGCCCATTGATCCTGATCAGGTCGCCATGCTCAAGCGGCGCCTGGAGGGCGGCAACTGGATGCGCCACGTCACCGATGACGTCGCCGCCACCAAGCCCAAGCCCGTGGTCGCCAGCGAGCTGGATCGCATCATCCGCCAGCTCGGCTCCCCTGGCCCCATGAGCACCGGCGCCCAGCTCTCCGGTGAGGTCGGCCAGCTGCGCGCTGCGACCCGTGATGATCAGCTGGAGCGCTGGTTCTTGCTCGATCGGCGCGAGCGCCGCGCGCTCGTCCACTACCTCGTCTCCCGCGCCCGCGCCACGCAGGTCTGCGCCGAGGAGATCGGTCAGTCCGAGCGGGTCACCGAGGCCATCCGCGAGATATTCACCACCTTGCATCGCTACTTGAACCAGGGCGAGTCGCTCGGGTTCATTCATGGCTTGGCGCTGTCACATCAGCCTAAACACTCGGATGATTGGGTCAGCGAGACGCTGCACTGGCGTGATGTGCTCAAGGAGCTGGCAGGGCAGGCCGTCGAGCAAGAAGCCCCCGCGCAGGAGGAGGCCGTCACCACCCGCGCCACCGTGCGCGCTCGCATCATCGCGCCGCCGCCGAGCCCGAGCGAGGAGGTCAGCGAGGTTGAAGAGGACGAGCAGGAGGACGACGACGAGGAGCTTATCCCTGAGGATTGGGCCTTCTGGGACACCATCCGGGGCAAGCGCGTCATCATGGTCGGCGGCTCGCGCCGCGCCGAGGCTGAGCGTCGCATCTGCGACACCTTCGAGCCGCTGGAGTTCGAGTGGATGGAGATGGAGCGCGACCGCAAGCCCGAGCGCGCCAAGAGCATCTGCCGTCGCATCGAGCACGGCAACGTGGACCTCGTGATCTTGCTCAAGCGCTTTGTGAACCACAGCACCTCGGGCCGCATCGTGGAGTCGATCAAGAAAGCTGAGGTGCCGTGCGCGTTCGTGGATCGGGGCTATGGGGTGAGCCAGATCCGCATGGCGATCGAGCGATTCGCTTGAATGTGACAGGTTCAAGCTGCGTCTGTGGTGATGTCTTGACCTTGAGCAAAACCACGGAGCAGCCCATGACCCTTAAAGCCCTCATCATCGCCTCGCCACTGGCCATCATCATGTCAGGCTGTCTGCTCGCGAACACAGGTGAGGACGCGCGCCCTGGCTTCACCGAGTGCGGCGACTTCCTGGCTGACTTCGATGAGCTCAACTACTGTCAGCCCGGCCAATATTGCGAAGATCCCACCTTCTCAGAGTGCCGCGAGGGCTGCCTCAGCGATGTGAACTGCGCACAGGAGCAGCGCTGCATCAAGTCCACGGGCCAAAACCTCGGCGTCTGCCAAGCCACCATCAGGCGCTTCCCCGAGGGCTCACGCGCGGGCGTCACCCCCTGCGGCACCTCCTTTGGCGATCAGCTCGTCTGTCAGCCGGGCCAGTACTGCGAAGACTCACGCTTTAATCGCTGCATCCTCGGCTGCCTGAGCGACGCCAACTGCCTGAGCAATCAGAGCTGCGATAAGGCCCCTGGCGAGCACGAGGGCATCTGCGTGAACAAATGACCGGCGCGCGCTTGAGCGAGGCGATGTCCCCGCAGCGCTGGCGCGTCGCCTCGCTCCCCTGTCAACGCGACCCACTGGGTCGCGTTGGCGCTTCGATTGGCGCCAGTCAGGCGAGAGGGTCGCTTAAAGCTTCCCCCACTTTTAAGCGAGGCTGCGCCCCTCATCAGACGCACCGCTCACACGCAACCTCCGGCGCGGTGCGTCGCTGAGGCCGATAAGAAGCGGGGATCGGCCAAGCGAGGCTGGTCTTTGCAGCGGCGAGTGGGTGACGCTTGAGCTTGAGGTCGCGCCTCGGGTGCGTATGGATGACAGGGCGCCATGCGCGATAGGCATGGCGCCCTTTCATGGTAAGCTGCGCCCCGGCCTGGGCTGCAATACAGGCGATCCCTGATGACGGATGAGGTGACCGATGCGTGAGATCTTGCGAGCGAGCCTGATGATGAGCGCGCTGTTGGTGTGGGGATGTGGCGGCGGCGTGGGCGTCGATGGCGACGTGGTCGGCGGCTCGTGCCGCGATGATCGCGACTGCGATGAGCGCTGCCTGCGCAATAACAGCTTCCCTGGCGGCCAATGCACCGTGAACTGTCGCGATGATGGCGATTGCCCTAGCGGCGCTTATTGCATCGAGCGCGAGGGTGGCGTCTGCGCGCTCGGGTGCGCGTTCAACGATGAGTGTCGCGGCGGCTACGCGTGCAAGGGCCAGCGCTCGCGCGAGCGTAACGGCGATCGGCTGGTCTGCATCGGGGATTGAGGTGTCGCGCGCGCGGCCTGCTGCGTAGGGCCGCGGCCGCGCGCCGCGATCATTTCGGGTTGAGGCGCCAGCGCATCCGGATCACGCCCAGCTGCTCACCGCTCACCGTCATGGCGTTGACCTCCACCTCGCGCTCCGCGCCGCCTTGGGCGATCGCGTCTGCGACAAATTGGGGATAATCACCGCCCTTGATGCAGCTCAAGCGCAGCCCCTCGCGCACGGGGCGCTCCAGCGCGACGCTCATGTCCAGCAGCGCGGGCGTCAGGCTCGCGCCTTGGTTGCGCATGTTGATCACCAGCAGCGCCGCGCTTGCGATCTCGGCGCCCGCGGCGATCGCCGCAGGGTGCAGCGCGCCGAACATGTTGCGCGCGCTCCACGAATACGGCAGCAGCGCCACGCCGCGCGTCAGGTCGAGCGCCTCCAAGGTCGCGCCCGTGACGCCCAAGACGGGCATCTTGACCATCATGTAGAGCTTGAAGACGCGCGGGTTCATCACGCGGTTTTGGAACTTCACGCCGCCCGGGTTGAGGGTGAAGATCGACATAAGAGCCTCCCTGCAGATGTGAGAGCGGGTGGGGCGCGCCGCGCCGGTTTGAGCCGCAGACCGTAACGCGCCGCGTCACGCCATACAAGCGCAGACGCGCTCAAACATACATCGCGCGCCCCAGGTGCCCTTGCCACGTGATCGTCAGCGGATCGGCGTGCCCGCGCAGCGCGAACAGCTTGATCATCGCCTCGCGCCCCAGATCCTCTTTGAAGCTGCGATCGCGCTTGACGATCTCTAACAGCAGCGCAAACGCGCGCTCATAATCGCCGCCCTGCGCCAGCCGCATCGCCAGATCATGACACACCTGCAGGTCGCTCGGGTCGGCCGCGTGCTGCGCCTCAAGCGTGGCGCGATCGGGCAGCGCGTCGAGCTGCGCGCTCAGCTCCAGCGCGATCCTCACGTCCTGCACCTCGCCCTGGCGCGCCGCAGGCACCGCGTCCACCAGCTGACGCGCGCCCTCCAGATCCCCGCGCTGGATGCTGATCCTGGCCAACCCCCCGATCGCCTTGACCTGCTGCGGATCGCTCGCCAAGATCGCCTCATACATCGCCCGCGCCTCATCAAGCGCCCCTTCGGCCTCAAGCGCGCGGGCGTCCTCCAGCGTCGGCCCTCGCTCAAGCGCCGGGACAAAGCGGGCCAACCACTCCACCAGCTGTGGCCGTGGCATCGCGCCCGTGAACTCGTCCACCACCTTGCCACCCACCACCGCCTTGACCGCAGGGATCCCCTGGACGCGAAACGCCTGCACCAGCCGCAGGTTGTCATCGGAGTTGACCTTGGCCAAGATCCACGCGCCTTTGCCCTCGATCGCCAGCGCCTCCAGCGTCGGCCCCAGCGCCTTGCAGGGGCCACACCACGGCGCCCAGAAGTCCACCACCACCGGCACCCGCTGCGAGCCCTGGATGACGACCTCGTTGAAGTTGGCCTCGGTGACATCGACGATGTAAGGGCTGTTCGCCATGACGCTCGTGCTCCTCGCGATGGGTCTGCTGCCCGCGCGCGAAGATCGCGCGCGGCGCCCGTAACATGCGCACACGCGCGCCTCGCGTCAACGCCTCTTGCGCGCCTGCGGCTGCGCTGATCAGCGGCGCTTCGCGCTCAAAACGCGCGGGGCCGACGCCCCCTGTGATTCACAAGAAAGGCGGCGGCCCCGCATCAGGCCTCAGGCTGCGTGGGCGCGCTTCAGAGGCGCACGTCGAGCTGATCCGTGTACAGCTTCGCGCGCTCCGCCTGCACCTTCGGATCGCTCAGGTAATCCTCGAAGCTCGTGATGCGCTGGATGTCGCCCAGCGGCGTGAACTCGATGATCCGGTTGGCCACCGTGTTCACGAACTCGCGGTCATGCGACGCGAACAACACCACCTCCGGGAACTTGATCAGCGCGTTGTTCAACGCCGTGATCGACTCCAGATCCAAGTGGTTGGTCGGCTCATCCAGGATCAGCAGGTTCGCCCCGTGCAGCATCATGCGCGATAACATACACCGCACCTTCTCACCGCCCGACAGCACACGCGCCCGCTTGGTCGCCTCCTCGCCGCTGAACAACATCCGCCCCAACATCCCGCGCATCTGCTCCTCGGCCGCGTCGCGCGAGGCGAACTGGCGCAGCCAGTCGATGAGCGACAGATCCGTGTCAAAGTAGTGATCGTGGTTCTTGGGGAAGTACGCCTTCGTGATCGTCTCGCCCCAGTGGATCTCGCCACTGTCCGGCTCAAGCTCCCCAGCCAGGATCTTGAACAGCGTCGAGCGCGCCACGTCGTCGTAGCCCACGAACGCGATCTTGTCCTCTTGGCCCACCAAGAAGCTCAGGTTGTTGATGATCAGCTTGCCGTCGATGCGCTTGGTGAGGTTCTTCACCTCCAGCACCGACTTGCCGCACGGACGATCTGGCTTGAACACGATGTGCGGGTACTTGCGCGTGGAGCGCGGCAGATCGTCAAGCGTCAGCTGATCCAACATCTTGCGCCGTGAGGTCGCCTGACGCGCCTTCGACGCGTTGGAGCTGAAGCGCTGGATGAACGCTTGCAGATCCTTGACCTTGTCCGACTGCTTCTTGGCCTGATCGCGCCGCTGACCCTCCACCAGCTCGCTGGCTTGCTGCCAGAACGCGTAGTTGCCCACGTACACGCGCATCTGGCGGTAGTCGATGTCCGCGACGTGCGTGCACACGTTGTTCAAGAACTGACGATCGTGGCTCACCACCAGCACCGTGTGCGGGTAGTTGATGAGGTAGTCCTCCAGCCACATGATCGAGCGCCAGTCCAGGCCGTTGGTGGGCTCGTCCAACAACAAGATGTCCGGCTTGCCAAAGAGCGCCTGCGCCAAGAGCACGCGCACTTTCTTGCCGCCGTCCAGCTCGCGCATCGTGCTGTAGTGCAGCTCATCCTCAATGCCCAGGCCGCTCAACAGCGAGCCGATCTCTTGGTCGGCCTCGTAGCCCTCAAGCTCCGCGAACTCCGCCTCCAGCTCCGCCGCGCGCACGCCGTCGGCCTCGTTGAAGTCCTCTTTGCTGTAGAGCGCGTCGCGCTCCTTGCTGATCTGCCACAGCTTCGCATAGCCCATCATCACCACATCGCGCACGAGGTACTCCTCATACGCGAAGTGATCCTGCTTGAGCACCGCCATACGGCAGCGAGGCCCAATGATGACCTCCCCACTGCTGGCCTCAAGCTCGCCGCTTAACACCTTTAAAAACGTAGACTTACCTGCGCCGTTGGCGCCGATGATGCCGTAACAGTTGCCCGGCGTGAACTTCACTTGGACGTCTTCAAAGAGGGGCCGCTGTCCAAAGGACACGGTCACCCCATTCACATGGATCATGAGCTGCCTCCTGCTGCGTCTGGCGGGAGACGGCCCCGCGCATGCGCGCGGTCCTTACTGGCAGCAGCGCGCGCAAAAATCAAGCCCTCACGCTGGAGATATCAGCGCGGCGATCATCCCACCGTCAGCACCACCTTGCCCTGCGTCGTGTCGCTGCCCACGAGCTCATGCGCCTCGTGCGCCTGCGTGATGGGCATCACTTGGTCGATGATGGGCTCAAGCTCACCCGCACACAGCGCGGGCCACACCTCGCGTCGCACCGCGTCCATGATGGCCGCCTTCTCCTCCACGCTGCGGCTGCGCAGCACCGAGCCGATCACCCGCAAGCGCTTCACCAACAACCTGCCCAGCGGCAGCTCCCCGCGCGCGCCACCCATCAGCCCGATCAACACCAGCGCGCCGCGCGGCGCCAACGCCTCGATGTTGCGCGTCAGATAATCGCCGCCCACAGGATCGAGGATCACGTCCACGCCCGCGCCGCCCGTGCGCGCGCGCACGACCTCCAAGAAATCCTCCTCGCGCCGATCGATCGCCACCGCGCCAAGCGATCGCAACAGGTCAAGCTTTGAACCGCTGGCCGTGGCGAACGCCTCCACCCCAAAGCGCGCGCACAATTGCAGGGCGGCCGTCCCCACCCCTGACGCGCCCGCGTGGATCAGCGCGCTCTGCCCGCGACGCAAGCCCCCCTCGATGAACAGGTTCAGATAGGCCGTCGTGTAGACCTCCGGGATGGCCGCCGCCACGGTCGCGTGCATGGCGTCTGGGACTGCCAACAAGAGCGAGGCCGGCGCGCGCACGTATTCTGCGTAGCCGCCACCCGTCAGCAGCGTCGCCGCGCGCCGCCCCACCCACGCGCGCGCGTCATCCTCATCGTGCGCCGCCACCACCTCGCCAGCCGCCTCCAACCCCAAGATCTCACTGGCCCCAGGCGGCGGCGGATA
>CAYXWB010000152.1:5759-12070 GCA_964468515.1 uncultured Bradymonadales bacterium | reverse complement strand
TACCGAGAGAAAATTCAGGTCGTTTGAACCTGCTGCAGATACTCGGGACACACCCGCCCGCAGGTCCCAACGAAGTTGCCAGCATTGAGATCCGCTCGGCAGCAGATCTCGAACAGTTCTGTAATTCACCTTGCTCAGAGGTCTATGGCGACATCAACGTTTACACTGACACCATCGCAGATCTCAAACCACTGAAGCGCATCAAGAAGGTGCGAGACATCAACGTTGTCAACCTCTCCCCTATAACCCTTGATGGGCTCAATAATCTCGAAGAAGCTTACGCCATCAACATTAGCAATGCCACTAACCTCAAAACGCTCACCACTTTCAATAAACTCTCCAAGCTCACCATCCTTGAGATCACTGATAATCCTAAACTACAAGACCTCGGCAGCTTCCCCGCCCTTCGCGAATCACCGGAAGACCTGGAATCTATATATTCCATTAGAGGCAATGATAATCTTGACTCTCTTGAAGCGTTCACTGCTCTTGAGATGGCTAGATTCTTACAAATCAGAGGCAGCAGTTCACTAGAAAACCTAAAGGGCCTTGAGAACTTCAAGCGAGGCAACTTGAACTTCGCAAACAATCGTTCACTCACTGACATCAGCGCCTTAGAGGGTTATGAGGAGGGTGGAGCGAGCTTTGTGGATAACGTAAACCTATCTTCTTGCGATGTCATCGCGCTGCGCGAACTTCTTGGTGCTACGGATGGCTCTACGATCGGAGCTCCTTTCAGAATTATTGATACACGCAACGGCAGCTTGACCTCCTGCCCCTCCCCCGACGCCCCGGCCCCCTGATCGACAGTAGTGAGCCTCGCACACCATGAGACACCTCATCCTAAGAGACCACCACGCCACTCTCACTGCGCTCACCATCAGCCTGCTCTTCGCTGGAGGCTGCGGTGATTGCGGCAGCGAACCAGTCATCGAAGAGACCTGCGATCCTGGCGATATGCCAGCGCAAGATTGCAGGATCCGTGAGCCCGCAGGTCCCAACGAAGTTGCCAGCATTGAGATCCGCTCGGCAGCAGATCTCGAACAGTTCTGTAATTCACCTTGCTCAGAGGTCTATGGCGACATCAACGTTTACACTGACACCATCGCAGATCTCAAACCACTGAAGCGCATCAAGAAGGTGCGAGACATCAACGTTGTCAACCTCTCCCCTATAACCCTTGATGGGCTCAATAATCTCGAAGAAGCTTACGCCATCAACATTAGCAATGCCACTAACCTCAAAACGCTCACCACTTTCAATAAACTCTCCAAGCTCACCATCCTTGAGATCACTGACAATCCTGAGCTAAAAGATCTTGGCAGCTTCCCCGCCCTTCGTGACTCACCGGAAGATTTGGAGTCGCTCTACTCCATCAGAGGCAACGATAAGCTCATCTCCCTTGAGGCGTTTAGCGCCCTAGAGATGGCTCGCTTGCTACAGATCAACACTAACTTCGCGCTAACAAGCCTGAAGGGGCTCGAAAACTTCAAGCGTGGTGGACTCACTGTCGCACACAATCGCGAGCTTCATGATATTAGCGCGCTGAGAAATTATGAGGAGGGGAACGCGGGCTTTTCCAACAACAGAAAACTCTCCTCATGTGATGTCATCGCCCTGCGTGAGCTGGTCAGCGCCTCTGAGACAGGCTCTCTCGATCCAGACAGCTTCAGCGTGACTGATAAGGCTAATGGCAGCTTGACCTCATGTCCCTCCCCCGACGCCCCGGCCCCCTGAGCCAACGCGCGCCTGGAGCGAAGCGGCCCTCACTTTCAGCCGCTGGGAGGTCGCGCGCTGGTGATGTGGTGCGCCCCTGTATAGAGTGTGTGGGGTGAGCGATCACCCTTGGCAGGGAGCGGGGCGCATGTGGGTTCGAGCGTGGTGGTGGGCTGTTGCGGCGAGCCTGGGGGTGGGGTGTGCGCCTGAGGTGATCGCGCCGCCGGAGGGGCCGGGGACGAGCGATCCAGGCGGGGCGGTGGGTCAAGCGTGCGTCGTGCATGATGACTGCGCGCCCACGCTGCAGTGCACCCGAGGGATGTGTCTTGAGCGCCGGTGTGAGCGCGCCGCTGATCCGAAGGCGCTGTGCGAGCTCGAGCTTGAGCGTCCGGCCCGGTGTACCCCGGAGGGCTGTCGTATCATCCCGAGCGGGCTGTGGCATGCGTGCGCCAGTGATGTGGGCTGCGATGCGGGGCGCGTGTGCGCTGAGGGGCGCTGCGCGCCGCGGTGTGATGCCGAGGGCGGCTGTGAAGACGGCGCGTGTCATGAGGAGCGCGCTGACGAGGCGCGGCTCGTGTGCTTGCCGCCGCGTCGTTGTGATGAGGCGCTCAACCCGCACGAGGTCTGCGCCACCTTGCTGGGCTTGCCGAGCGATCAGGCGCGCTGCGATGAGGGGCGCTGTGAGCCCGCGCGCTGTCATGTGCCAGGTCACGCGTGCGCGATTGGTGAGCGCTGCGGGGCGCTGCAGCATGGCGCGTCCGTATGTATCCCAATGGATGACTGTCGTTATCAGCGCGAGGCGGAGCGGTGGTGTGAGGGGATGCTCGAGCTGCCCCCAGGGCAGGTGCGCTGCGTCGAGGCGACGGGCCACTGCTTAAAGCGCGCGCCGATTGGCGTGCGCGCGCTCGTGCGCCTTGAGGATCAGACGGCGCCCTCGCAGTGCGATGAGACCGACAGGAGGCGCATCCTCATGGTGGGGGTTGACCTGGTGGCGGTCTATGTGCGCGACGCTTCGGGCGCGCGGGTGATCGGTCGCGCGCAGGTCGTCTATGCGCAGGAGAACCCGCTGACGTTCGGCAGCTATGATAACGCCCGCGTGTTAGATGGCGCGACCCAGCGGACATGCGCGTCTGAGGCGATCTACGCGATGGGCTGTGGGGGCGTGGTGGTGATGCAGCTGCTCGACGCTGACGGCGCGCCGCTGGCGCTGGAGGCGGGGATGACGCTGACGATCGAGCGGCTCGACAAGCGCGCCTGTGGGGTGACGCTTGAGCCGCGCGAGGAGCGGCTGGCGGTGAGCGTGTGCACGTCGGCGCCAGCGACCGACCAGGGGGTGGGTGCGTGTGTGGCGCTGGCGCTCGATGATGACCTCGCGGATCGTGTGGAAGTGCGCATTCCGTGAACACTCTGGCGACGTAGGCGCATGTCGTATAGCCTTGCAACGCGAGTGAAATCCTGGCAAGTAACGACCGCTCCGGGGGCGAACCTTTACAAATCAAGGTTCGCCTTTGAGCATGTGACGACAAGACAAAGCTCACAGACAGCGCGCTGCACAACCACCGGAGCCAGCGCCCTCGCGTTGTGAGCCCGAGGAGCACCCAAGCATGATGCGAATGTTCAACACGGGATGGATGGTCCGCGCGTGCGCGCTGTTGACGCTGTGGGCGCTGAGCGCGCCCGCCGCTGAGGCGCAGGCGCAGCTGGTGCGCGGGTTCTCACCGAGCCACAACTCCAATGATACGGGCGACATCAGGATCATCGGCAACAGCCAGATGACCTGCGCCGACAGCGAGGCCAACTGCGCGCTCGCGCGTCAGGGCAACGCGCCTAACCCGCCTAACATTGAGCCCAATAATAACAACAACAACGCCTACGCGATGAGCTTCATCGACGTGGACGGCGACGCGTCGACGTTCAACTCGACGACGGCCAATTACACGCTGCCTCCCGGCGCGACGCTCTTGTGGGCGGGCCTGTACTGGGGCGGCCGCACCAACGGCGGCGTCGGCGGCGCGGCCGCGCCTAGCCCCAGCGCCAAGGGCACCGTGCGTCTGCGCACCCCCTCGACCAACGGCTACAAGACCATCTCCGTGCCAGCCAGCGGCTGTGATGTGTCCCACACCTCCGGCACGTTTGATGATTATCAGTGCCGCGCCGTGGTCACCTCGGAGCTGCCCCAGACAGGCGGCGGCCAGGTGACGGTCGCCAACGTGCAGCTTGGCACGGGTCAGAACCGCTTCGGCGGCTGGGCGCTGGTGCTCGTGTACCGCGACCCCACCGAGCCCACGCGCAACCTCGTGGTGTACGATGGCTTCGCCAACGTGCTGCGCAATGAGACGACGCCCTTCACGATCAACATCCCCGTCAGCGGCTTTCGCACCCCGGCGCAGGGCGACGTGCGCACCCGCGTTGGCGCGGTGGTGTATGAGGGCGACCTCGACGCCCCCGGTGAGAGCTTCCGCCTCAACGGCGTGACGCTGTCGGACGTGCTCAACGCGCCCAACAACTTCTTCAACGCGGCCATCACCGCCTTCGCGCAGAACGTCACCGCGCGCAACCCAGCCTATGTGAACAACCTCGGCTTTGACATCGCCCTGTTAGAGGTCACCAATGTGTTGACCAACAACCAGATGTCGACCGCGCTGACGCTCTCCACGACGCTAGACACCTACTTCCCCGGCGTGATCACCTTCGCGACCGAGATCTACGCCCCGCGCGTCACCGCGCTCAAGACCGTGACCGACCTCAACGGCGGCGTCGTGCGACCGGCCGATGAGCTGGAGTACCGGATCGAGATTGAGAATACGGGCAATGACCCCGCCGACAACGTGCGCCTGATCGACGTGCTGCCTGCGGGCGTGAGCTACATCGCTGGCTCCTCGCAGATCGATGGCGTCACGCGCACTGACGCTGCGGACAACGATCCCGTGACCTACAACAGCGGCGCGCGCACGCTGACGGTGAACATCGGCAGCGGCGCCACGGGCAGCCAAGGCGGCGCGCTCGGCACCAACCAGCGCGTGGTCGTGACCTTCCGCGTGGCGGTCGAGGAGTCGGCCGCAGGCGGCGCGCAGATCGCCAACCAAGCTGACATCACCTACCGCGCGCGCACGCTCGGCACCAACTTCACCATCCGCTCCGACAGCGACCTCAACAACGCGGGCAGCACGCCCACGGTCGTGGTCGTCGCGGGCCAGCCCCCGGCGGTCAGCATCCGCAACCCGCTTGATGGCACCGTCATCAACAACAACCGCCCTGAGCTCTCCGGCGATGCCACCCCTGGCACGACCGTCACGGTCACGCTCAACGGCGGCGCCCCTGTGACCGTGCAAGCCGATAACACAGGCGCCTGGCGTTACCCCGTGCCTAGCGCGCTCGCCGATGGCATGCAGACGGTCACCGCGACCGTGATGAACAATGGCGAGTCGGCCACCGCGACGAGCACGTTCACGGTCGACACCATGGCGCCCACGATCGTCATCACCAGCCCCAGCGATGGCGCGACGACCAATGACAACCGCCCGACCATCCGTGGCACCTCGGAGCCGGGCGCCACCATCACGATCGTGATCGACGGTGGCGAGCCTGCCACCGTGCGCGCTGACGCGGCGGGCAGCTGGTCGTATCAGCCCGCGATGGCCCTCTCCACTGGCAGCCATCAGGTGCAGGCGACCGCGCGTGATGCCGCAGGCAACACCGCCTCGACCTCCTCCAACTTCACCATCAACCCGATGGCCCCCACGCTGACCATCGACACACCCACCAACAGCCAGACCGTCACCACGGCGCGCCCCACCATCTCGGGCACCGCCGCGCCGGGCGCCTCGGTTGAGGTGATCTTCCCCACGGGCGAGCGTGTCACGGCCACCGCCGATGGCAACGGCCAGTGGAGCGCCACCCCCACGCGTGAGCTGCCCCAGGGCAGCGCCACCGTCACCGCGTCGCTGCCTGCCGAGGCCAACAGCCCCGAGGCCAGCGTCACCTTCACGGTCGACGCGCCGCAGACGGGCCTCGTCATCACCAGCCCCGCCCCGGGCGACATCGTGGAGGCCACCCCCACCATCACGGGCACCGCTGAGCCGGGCGCTGTGATCACCATCACCGTTGATGGCGAGACGATCGGCACCACCGTCGCAGACCCCAACGGCAGCTGGAGCGTGACGCCTGAGACCGATCTGCCCGCAGGACCGGCCACCATCATCGTCACCGCCACCAACCCCGATGGCGACACCGAGATGGCCACCGTGGATGTCACGGTCGTCACCACCGATGGCGGCGGCGAGCCCGTTGATCCTACGGATCCGAACGAGCCGATCGACACGACGCGCCTGCTGATGACCGGCGGCGGCTGCTCCAGCGCCCCCGGCGCCCCTGGCGCCCCCGCTGCGGGCCTCACCCTGCTCGTGCTCGCTGGCGCCCTCGTGACGCGTCGTCGTCGCGCCTGATGGCACAAGGCGGATGAGGCGCCTAAGCGCCTCATCGTGAGCCACACATGAAGGGCCGTGGCGCGCGTGGCGCGGCCACGCCCGTAACCGTTGTTTGGCCCACCCCGCCCTGCAAGCCCCACCCACGCGTGGTCCCACGCCGCAAAAAAA
>CAYXWB010000152.1:0-5749 GCA_964468515.1 uncultured Bradymonadales bacterium | reverse complement strand
CACTCGGTGCCCCACACTGCCGGGCCCGCCCCGGGGGGGCCGCCACACGGCCCTTCACCTTTCTTGCGCGCAGCGCGCGCTGCAAGCGACACGCTCGCTTGGACGATCGCCGCATAAAATATGGAGCTGCGACGCACCGCGAGGGAGGTTGCGTGTGAGCGAGCGCTTTGTAAGAGCGCGCTGCATCGCTCAAGCGAGACATCAAGCGACCCTGTCTGCGGGCTGGAGCGCATCGAAGCGCTGAACGCGCTAGCGCGAGGAGCCGGAGTCGGGGAGCTCAAGCGGCGCGGGCGCGCCCTCGGGTGGGTGGTTCTGGGCGGGGCGCGCGTCACCGCGTGGGGTGGCGCCTGGGCGCTGATAGGGCTGGCCGCTGAGGCGCTTGAGCGCGGTGCGCATGCGCGAGGAGAGGTAGCAGTTGTTGAAGGGGATGACCTGGCTTGGGTCCAGGTAGGGGTTCTTGAGCTTGCCGAGGTTGACGAGCATCAAGACCTGCTCCGCGACGCTCACCGGGCAGCCCGCGATGCGAAACGCGCGCGCCTTGCGGTGCTTGAACATCTCCCAGTTCACGCTCACCATCTTGGAGAAGATGTTCGATGAGCGCGCATGATGAGGGTCTTTTTGGGCGCGATCGACGTAGACGCTCGGGAGCTCGACCTGCTCCCCGGCGATGGTGCCGCTGAACTTGGCGCAGTCGCCGATGAACACGACGCGTTCATCCTCTTGTACGTCGAGCGGGCCTTGGTAGTCGCCAAACACGATGTGGGTGCGGGGCATCTTCTCATCGGTCTGGCCGTCGAACAGGCGCAGGAGCTCGATGGCCTCCTCCATGGCGCCGGGGCAACCGCCCCAGCAGTAGTCCACGTCATCGCCCGGCGGCGGGCCTGAATAAGCCTTGATGTGGGTGCCTTGGAAGTACTCCTCGACGCGGATCAGCCCGACGCGAAAGCCGCGCGCGTGGGTCTGCGCCTGCTCCAAGCTCATGCCAAGGATGTCGATCTGATCGAGGCCCACCGGGCCAAAGCCGCGCTCGTGACACATGCGGATGTGCGGCACGGTGAGCGGATCGAGGCCGATGAGGTGGCAGCAGACCGCGTCGAAGGCGACCTGGTTGTTGCCCATCAGGATCAGGCCCATGTCATAGGGGATGGGCGTGAGCATGCGCCCCTCGCCAGCGGTGATGGCGTCGATGGCGATAAACTGCGGCTGGATGACGTACTGAAGATCCGCGACCTTCTCATTGAGCTTGTGGTCGTGGTCGATGAGGCGGTGCGGATCGTCTTGAATCCCGATGTAATTCTTGGCGCTGAAGGTGACCGTGGTCCACGGGTGCGCCTTGAACTTGGGGCAGTTGATGAAGAAATCAGCGCGCGCGATGGGCTCAGGGATGAAGATGGCGTCGCGCAGCCGCTCCGGATGATAGAGCGGGAGTTCGACCTGCGTCTCCTCCTCGAAGTGATAGAGCTTCACGTCGCCCACGCGCTGCGCCAGCTCGTAGTATTTTGCCCCTTTAAAGGCGAAGCGCGTGGGGATGGTGATGCCGCAGCGCTCCCCCACCGCCAGCTCCGTCAGGCCCGCGCCGAGCGGCGCGCGATCGCGCACCGCGCGCAGCACGCCCTCGGTGAACTCGGGCCGCGTGAAGGCGTGCGGGAAGTGCCTGCCGCTGGCGACCACGTTGGGCTTGAGCAGCGCGCGACCTTCGGGGATGAGGCCGAGCGTCTGCATCCCCTCGCGCGTGATGGCGCGGATGCGCTCGGCGTCATAAGTGGCGCAAGGGGCGATGATCACCGTAGGTCGCATGGGCTGTGCTCCGCGAGAGGGGGCGCGTGGGCACGGCGCTGTGATGCCAGACGCCTCATGCGCGCGCATGGCATCGGCTCACATCGTCGCGCCTGCTCAACATCATACGCAACGTGCGACACGCACAGATCATGCCCCTGCGCTGCGCGCCGATCACCTGAGCAGCCCGTGCGCGATGCGCAGGCGCTGGATGTCCTTGGCGCCGCCGCCGATCTCCAACAAGATGGCGTCACGCAAGAACTTCTCGACGCGCCCCTCGCGCATGTAGCCGAAGCCGCCCATCAGCTGCACGGCCTCCTGACAGGCCATCACGGCCTGCTCCCCGCAAGACAGCTTGGCCGCGCTCGCTAGGCTCGCGCTCACTTGGCCCACACGCTCGGCAGCGGCCAAGCGCAGCAGCCAGCTCCAGATCAGCTCGCGCGCCTCGGCCATGCGCGATAGGCGCAGCTGCACGGCCTGGAATGAGGCGATGGGCTGGCCAAACTGGACGCGCTCCTGCGCATAGGCGACGCACAGCGACAGCACGCGATCGACCATGCCCATGGCCATGGCGGGCATGGCGCTGCGCTCCTGATTGAGCGACTGGCGCGCTTGGCTGCGGCTGGCGTCATCGGGCGCGCCCTCACCGAGCAAGTGCTCCCCGCTCACGCGCACCTGCTCCAGCGCGATCTCACCGGTCGGGCTCTCGCGCATGCCGAGCTTGTCCATGGGCGGCCCGAGCGTCAGACCTGGGCTGTTGGCCTCGACCACGAACGCGCCCACGGGCGCGCCGGGCTCATCGCGAAGCCTGGCGTAGATCACGCACAGATCAGCGCACGGCGCATTGGTGATGAAGGTCTTGGTGCCGCTGATCTTCCAGCCATCACCGTCGCGCAGCGCCACGGTCTGCATCGAGCCGAACGCGTCGCTGCCCGCCCCAGGCTCGCTCAAGCCCCACGCGCCGATCTGCTCCAAGCGCAGCAGCGGCAGCGCCCAGCGCTTGCGCTGGGCGCGCGTCCCGCGCGCCATGATCGTGCCGCCCGCCAAGCCCAAGCTCGCGCCAAACGACAGCGCCAAGCCCGGCGACGCGCGTGACAGCTCCATCATCACAAGGTGCCCGAGCATCGGATCGGCCCCGCGCCCAAACAGCGCGCCCGAGGCGCCCGCTTTGCTCCCCTCAGCGCCGCCTCGCTCACCGTCACCGACCAGCTGGCGCAGCCCGAAGTCATCCGCCAGCGCCCGCATCAGCGCATACGGTGAGACGGTGCCGTCTTCAAGCCCGTCGAGCTTGGGCCAGATCGACGCGTCACACCACGCGCGCAGCGCGCGCTGAATCTGCTGCTGTTGTTCGTCCAACCCTTCCAGCGGGGGCAGCGTCGTCGCCATAGCACACCTCATCAAAAGATAGTAAGCGCTCACTTACATGAACCTTCACCTTACCAGGTGCGCGGGCGCGCGTCACGCGCTTGCGCTCGCCAGCGCGAACGCGCTACCCCATGAGCTTCTACGCCACGCTCACCGGCCTGCGCTCGACGATCATCATCGAGCGCGGCAAGAACCAAGCCCCCGCAAGCTCCGCGCATCGTGGTGCTGTATCGCACCACCTCGTGCCCCAAGCTCATGGACCCAAACATGAGCTATCTGGAGGCCGACCCTACCACGGCGCGCGGGCTGTTGGAGGCGCGCGCGCTTTAGCGAGGCCACCGCCCAGCTCTTCGGCGCCAGCGCCGGCATCCTGCTCGGCTACCGGCGCCAAGGCGCCCTCACCCGCTCGCCGCGCGACGACGTGGCGCTCTTGGCGGGCGATCGCATCGTGCTCGTGCTCGGCGCCCACACCCAGCAGCGCCCCTGAGCGCCCTGCAAGTGACGCCATGAGGCCCACAAGCGCCGCCTGTCATCGGCCCCAGCGCCATGCCCGGCGCGAGGTCCTCATGTGAGCGTGTCTCACAGGCTCAAGCGCCGCATCGCTTGAGCGAGGCTTGGTCAGGGGGAGGCCCAGGTGGGCGCGCCGAGGCGCCAGACTTTCCAGGTTCCGCGCGTGGTGGCGGTGTGCTACAAGTCCGCCTCAAGCGTGATGAGGGAGGCGAAGCGGCGCGCGGTGGCGCGTGACCGCCTTGACATCGCCACCTCGCGCCGGAGATCGCACCCATGATGCTCCGCTCAGCTCCAGCCCAGTCGCCCGCCGCAGCTGACCTCGCGTCAGCTGACGCGCTGTGCGCGATGCGCTCGCGAGCCACGCTGCCCCTTTGCACGATCAGTCAGAGCTTACCCTATACAAGAATAGCGCCACCCTCATCGCGCGCGCGCCCTCGAAGCAGGGGTGGCGGCGGTGGCGGTGGACCCAAGCGACAGATGAGAGCACATGTCCAACATCCTCGTGGTCAACGCCACCAGCGCAGAGACACGCGTCGCGCTGGTGGAGAGCGGGATCTTGAGCGAGATCCACATCGAGCGCACGCGCGAGCGCGGCGTCGTGGGCAACATCTACAAGGGCCGCGTCATCCGGGTGCTGCCCGGCATGCAGGCCGCCTTCGTGGATATCGCCCAGGAGAAGGCCGGGTTTCTGCACGTCAGTGATTTCTACAACTTTGAGGACGACGTCGCCGCCATCGACGACGATGACGTCGAGGACTGGCCCCCGCCCTCGCGCGCCAAGCGCAAGCGCGAGGTGCTGATCGAGGACGTCCTCAAAGAGGGCCAAGAGATCATCGTTCAGGTCGCCAAGGAGCCGCTCGGCACCAAGGGCGCGCGCCTCACCAGCCACATCTCGATCCCAGGTCGTTATGTGGTGTTCATGCCCACCGTCAGCCACATCGGCATCTCCAAGCGCATCGGCACCGACAAGGAGCGCAAGCGCCTGCGGCGGCTCGTCGAGGAGTCGCGCCCCAAGGGCGCAGGCTTCATCGTGCGCACCGTCAGCGAGGGCATCCCCGAGGACAAGCTCAAGCGCGACATGGAGCTGCTCATCAACCTGTGGGCCGATGTCCTCGACAAGTCCAGCCGCGTCAAGGCCCCCTACCTGCTCAATGAGGAGCCGGACCTCATGTTGCGCGCCACGCGTGACCTGTTCACCACCGACCTGGAGAAGCTCGTCATCGACGACCCGCGCGCCTACGAGCGCATCATCCAGTTCGTCGAGCACTACATGCCCGCCATGCGCGACGCCGTGGAGCTGTACCAGATCGATGAGCCCATCTTCGACGCCTACGGCATTGAGATTGAGCTCAACCGCGCCCTGCAGCGGCGCGTCGAGCTGCCCAGCGGCGGCCACCTCGTGTTCGACAAGACCGAGGCGCTCACCGCCGTTGACGTCAACACGGGCCGCTTCGTCGGCAAGCACTCCAACAGCCAAGAAGAGACGATCTTTCGCACCAACATGGAGGCCGTCGATGAGCTGGTCTACCAGCTGCGCCTGCGCAACATCGGCGGCCTGATCATCGTCGATCTCATCGACATGGACGAGCCGCGCCACCGCGAGCAGGTCTACCGCAAATTAGAAGAGGCCTTAAAGCGCGACAAGGTCACCTCCAACGCGCTCGCCATCTCGGAGTTTGGCCTCGTCGAGATGACCCGCAAGCGCGTGCGCGAGTCGCTCGTCCAGTACCTGTGCGAGCCCTGCGATCACTGCGATGGGCGCGGCTTCGTCAAGTCCAAGGAGACCGTCGCCTATGAGGTCGTGCGCGAGATCAAGCGCGAGGCGCCTGTGATGTCGCAGCGCGATGTCTATGTGCGCGCGCACCCGAGCGTCATCGACCTGCTCAAGTACACCGAGAAGCACACCCTCAAGGAGGTCGAGTCACAGTGCGACAAGACCCTCCACTTGCAGCCCGACGCCGACCGCCACATTGAGAGCTTCACCGTCAGCGCCCAGGCCAAGTGAGCCGCGCCTGACCCCTCTCAGCCTGGACGCGAACCTAGACGCGAGCCGCATTCAGGCTGCGACAACCTGACTCGCTTGGACGATCCCCGCTTA
>CAYXWB010000151.1:4124-12149 GCA_964468515.1 uncultured Bradymonadales bacterium | reverse complement strand
GCGCGCTGAGCCTCGCTTAAAAGTGAGGGGGAGGTCAGCGTCATGGCGCTGCGCGGCACGATACGTGCCGCCCGCGCAGGCAGGGTGTGTGAGTGCGCGCTCACGCGCACTCACAGCCTTGAGGATGCGTCATGATGAGCTCGGCTAAGATGATGCGCGTGATGATGGTGTCAGTGGTTTGTTTGATGGGCTGGAGCGCGCCTGTGAGCGCTCAGAGCCGATGCGGTAAAGCGTCGACGATCGTGGAGCGTCAGCGCTGCCTGGACCGACTCGCATCACCACGGACTGCGCCTTCGGCGCCGCTGAATGTGGGCATCGTGCTGGGGTTGGGGTTATCAAACGGCTTCATCACGACGCGTCAGCCTGAGTTTGAGCTGTTTGGTGAGGTGGTGGGTGGTGACTTTAGGTATTTCCCCAGGGTGGCGAAGCCGGTGCTGACCTTGGGGATCGTGCTCGGTCAGCCCGAGTCGACCGCGCGCTTTTATCTGGGCGGGGCCTTGAGCCAGACGGGCTTTGAGCGGGTGGAGGGTGGCCCGAGCATAGGTCTGCTTTTTGGGCGGCTGGGTGTGGGCTTGGCGTCGCATCACGACTTCGACGGCGCGCACGGGGCGGGGCTGACGTTGAGCTACATGTTCACGTCGAACGGGGTGAATTAGAAGGTGAGGGCGACGCGCCCGCGCACGAGGTTCTGTGGCGGCGAGCTGCGACCTTGGGCGTCGTCGAAGGCGTCGCCTGGGAAGAAGATGCCGAACTCGGCCTTCAGCTCCATGGCGAGGTCTTGGGTGAAGGGGTGGCGGTAGAGCATGGCGACATCAAGCTCCGCGCCGAGGTCGTCATTTGCATCGGCGCCAAAGGGGCCTGTGGGTGTGCCGCCGCGCCGGAAGCTCAAGTAAGGATCCACGACGGGGCGATCGGCGCGCGCCCAGAGCGCGCCGACGCCCGCCATGAAGCCCTGGCGCGGATCACCGAAGGTGACCTGGGGGTTGAGGTACAGCGCGTTCTCGACGCCCCCATCGCTGACGAGGTTCTCCAGGCCGCGCTGAGGCGCGCCGCTCTGGGTGGGGTCAGCGGCGCGGGCGTAGGCGGCGCGGGTGACGGCGGGCAAGAAGGTGTCGAACAGGATCAGGCCGACCTTGTAGTTAGGATCAAAGCGAAAGCGAAACAGCGTGGCGTCATCGCTGTTGGCGTCGCCTGAGGCGTAGCCTGCTTGCAGGCGCAGCGCGAGGTCGGTGGGGCGGTGCGTCAGGTGAGCGTGTGCGGCGGCGCCGATGGCGCGCACGCGGGTGCGCGCCTCACCGGTGATGGGCAGCGCGCGGTCGGTGGTGCCGTTGATGGCGGCAAGCTCCGCCTCAAGCTCAAGCTCCCAGCGATCGGCATCGAGCATCCAGGCGCCGCTGGCGGCCAGATCGATGACCCAGATGTTGAGGTTGGCGCCGTCGCGATCGCGCTGATCGCGGTAGACCACATAGGCGCCGAATTGGCCCGCGTCAGCTTGATACAACAAGCTCGCGACGCCTTGCGCGGCGCGATCCTCATCACGAAGGCTGGCGAGGTCGTCGCGGGTGATGAGGTCTGCGGCGAGGGCGACGATGAGGCGTCGGGCGTCTGGGGCGTCGGGGCTGGCGAGGGCGAAGGGGGCGGTGGCGAACAGCGCGCGCAGCGTGCGATCGCCGCCAAAGGGCTGGTTAAAGAGCTGGCGAGGATCGGGGGCGCCGTCGTGGGCGAGCAGGCCGAGGCCCCAGCGACTGGTCTGTAATCCTGCGCGCACGATGCCCACGGGGGAGGTCCAGTCGAGGTAGAGCGCGCGCTCTTGGAGAGCGGCCTGCCAGGCGCGATCGCGCGGGGTGGCGCCAGTGATGGCGCGCGCGCGGATGCTGGGCGCGTCATCGCCTAAGAGCTGCCCCGTGAGCAGGTCGGCCTCCGCGATGACAGACAGCGTGGGGGTGAAGGCGAGCGTGAGCCTGGGGCGCAGCAGGCTGTAGAGGCCGCGCTGCAAGCCGCGCGCGCTGGCGGGCAGCTCGGGCTGATCGTGCGAGGTGGCCCACAGCCAAAGCGCGGCGTTGAGCGCGACCGTGTCAGCTGCGTCAGGCGGTGGAGGTTGCGCCGGATCGAGGACGTCGAGCGCGTCAGGCGACGCCGCTGGGCTGGCGGCGTTGGCAGGGGGCGGGTGAGGCCACGCGTCGCGCTGTTGCGCGCTGGCGAGCGGTGTGGCGAGGGTGAGCAGCAGCAGCGCGAGCGTGGCCAGAGTGCGGTTCATAGGTCCTCAGCGACAGCGCGCCAGCGTCGTCTGATAGACGACCTGAGCGCGCACGGTCATGTTGGCTTCACGCGCGCGCAGCCCCGAGACGGTGATCTCGATCGTGCGTCCTGTCACGAGCTTGCCTTGCGCCACGCGCCAAGATAGCGCTGGGATGCCGTAGTTGCCCCCAGGGATGTTGAGGTTCGTGGTGGCGATGGCCTGGCCCGTCTGCACGTCACGCATCGCCACGGCGGTCTGAGCGTCGAAGCTGTAGCGCGTGCTCTTGAAAGACCAATCACCGAGCAGCGCCTCCAGCGGGAAGGGGCCAGGGGCGGGGTAGGCGACGTAGTCAGGCGCAGGGGCGGCTTGGCTGCTATCAAAGGCGTACATGCAGGAGTAGCGCCCGCGCAGACCAAAGGCGGTGGCGCCCATGCCGGGGTTGAGCACCCAGCGCCGATGCCCGAGCGAGGGGACGCCGCGATCGCCCACGTAGAGATCGATCGAGGCGGCGGCGCTGGAGACGCCTTGGGCGAGGTTGCTGTTGCCCGCGCCTGCGGCGGCCTCTGGCGAGTAGCAGGTGAAGGCGGGGGTGATGCTGTGGGTCAAGACGTCGTGCGCGTCGAGGGTGGTGGCGCAGGCTTGGGCGTTGACGAGCTGGGAGGTGGCCAGCGTGACGGGGGGCAGGCCCACGAGCCAGCGAAACAGCGAGGTGCGCCGCAGCGCGTCGGCCTGCACATCAGGGTGGAGCACGCCTGGGTCGCACTGGTCGGCGGGCGCAAGCTGCCACTGCTGCTGGCTGGTGAGCGGATGATCTTGATTCCAGCGGGCGCAGACCTCGTCGACGTCACGCTGGGCGGTGTCACCGACCACAGCGGCGACGCAGCCGCTGTCGGGATCGCCGCTGAAGCCGGGCGCGCACTGACACTGACCTTGGCGACACAGCGCGCCCTGCGCGCAGCTCACCTGCGCGCAAGGATCGACGGCGATGGGTGTGCAGCCCGCGTCAGGATCGCCCTCAAAGCCAGCATCACACTGACAGGCGCCAGCGTCGCAGCGGGCGTGAGCGCCGCACGAGGCGTCGTCGCAGCCTGTCTCATCGGGCGCGTCTTCAGGCGCGTCCAGGCCGCCATCAGGTGGTGTGTCGCGCGGTGCGTCTGTGGGGGAGGGCAGATCGGGCGCGCCATCGTGGCCGCCTTGATCATGCGGCGCGGGCGTCTGCCCCACGACATCCACCTCGCCCGCTGGGCAAGCGCTAGCGAGCGTGAGGGCGCTGAGGAGCGCGAGGCTGCGGATCATCAAGCGCATGCGCGGCTCCTGCGATGTGTGGCGAGCGTGATGGTGGGGCTGCCCTCCAGCATAGCGCGCCTGCGCCTGAGGTTCAACGTATGCCGAAGGCGTTATCACGGGTGGCGAGGTTGCGCGCGAAGATGACGCTGTCGCCCGGATCAAGGGCCATGATGAAGGTGCCGCGGGTCAGGGCGCGAGCGAACACGAGCTGCGAGGTGCGGGGGTTGCGCGTGACGAGCTGCTCGCCAGTCTCCAGGCTGGCTGGCGAGAAGGCGCGCCGCACCTGGAGCTGGTAGCTCAGGTCGCGCGCTGGCGCGACCTCGCCAGGGTACAAGGTGAAGCTGTAGTAGGGGCCGACGTAGCGATCCCCGGTGGCGACGCGGCTCACCGCGCGGCCCGCAGCGCCCGCCTCATTGGGCACGCAGCGATCACCGCGCGTGATGTTGGGGCTGGCCACGCCGCTGCTGGAGCCTTGGACGACCCACGCGTCGGCGGCGCGCACCTCATAGGTGATGCCTGTGGGGAAGCAGGCGCGCGAGGGCAGCGCGTCGCTGAAGCGACGCGCGCCTTGCGGGGTCATGGCGTCGATCGTCTCTAAGGAGAGGCGCCCTGGGCGCGCGTCCATGATGCGCCAGCTCAAGAAGTTGGGGGCGTCGCTGATATAGGCCTCACAGCCTGAGGCTTGGGCCGGCGAGGTGCGGATGACGAGCAGATCGCCAGGCTGGACATCAGCGCGGCAGACGTCGAGGCCGCCGACGGTGAACGCGGCGAGGTCGTCGGGGTCGTCGCTGGCGAGGCCGTCCTCGCGGGCGGCGCCGGGCAGGACGCCCTCGTAGGTGATGGCGATCTCCTCATCAAGCACGCGCTCGTCATTGACGCCGATGACGCTGACGGCGCGGACTTGGCCCGCCTCGTCCATCTCCAGCTCGAGGGTGCGCTGCTCGATGAGGTCGAGGCGCTGGGCGCCGAGGAAGTCGAGGGGGCGCTGCTCACCGCGTGAGATGACGGTGGCGGACAGCGGCTGAGGCAGCAGGGTGGAGCCGCAACCTTGGCTCGCGGACAGCTCCCGCTCGGTGGCCAAGCGCTGCAGCTCCGCGCTGAGCTCATGGGGGATGTCACAGGTGGCGCGCCCGACCACGCCGGACTGGGCGGAGGTGACATCACGCAGTGACAGGCGCGTGTTGAGGGTCTGGCGCGTGAGGCCGCGCTCAAAGAAGCGCTCGGGCAGCTGACACGCGCCGACCTGCGCCTCAATATCACCTAGCCCATCACACTGGGCGCAGTCATCGCCGCCTGCGTCTTGGCACTGCTTGCACAATAAGACGGCAGTGCAGCTGGGGATGGCATCCTCAGCGGCGGGCGCGCCCAAGCCATCAAGCGCCAAGCAGCGCGCCTCCACCGACGCGTCGCGCGCCTGGGGATCATCATAGAAGGCGTCCATCGACAAGATCCCTGTGGGCTCGTAGAGGTCGCAGCGGATGGTGGCCACGTCAATGTAGTAGATGAGGCCTGTGTCAGCGGCGACATAGGCGCCCAGATCATAGCGCATCAGCGCGTGGGTGTTGGCCTGGGCGGGGCGAGGATCGGGGGTCAGCGTGCGTCGCACTCGCCCGACCACGGCGCTGGGGGTGGGCGTGCGCCCCAGGCGCACGCCGAGCGGGTCAGAGAACGGATCAACGGGCTTGGCTTGGCGTGGTGCGTCGAGCAGCGCGCGCGTGTCGAGGTTCACCACGAGCGCCTGGCGGTTAGGCGCGTCGAGCACATACAAGAGCTTGCCAAGCTCATCAATGCCCAGCTGGCCAAAGCCTAGCTTGGGCAAGTCGCGCTCCGTCTGACCGTAAGGACCATAGCAGCCTGGGTCTGCCAGATCGGAGCGACCATCGCCATCATTGTCGAGCCCATCATTACACAGGCCGAGAGGCGTCATCAGCGGCGGCTCGCCCTCATCATCGGCGCCTGACAGGCAGCTGGGATCAGCGCGATCGGTGAGGCCATCGCCGTCATTGTCGATCCCATCGGCGCAGGTGCCCACGGGCGCGCGGCTGATGCCGCCGGGCGACTCGGCGTGATAGGGGCTGAAGCACTGGGGATCATCGCGATCGGTGAGGCCATCGCCGTCATTATCGAGCCCATCGGCGCAGCCGGTGGTCAGGCCGATGCGGGCGACCTCGCAGGCGGCGCCCGCGCTCTGGCCTAGGCAGGGCTCAGCGCTGGCGCTGGCGTCGAGCGCGACGATAGAGAGGAAGGGGCGATCCAGATACGAGATATAAGCGTGCGCGCCGCCGGGGTGCATGATGAGCGAGGTGGGGGTGCCGGGCAGCGCGAGGGTGAGGCCGTCATCGGCGCGCGGATCGCAGCCCGCGCCGGGATCAGCGCTCAGCCGATCGACGCCTGAGGTGGGCGCCTCGCAGCCGCCCGCGCTGGCGAGCCACAGCGCCGCTGGCTCCGCCAGCGCCACGACGAGCTGATCGGTGGCCGCGCTGTGCGACAGCGCCACAGGCGCGCCGGGCAACGTGAGCGTGTCATCAAGCGCGCGCAAATGCCACATGTTGATCGCGCTCAGCGTGCGCCCGCGCTGGTTGGCCACATAGGCCATCGTGCCGTCGAGGTTCGCGGTCACCGCCACGGGCAGGCCACCCACAGGGATGTGATTCACGCCGGGCGTGGTCGGGTCGAGGTCCAGCAGCCGGGGCTGGCGCATCGTCATGTCGATCACGGCCACGCGGTTGATCTGGTCATTGACCACGAGCCCGATCGCGCCGCGCGTGGCGTCGGGGCAGGCGCTCAGCACGGGCTCAAGGATGCCCTCAGCGACCTCCACGCTGCTCATGCACACGAGCCCGCGCACGACGGTCATGGCGCGCGGGCTGTCGAGGCTCGCGGGCACGATGACTTGAGGCTGCGAGCAGGAGGCGCAGCACAGCGCCAAGAGCGCGGTGGACAGGGAGCGTTGGCGAGTCGCCTTCATGACGGGGCCTCAGTGGATCTTGGCGATGACCTGGTGATAGCGAGGGCTGGCCGGGTCGAGGTCGATGACGGCCACGGCGCCACAGCCCGCGTCGCTATCGTCACAGCTGGTGGAGGCGCTTGCGGTGTCTGTGAACAGTGACACGTAGCCACGACACACATCACCGGCGAAGCGACAGCGCGTCGTCACCGGGTCGATCACCATACCATAAGGGCGCTCATCAAGCGTGATCGTGTCGATCACGATGGCGCGCTGAGGATCGATCACTTGGATGGTGCGATCCCCATAGCTTGGCACGTAGAGCAGCGCGTCAGCGTGGTCGGGCTCATGCACGAGCACCTCGGCGGGCTGACGCGGCAGCGGCAGCACGCTCACCAGATCGTGGCTGACGCCTTGTCCATCGGCGAGGTCGGTGGGGCGCACGGTGAAGGTGTGGAGCGCGCGCGGGGTGCGCGTGGTGACGAACAGGCGCTCGCCAGCCTTGTCAAAGGCGATGCCGCGCGCGTCGACGGGGACCGTGTTGCCTTGGTTGTTGGTCGCGTTGCTGAGCGTGATGTTGCGCACCGCGAACAGCGCCTCCACTTGGCCTGTGGGGCTGATGTAGGGGGCGTAGACGGCGATCACGTTGCTGTTGCGGCTGGCGACATAGAGCTCCATCGTGCCTGGCCTGCGGGCCAGCGCGTTGCCGCCGCGCACGATGGGGGCTGCGCGCAGCGACGCGCCCGCCAAGCGACCCTCGGGCAGCGCCAGCGTGCTCACGTTGGTGCCGCTCAGGTGGCTGATGTTGACCACGTCGATGGGCAGCGCTTGGCCATCGATCGTGCGCGTCACGGTGCTCACGTCGAGGGCGAACGGATCGGCCGGCACGCGCGCGCCGCTGCGGGTGTCAGGCACGCGACGCACCAAGCACGCGCTCGGGTCCGAGCTGAGGGCGCCATCAGGCTGCGCGCACGCCACGCTGTCACCCGAGGCGGACACGCTCAGCGCCACGATCGTGTCGCCTTGGCGCGTCGCCACATAGGCGCGCGTCGCGTCGGCGTTGAGCCGGATCTGGCTGCCAAAGGAGGGGATAAATGGCGAGCGCTCGGGCTGCAGCTGCAGCGTGCGGGTGTCGATCACGGACACCGTGCCGCCGCGACCGGCCTCATAGCGCGAGTCGAAGTTGCTGTTGACCACGTACAGGTGATCGCCCGAGGGGTGGAGCGCCAAGCCGACCGGGAAGTGCAGCCGATCGCGCCTTGGCAGCGGCGCCTCGTAGTCCACGCAGGCGGTGAGCCCGAGCGCGCACAGCGCGAGCAGGGGCAAAGTGCGTCGTATCATCAGCGGCTCGCTCCCAAGGTCGCCTGGCGCACGCCATGCGCGCCACGCTCGCCACTTATCACTGGCGCGCCGCTGGCGCAACCCGACGCGCAACCCGAGTCGCAACCTGAGGCGCAACCCGAGGCGCAACCCGACGCGCAACCCGAGTCGCAACCTGAGGCGCAACCCGAGGCGCAACCCGAGGCGCAACCCGAGGCGCAACCCGAGGCGC
>CAYXWB010000151.1:0-4024 GCA_964468515.1 uncultured Bradymonadales bacterium | reverse complement strand
GAGGCGCAACCCGAGGCGCAACCCGAGGCGCAACCCGAGGCGCAACCCGAGGCGCTCGCTCAAGGGATCACTCGGAACTCCACGCGCCGGTTCTTGGCCCTGACCTGCGCCCCGCTGCCCTGCACCAGCGGCCGCGTCTGGCCGTAGCCCTCGTACTCCAAGCGCGCCCGCTCCACTTGACCGCGCTCCACCAGATAGTTGACCACCGCCAGCGCGCGGCGCTGGCTCAAGTTCAGGTTCACCGCCGCCTTGCCCACGTCGTCCGTGTGACCCTCCACCCGCACGCGGATGTCATCTTGCGTGTTGAGCGAGCGCGCCAGCTCATCCAAGACAGGTCCCGACTCTGGCTTGAGCGCGTCGGAGTTCGTCTCAAACTCGATCGTGTAGAGGATCAGCGGCTGCGTCTTGCTGAAGAGGTAGGTGGGCCGATCATCAGGGCAGCCATCATCATCACGAAACCCGTTGACCGTCTCCGGCTCATCGGGGCACAGGTCGAGGTGATCGGGCACGCCGTCGCCGTCATTATCGGGGTCGGGGCAGCCGTCCTCATCGCGGAAGCCATCGTAGTCTTCGGCCTCATTGGGGCACTTGTCCTGGGCGTCGAGGATGCCATCCTCATCGTTGTCAGGGTCCGGGCAGCCATCATCATCCTGGAAGCCGTCGCGATCTTCGGCCTCGTCGGGGCATTGATCGAGGTGATCGGGCACGCCGTCGCCGTCATTATCGGGGTCAGGGCAGCCGTCCTCATCTTGATAGTTGTCATAGTCTTCGGGCTCATTGGGGCACACATCATCGATGCCCCGGATGCCATCGCCATCAGGATCGCCGCGATCCGGGGTGAAGGAGATGTCCAAGAAGGCGCGAAACGCGGGCGTGCCGAGGACCGTACCGATGCCGGGGCCGCCCCCGAGCGCGAGGCCGATGTCGCCGACCTGCCACTTGAGGGCCATGAGCACCTCGCTGCCCGCGCGGCCATCGCTGAGCGACGCGCCGCCGGCCCACTCAGCGACCAGCGACAGCCGCCCAGGCAGATCCAGCTGCGCGGCCAGCCCGTAGCGCAAGAGATCGTGCTGCGTGGTCGCCTCAAAGACGCGCTCAGGGCGCAGCACATAGCCCAAGTTGGCCACAAACGTGACGCGCTTGACGCGCCTATTCACGCTCAAGGTGGCGAACGCGCCGACGCCGCCCGCCCCCGCCAGCTGCGCGCGCGCGCCTGTGGGCAGCTGCGCGCCCGCCTCCAACGCCAAGCCGACTGGCGCTTGTGACGCGCGCAACAGCGCGTAGCGCCCACGAACGATCAGATCGCCGAGCGCCGCGCCGCTCAGCTCCTGCGCGAAGTCCTCACCCACCTCGCGCGACATCACCACGGGCAGATCGGCTGACAGCGTCAGCCGATCGAGCACCCCAAACGCCGCCCGCATGTGCAGCCCGTGCTCCCCCTCGATCACCGGCAGCAGCTGGCGCGAGAGCGTCTGGCTGTCCACCAAGGTGACAGGGGAGTCCGCATAAAAGTAAGCGAAGCCTACCTCAAAGCTGCGCTGAGGCAGCGTCTGCGCGTCATGGAGCGTGATGGCGTGGCCGCTCAACCCGATGGGGCGAAAGCGCTGACCATCTTGCGCAGGCTGCGCAGCAGCCTGCGCGCTCAAGACGCTCACGAGGAGCACAATCGCCGCGCTCACCACCTGGACGCGCGCACCACGGGGCGACGCGCGTCGGCGCGCGTCGCCCTTGGGCTGAGGACGCATGGGCTGAGGGCGCAGGCTGCGCCTGCGCCACAGCGCGCTCGCCAGGAGCATGGCGAGCAGTGACAGCGGCGCCGTAGGCGCGCCCTGCGGCGCGGCGGCGCAGCCGCCGCCCGCGCTCACCGCGCCCACCGGGCGGCGGTGGCCTGGGTAGTCTTCGGGCCGCAGCGGGTCCGTGTCCGCGTTGATCTCCTCTAGGTCGCTGTACCCATCGCCGTCGGTGTCCGCGCGATTGGGAGCCGTACCATAGGTGGCCTCCTGCTCATTGGGGATGCCGTCGCCGTCGATGTCAGGATCGCACGCGTCGCCTTGACCATCATTGTCGATGTTAGACTGATCGGGGTTGGCCACCAGCGGGCAGCTGTCTTGCAGATCGGGCACGCCGTCGCCGTCGCGATCGTCATCGCACGCGTCACCCCGACCGTCGTTGTCGGTGTCCAGCTGGTCGGGGTTCTCCACCATCGGGCAGTTGTCATCATCCTCATCGACGCCGTCGCGATCGGTGTCAGGATCACACACGTCACCCTTGCCATCATTGTCACGATCGGACTGGAGCGGGTTGACCACGAAGGGGCAGTTGTCCTCGCCATTGAGGATGCCATCACCGTCGATGTCAGGATCACACGCGTCGCCAGCGCCGTCGCTGTCGGTGTCGCGCTGACCCTCATCGCCGGGGTTCATCACCAGCGGGCAGTTGTCGACCCCGTTGGGCACGCCATCACCGTCGATGTCAGGATCACACGCGTCGCCTACGCCATCGCCATCGGTGTCTGCTTGATCGGGGCTCTCGACCAGCGGGCAGTTATCGTCCTCATCGCTCACACCATCATCGTCGCTGTCATCATCACAGGCGTCGCCTGCGCCGTCGCGATCGGTGTCACGCTGGTCGGGGTTCATCACCAGCGGGCAGTTGTCATCGGCATTGAGGATGGCATCGCCGTCGATGTCAGGGTCGCACGCGTCGCCCACGCCATCACCGTCGGCGTCTGCTTGATCGGGGTTGGCGACGCGCTGACAGTTGTCACGATCGTTGAGGACATCATCACCGTCGAGGTCGGGATCGCACGCGTCGCCCACGCTGTCATCGTCAAGGTCCGCTTGGGTGATGTTGACGACGACGCGGCAGTTGTCCACAAGATCGGCGATACCATCGCCGTCGTCATCAACATCACAGGCGTCGCCCATACCATCGCTGTCCGTGTCGCGCTGATCGGCGTTAAGCGCTTGAGGGCAGCTGTCGAGCCCATCTGGGACACCATCGTTATCCGCGTCGCCCCCCGTGTCACAGGCATCGCCCACGCCGTTGCTGTCAGCGTCCGCTTGGTCAGCGTTGGCGATGAAGGGGCAGTTATCGGTCGCGTTGGGCGCGCCATCGCCGTCACGATCGTCGTCGCACGCGTCGCCTAAGCCATCGCCGTCTTGGTCTGCTTGGCTCGCGTTGGGCGCGAAGGGGCAATTGTCAGCGTCATCCGCGATGCCATCATTGTCGCTGTCATTGTCACAGGCGTCGCCTAAACCATCAGCGTCAAGATCGGACTGATCGGGGTTGGCCACGAAGGGGCAGCTGTCGGCCTCGTTGAGCACGCCATCACCGTCAATATCCGGATCACACGCGTCGCCCACGTCATCGCCGCTGACGTCTGCTTGGCCTGGGTTGGGCACGAGGGGGCAGTTGTCGTCATCATTGAGGACGCCGTCGCCGTCGATGTCATCGTCACAGGCGTCGCCGGTGCGATCGTTATCCGTGTCGCGCTGCGCGGGGTTGGCCACGAAGGGGCAGCTGTCGTTGCCGTTGGGCACGCCGTCGCTGTCGATGTCATCATCGCAGGCGTCGCCTACGCCATCACCATCGACGTCCTCCTGATCCGGGTTCACCGCGCGCTGACAGTTGTCGGCCCCGTTGAGGACGCCATCACCGTCGATGTCATCATCGCAGGCGTCGCCTGTGCCATCGCCATCAAGGTCTGCTTGGTTAGGGTTAGAGATGCTGGGGCAGTTGTCAGCCCCATCGGGCACGCCGTCGCCATCGGTGTCACCCCCGTCGCACGCATCTCCGAAGCCGTTGCCGCTGGTGTCGCGCTGATCGGGGTTGGCCACCAGCGGGCAGTTGTCATCCGCGTTGGGCACGCCATCACCGTCCATGTCAGGATCGCACGCGTCGCCCACGAGGTCTTGATCGGTGTCGCGCTGGGAGGTGTTCGCGACGCTCGGGCAGGTGTCGATCGGGTTGGGCACGCCATCACCGTCGAGGTCAGGATCACACGCGTCGCCCACGCCGTCGC
>CAYXWB010000150.1:0-12189 GCA_964468515.1 uncultured Bradymonadales bacterium | reverse complement strand
CCATCGATCAGCGCAGCGACATCTTCAGCCTCGGCATCGTCCTCTACGAGATCACAGTCTGCGCGCGCCTGTTCCGCAGCAAGAACGACTATGAGACCATCCGCATGGTCGCTGAGGCCGAGATCGTGCCGCCGTCGCAGCGCGTCGCGAACTTCCCGCGCGGCCTAGAGCGGATCATCATGAAGGCGCTCGCGCGTCGCCCCGAGGAGCGCTACCAGAGCGCCGACTTGCTCCACATGGCCTTGGAGGAGTGGCTCTTAGAGCAGCGCGCCAAGGCCACCTCGTTTCACCTGTCGCGCTACCTGCAAGAGGTCTACCCCGAGCACAGCGCCACCGCTGTGCCCGCCCCTCAAGCGCACACCGCGCCTACCGCCCAAGCCTTCGCAGCCCCGCCCCCTGCGCCTGCGGCGCCCGCCGTCAGCTTGCGCAGCAAGCTCGGCGGTGGCGGCCTCTCGGCGCTGAGCGGCAAGCTCGGCGCTGGGGGCGGGCTCAGCGCCCTGCTGCCGCCTCCCGCGCAGCTTGGCCACGCGAGCGCCCCCTCGCTGAGCACGCCACACGCCCCTGTCGCCGCGGCTGTGCCGTCTGAGGATGACGGCGAGTGGGATGATGTTGACGCGACGGGCACCTTGGAGATGTCTAACTTCAAGCACTTGCTTGACGCAGACCACAGCCGCGACGCCGCCCTCGACAGCCCCTACGAGCAGACGCCGCCGCCGCGCGTGGTCGTCAGCGCCGCCGCCCACACCCCTGACACGCCACAGCCGCGCGTGGCGCATGAGCTGCTGAGCGAAGACACGCGCCCCGTCATCGTCAGCCCCTCCTTGGATGATCTCCCCACGCAGCCTGAGCTGTCCGCGTATCCTCGCCAGCGCGCCGCCCAGGCGCCTGTGGTACAGCTCCCTACGGCCGCCACTGTGCCCACGCTCGCCTATGGCCAGCACACACAGCGCGCGCCAGGGATCGCGCACCACGCCCCTCAGCTTGCGGCCGCCCATGACCAGCCGCTGCGGCCGCCCGCGCAGGCGCGCGCCTATGAGCAGACGCTTGATGTCACCCGCGAGCCAGCCGACGGCAGCTTAGAGCTGCGCTTTGTTCAGCAGCAGCGGCGCGATCGACGCAAGCGCGCGATCATCGCGATCAGCTCGGTGGCATGCGCGAGCGCGCTCATCGCGCTGATCGTGATCTATGGGCGAGAGCGCGAGATCCCGCCGCTGGAGGGGGTGGCTCCACCGCTTGATGAGATCACGCTGGAGCCGCCGCCGCCGCTGATCACCACTCGCGTCCTGCTTGACAGCGATCCGCAAGGCGCGCGCGTCGTGATCAACGGCGCCTTAGCTGCGCAGGCCACCCCAGCTGAGTTTGAGCTGGTGGAGGGGCTGCCCAATGAGGTCCTGTTCTTACACGATGAGCGCGCGCCAAGGCGCGTGCTCGTCCTCGGCGAGCGCAAGGCGCTTGATCCGTTCACGCTAGAGCCGATCGACGCGCTGGACGCTCAAGACCTCACCTCCCTGCGCGTGGAGACGACGCCGCCCGGCGCCACCGTCAGCCGCGATGGCGTCAGCGCGGGCCAGACGCCTGTGACCCTCACCGGCCTCGACCCGCGCCGCACCTATCATCTGCAGCTGAGCATGGGCGGCCACCTGCCTGTCAGCGCGCAGGTGCGACCTCGCCCCGGTGAGAACCTGCCGCTGCGCGTGACGCTCGACCCCGAAGACAGCAAGTCTCACACCGTCTACGCCTCGCTCAGCTTGCAGGTCACACCAAGCGGCGCCCAGGTGCGCTTGGATGGCCAGCCTGAGGGCAGCACCCCCGCCAACCTCAACGTCCAGCGCGGGCGCCTGATCGCCGCGCGCTTGAGCGCCACCGATCACGTCGCCGAGACGCGCTACCTCGACCCCACCGGCCTGGGCGCCCTCATCGTGCGCGATCGCCTCGTCGCCATCGCGCGCGATCCCGGCAAGATCACGGTCGCCGTCCCCTCGGACACTGCCCAGCTCTACCTGGGCAGCCAGAGCTACGGCGCCCAAGGCGTGCGCAAGCTGGAGCTCATGGAGGGGCGCGTGCCCGTGGTGCTTGAGCTGCGCGACAAGCGCCGCTTGGAGGGCGAGCTTGAGGTCATCCCCAAGGCCCACACGCGCTATACGCTCTCGGTCAAAGGTGGCGCGCTGGCCGTCGCGCGCGCTGAGTGATCCTTCACAAGCGCGCCCTTTATAGGGTGAGGTTCTTGCCTCTGCTCCCTAGCTGGTTTATGCCAGAGGGCGCCTGACGTGTTCGACGCTCAGGCCTCATGGAGCTGAGGTTTTGATCATGTGCACCCCCCGGCGTCGTCTCCTGCTGCTGGCGTTCTGCGCCCTGGCCATCGCCCCGCTCTCAAGCTGTGAGCGCGACTCGGATGGCGCCGCGCTGCCCGCCGCGCGCAAGCTCGACGACAGCCTCAACGCCGCCCAGCTTGACGCGCTGCATAGCGCCTTGCGGGGGCTTATCGCCGATGATGACGCCGCGTCGCTGCGGCCCACCTCCTTGATCCCCGCATCCCAGGATGAGCTGAGCGACCTCGATCTGGAGGTCTTGCGCGCGCTCTATGAGGCGCACGGCGACGTCGCGCTGTGGACCACCCCCGAGGGTCAGCTCTCCGATCCTGGCCAAGCGGTCTTGGCGATGCTTGAGCGCGCGTGGGAGGAGCAGGCGATCGCCCCCGGCACGCTCGGCCTGCCGAGCGTTCACAGCGCGCTGGCGCTGCGCGCGAGCTTGGGCGATCCTCCCCAGCTCACGCTCACCGAGCAAGAGATCGTCACGGTGCGCGCGTGGCTGAGCGCGCAGGATGCGTCCCATCGCGTGGCGGGCGCGCTCGCCAGCGCCTTGTTGTCGCCTCAGTCCCCGCTGCCGCGTTTGACGAGCGTCGCCGCAGCAGCGCGCCAGCGCGCCGCGACGCGCACCCAAGCGCGCGCCGACGCCGAGCTGGCCATGGCGCGCGCCATGCTGCGCTTCGCGAGGATCGTGCGCCTGGACAACCCCGCTTGGCAGCGCGCGCGCGTTTGGCCCGCTGAGCTGATGCCCGCTGAGGGCGCGCGCCCAAGCCCCGAGCAGCTGCGCGCGCGCGATGTGCTGATCCGCCGCGAGGCGCTCTCACCCGCCTGGGCTGATCCCACCAGCGCTGCGGCCGTCCTCGCCGCGTTAGAGCCCCACTTTGAAGGGTATCAGCGCCTCAAGCAGGCGCACGCGCGCTATGTCACGCTGCGCGACGCTGGGGGCTGGCAGACGGTGCCCGCGTCGCTCGTGGATCTTCAGCCCGGCGGCGAGCATGAGGCGATCCCGGCGCTCAAGGCGCGGCTTCGCGCGGAGGGGTATTGGGCAGGGGATGACTCAACACGCTTTGACAGCGCGCTGTCCAAGGCCCTTGATCTCTATCATCACACCCATCAGCTCTGGGAGAAGGGCGTCGTCAGCGACATCACGCGCCGCAGCATGAACGTGCCCGTGGAGCGCCGCCTGTTCCAGCTGCGCATCGCGCTGCAAGCGTGGCGCGACAGTCGGGTGGGTGCAGACTCGCACTACATTCATGTCAACGTGCCCGATTTTCACACCGAGATCTGGGACGCTGGCGAGCGCAAGCGCCGCTTTCGCGTCGTGACGGGCGCGTCCAAGCGCGAGTGGGACGCCAAGAATCGCGCCTGGGTTCACCCCCAAGCCACCACGCTGTTCAGCGACGCGATGGAATACATCGTGTTCAACCCCTACTGGAATGTGCCGCAGAACATCCTCAACAGCGAGCTGTTACCCAAGCTCAAGGAGGACCCCGAGCACTTCACGAAGAACAACTATGAGTGGTACGAGACCTCCCCCGGCAACCGGATCGTGCGCCAGAAGCCTGGCCCGCTCAACGCCTTGGGCGTGGTCAAGTTCCTGTTCCCCAACGTGCACGACATCTACCTGCACGACTCGCCGCAAAAAGAATACCTGGACTACCCGGTGCGCGCGTTCTCACATGGCTGCGTGCGCGTGGATGAGCCGCTGGCGCTGGCGCGCTATCTGCTGGAGCGCGAGGGCCGCTGGAGCGAGGCGCTGGAGCAGAAGTGGCTCAAGAGCCCCAGCGAGGTGTGGCTCAAGCTCCAGACGCCTGTGCCCATTCACATTGAGTACATCGGCGTGCGCGTCGCGGATGATGGCCAGCCTCACTTCTTGGTCGACATCTACCGCAAGGAGGCTGAGCCCGCAGCCGCAGTCGCCGCCGAAGATCGCGCCACGCTCATCTTGCAGCAGGCGATGGCGCACAGCGCCCCTGGAGAAGTGGTGGCCGCTGCGCTCCCTGCGCGCTGAGCGCGCGCGGGCCTGGGGTTGAGACAACGCCACCAAGCGGCGCGGCTCAAAATGAGCCGCGCCGCTTGTGCTTGCGCGAGCGTGGGCGCTTGGTTCACGATGAGCGCTCACGCGGCGCGCGAACTTTTTTTGCGTCTTGACGCAACATGTCCGCGCCTTGGGTCGATAACCTCTCTGAGTCACCGTAGGGGCTCGTCCGCAACACCACCTTATCTTGGAGGTTGGCTGCCATGGCAGATCCGATCAGCGGCAAATTGGCGATGCAAGTGACACAGCTGCAACAGGCGCAGGGGCCAAGCGCCGCTGAGCTGGCCAAGCCCGGCAAGGGCGGCGCGTCGTTCGGGGAGGTCTTGGCCCAGAAGCAAGATCAGGCGCAGCAGGTCCAAGGCCCGCAGCAGGTGGAGCAGGCCAAGCCCGTGACCCCCGTCGAGGCCAGCCCCAGCGCCGCCCGCATCGACAAGTTCGTCAGCGGCGTGCTCAAGGATGAGGCCAAGATCGAGAAGATGATGTCCCGCTGCGCCAAGGGCCAGACGCTCGACCAGGGCGAGCTGTTGCAGATGCAGGGGCTGATCTACTCGTATGGGCAGAAGATTGATCTGGCCAGCAAGGTCGTCGACAAGGCGACCAGCGGCCTCAAGCAGGTCATGCAAACGCAAGTCTGAGCCGCTCGCACCAAGAGGAGACCCCGTGAGCCCTACCCATCGCTATCGCAGATTGGCCCTGGTGGCCGCCCTGTGCGCCCTGTCTTTGACCGCCTGTGAGGCGGAGATCTATCACAACCTTGATGAGCGCCGCGCCAACGCCATGATCGTCGCGCTGGAGCAGCAGGGCATCCAGGCCGACAAGGCCGTCGACCCGGCCTCAGAGGGGATGTGGCTGGTGAAGGTGCCGTCTGGGCGCAAGGTCGAGGCCTGGCATGTGCTTGAGACGCAGGGCCTGCCAAGGCCTGAGTCCGAGGGCTTTGGCAAGTTCTACCCCAGCAGCGGCCTCATCCCGACCTCCAATGAGGAGCAGGTGCTGCTGCAATACGCCACCGCGCAGGAGCTTCGCCGCGGCCTGCTCACGGTCGATGGCGTGGTCGACGCCCACGTCAACCTCGTGCTGCCCAAGAAGTCGCGCGTGCGCCTGTCTAGCGAGGCGCCTGAGCGGCCGCGCGCGAGCGTCTTGGTGAAGTATCGTCAAGGCGAGGGCGCGCCGGTGCCTGTGACTGAGGCTCAGGTCAAGCTCTTGATGGCGGGCGGCGTGCAGGACATGGGCGCCGACGACGTCGCCGTGATCCTCGTGCCTGACGCGCGCCCCCCCCTCAAGGCGCCCACGCTGCAGCAGGTCGGGCCTATCGCCGTGTCGCCGTCGAGCAAGCTCAAGCTGCAGCTCATCATCAGCGTGCTGTGCTTGGGCTTGCTGGCGCTGGGCGCGGTGATCGGGGTGCTGCTGCGCCGAGGGCGTGACGCGCAGGTCGTGTCATGAGCGAGCCAGTCGCGACGCGCGCTGGGCTCAACGCCGCTGAGGCGTCGCTGGCTTGGGCCGCCGCGCGCTTTGGCGCCTCCGACACCTTGTGGCAGCGCGTCGATCCAGCCGCCGGGCTGGAGCTTCGCCAAGCGCACAAGCGGCTGCCCACGGGGGCTGCGCGCGCCGAGGCGCTGACGCAGTGGCGCGCCCAAGATCGCGAGGCCGCGCAGCCCGCCACGGCCGCCGCGAGCGCCTCGCCGCAGCGCCAAGCCCGCTGGCTGGCGCAGCTGTCGCCGCGCTGGCAGCAGGTCTTGCGCTTGGGATCGCCGATGACTGAGCCCGGCGACGTGGCCGCCATGCTGGCCACGCGCGGGCTCATCTCCTCGGCGCCGCCGCGTGCGCTGATCCAGGTGTCAGGCGTGTTCGATCCTGGCATGCTCACGCTGCTGCCCGCGCAGGGCTTGGGACTTGCGATCACGCGCCTGGGCGCGTTCCAGCTGGCGGAGGTCTTGCGTCGCCAAGATCGCCGCCAGCTCGTGCGCACCCTGCGTGAGCTGCCGCCCGTGATGCAGGCCTGGGCGCGCGATGATCTTCAGCGCGAGCGTCAGGTCGATCCGGATGAGGCCGCGCGCATCCAAGAGGCCGTCGTGGCGATCAGCCGCGAGCACAAGGGCTGGGACGCGCTGGCGCTGCATCTGGGCTTGGCGTTCGTGGCCGCGAGCTGCGGCTGGCGCTGGGAAGATCGCGCCGCAGCCCTACGCGCCCGCTTGCCGCCGCAGATGGCGGCCGCCTTTGAAGGTTATCTGTCGCGCAGCCGCGCTAGCTCGCGCAGGCTGGAGGCGCAGGTCATTGAGTCGTTGTCGATCATCCTCGATCAGCTCCCGCAGGTGCCCTCATGAGCGCAGAGCAAGAGTCAAGCGGCCCGCTGCGGCTGCTCAAGAGCCCCGACGGCACAGGCGCCGCCATTGTGGCGCTGTTTGAGCCCACGGAGCGCCGCCTGGTCAAGCGCGAGGTGCTGGCGCGCGTCAGCCACGCGCAGCAGGCGCTGCGCGAGGCGCAGGCTGAGGCCGAGGCGATCCTCGCGCGCGCCGAAGACGAGGCCGAGGCGCTGCGCGAGCAGGGTCGCGCTGAGGGCCGCGCTGAGGGCGTGGCGCAGCTGATGAGCGAGCTGTCGCGCGCGCGAAAGGCTTATGATGGCGCCATGCATGAGGCCGAGCGCGACATGCTGGAGCTGGCCTTTGGCATCGCCCAGCGCGTCATCGGTCAGACCTTGGCGCGTGATCCCGAGCTGATCGCGTCGGTGGTCGCGCAGGCGCTGGAGCGCGTGCGCGGCAAGCGCCAGATCGTGGTCATCGTCCACCCCGAGGATCGTGCATCGGTCGAGGGCGCGCGCGCCGCGATGGCCCAGCGCCTTGATGGGGCGTCGCTCTACATTGAGGAAGACCCGCGCGTCAGCCGAGGCGGCTGCCTCATTGAGACGGAGGCTGGCCGCGTCGACGCGCGCCTTGAGGTGCAGCTCGACACGCTGCGCCAAGCGCTGGAGGGTGGACATGGCCAGTGAAGATCTCCCCAGCGGCGGCGGCTTTCGCCGCTACTTAGACAGGCTGGAGCAGGCCGCGCCGGTGGTCGTGCGCGGGCGCGTGCGTGAGGTCACGGGGCTCATCGTCAAAGCGAGCGTGCCTGGGATCAGCGTGGGGGAGCTGGTCTATATTCACTGTAAGGATGGTGAGAAGAAGCGCGCGGAGGTGGTCGGCTTTCAAGATGAGCTGGCCGTGCTCATGCCGCTGGGTGAGGTCGATGGCGTGGGGCCTGACGCCGAGGTCGAGCCCACGGGCAAGCCCCTGTGCATCCAGTGCGGGCCGGGGCTCTTGGGGCGCGTGCTCAATGGGCTTGGGGAGCCCATTGACGATGGGCCGCCGCTGGTGGGGGCGGGGTTTGAGGCGTGGCCCATCATGCGCAACCCGCCCGATCCGCTCAAGCGCAAGCGCATTGAGCAGCCGCTGTCGATGGGCATCCGCGCCATTGACGCGCTGTTGACCATGGGTGAGGGGCAGCGCGTGGGGTTGTTCGCGGGCAGCGGCGTGGGCAAGTCCACGCTGATGGGCCAGATCGCGCGCGGCAATGAGGCCGAGATCGTGGTCATCTGCCTCATCGGTGAGCGCGGTCGTGAGGTGCGCGATTTCTTGGAGGAGTCGCTCGGCGAGGAGGGCTGCAAGCGCGCCGTGGTGGTCTGCGCCACCAGCGATGTGCCAAGCCTCGTGCGCCTGAAGTCGGCCTATGTGGCCACCGCCATCGCGGAGTGGTTCCGCGAGCGCGGCCAGCGCGTGCTGCTGATGATGGACTCCGTGACGCGGTTTGCTCGCGCGCAGCGTGAGGTGGGCTTGGCCGCTGGCGAGCCGCCCGCGCGTCAAGGCTACCCGCCCAGCGTCTTCAGCATGTTGCCCAGGCTCTTGGAGCGCACGGGCAACGACGACAAGGGCTCCATCACCGCGCTCTACACCGTGCTCGTCGCGGGCGGCGACATGGAGGAGCCCATCGCCGATGAGGTGCGCGGCATCGTGGACGGTCACATCATCCTCAACCGCAAGCTCGGCGCGCGAAATCACTGGCCTGCGGTGGACGTGCTGCCGTCGCTGTCGCGCGTCATGAACGGCATCGCCACCCCCGCGCACCGAGAGGCCGCAGGACGCTTCCGCGAGGCGCTCGCGACCTATGAGTCCAAGCGCGATCTGATCAGCCTGGGCGCCTATCAGTATGGCAACGATGAGAAGGTCGACTTCGCCATCGACATGATCGAGGAGATGGAGACGCTGCTCAAGCAGCGCCTGGAGGATCACACCACCTTGGATGAGACGATCGAGCGGCTGCTGGACCTGTTCGGCTGAGGCCGTGAACAAAAGCGCGCGCGCGACGCACGACGGAGGCGAACATGTCCGACAATGAGTATGAGCTGAAGGTGCTGCTGGAGCTTCGTGAGCGCGCGCGCGACGAGGCCCAAGACGCCTACACCGAGCAGCTTCAAGTGCAGCACACGCGCGAGCGTGAGGCGCAAGACGCGCGCCAGCGCTTGCGCGAGTTTCATGAGGACGCCGCGCGTCAGCGCGCGTCGTTTGACGAGAAGGTGCGAGGCGGTGAGGTGGGCATCGCGCAGCTGGCGATGTTCGAGGACTATCAGCGCGGCCAGCGCGCGCATGCAGCTGAGCTAGAGGCCGCCATCAAGCGCGCTGATGCGGCGGTGGCGGCGCAACGTCAGCAGGTGGAGCGCGCGCAGCAGGCGCTCACCGACGCGGACACCCAGCTTGAGGCGGTGCTGTCGCACCAAGCGGCGTGGCAGCGCGAGCGCGATCACGAACGACAACGTAAAGAAGAGGCCGCGATGGATGATGTCGCGGCCCGGCTTTGGAAGGAGAACCGCAGATGAACAAGATCGACGCAGGCGCGCCACGCGCGGCGCAGCAACCGCAAGGCGCATGGGCAGCTGAGGGCTCGCAGCAGGTGCGCCGCGCGATCACCGCGCATCGCAACGACGTGGCCGTGGACACCGACGTCGCCCCCATGATGGCGGATCTCTTAGCGCGCCTCGACGCGCTGACTGGCCCAAGCGCCGCCCCCGCTGTCCTCGCCGCCCCCAAGTCTCCTGATCCCGCCAACCCGCCCTCGCCACAAGCTGCGCTGGGCGCGCTGTCCACCGCCTCAGGGCAGCTGCGCGAGCTGGCCAAGGGCGCTGAGGTCAATGACACCACCCGTCAGCGCCTCCAGAGCATGATCCAGGTCGTGGACAATCACCTGTCGATGAAACGCGAGGTGATCATGCGCGCGGGCAGCGGGCAGGCGCGTTGAGGGGGGCAGGGGCGGTGTGTTATCTTCATCAGGAAGGTTCTTGCGACATGGCTATCTGAGCGTTATACGAGACGCAGGCATCAGGATATTTCTACCTCAACGGTAAAATCTCATCCTGGGCGCGCGGGGCATACATCGAACGCCTCGTGGGTCTGATGGGATCCCTGCGTCAAGAGAGCTTGCTGTGATCGCACAAGTGAGAGCGCGCTTTAACGCGTGGTTGGACTGGGTCATGGACGTGCAGACCCAGGATCCCCACCTGCGCAGGCGCGGTCAGTCGCTCATCTTGCTCCTGCTCTGCTTTATTATGGTGGCGAGCCTGTTCGTGCCGCCCACGCTGATCGGCGCCGCCGCTGCCGATCGGATGCCTGCGGCGATCGGCTCCCTCATCTGCATCCTCGGCTATGGGGTCGGCGTCTGGACCACGCGACGCGGCTGGGTCAGCGCCACGGGCCTGTCGCTCAGCATGTTGTTCGCCGTGGTGGTCGTCTCATCAAGCTACACCGGCCGCTTTGATATGGCAGGGTGGTTCATGAGCCTGAGCGTGCTGATCGCCAGCTACGCGGTGCGCCCGCTCATGATCTGGGGCGTGTTCCTCGTCGATGTGGCGCTGCTCACGGCAGTGAAGCTCGCCCGCGACGGCTCGCTGCTCGATCCGGGCTCCGAGGTCTCTTTTTATCCGAGCATCATCTTCTTGCTGCTGGTGATCACCTCCACCAGCACCCTCTACATGTATTGGAACGCCAAGCTCTTCGAGCAGCGCTTGGCCGCTGAGGGGCTGATGGCGCAGGCGCGCAAGGAGGCGGAGCTGGCGCGCGCGCGCGCTGAGCGCGCGAGCCGCGCCAAGAGCACGTTCTTGGCGAACATGTCGCACGAGCTGCGCACGCCCTTAAACGCGATCATCGGCTACTCGGAGATGCTGCAAGAGGAGTATGGCAGCGATGATGGGCTGATGGGCCAGGACCTGTCGCGCATTCAGACCGCGGGCAAGCACTTGCTGGGCCTCATCAATGACATCCTCGACCTGTCCAAGGTCGAGGCCGGCCGCATGAGCCTTCACGCGGAGGACTTCTCTGTCGCCTCGCTCGTCTCCGAGGTCTGCGACACGATCAAGCCGTCAATGACCGTCTATGAGAACACGCTTACGGTGCAGCTCGCTGCTCATCTTGGCGGGATGCGCGGTGATCGCACGAAGCTGCGTCAGGTCTTGATCAACCTGATGGCCAACGCCGCGAAGTTCACGGAGCGCGGGCAGGTGAGCCTGCGCGTGAGCTTGGTCGATCGCAAGGGCGTGCCGACGCTCAAGTTTGAGATCGAGGACACGGGCATCGGCATGAGCCCTGAGGTGCAAGCGCGCGTGTTCCATGAGTTCGAGCAGGCGGATAACTCGACGACGCGCAAGGTCGGCGGCACAGGTCTTGGCTTGGCTGTGTGTCAGCGGCTGTGCGAGCTGATGGATGGTGAGATCACGCTCGTGAGCCAAGAGGGCCGAGGCTCTACGTTCACGGTCTATATCCCGCGCGTGCTGCGCGCGCGCGTGCCAGAGGCAGCGCTGGGCGAGGAGCACGCGCAGGCGCTGGAGTATCGCCAGAGCGTGACGAGGGCCGATCCGTCGTGGCCGCACGTGCTGGTGATCGACGACGACGTGGCGACGCGCGATTATCTGATGCGCCAGCTGGTGCGTGAGGGCTTCTATCCGGTGCTGGCGGCATCAGGGGAGGAGGGCTTGGCGCGGCTTGAGCAGGGCGACATCGCGCTGGTGATCTTGGATTTGCTGTTGCCCGGCATCGACGGCTGGGAGGTCTTGCGCCAGCTCAAGGCCACGCGCCCTGAGCTGCCCGTGGTGTTGGCCACGATCGTGGATGAGCGAGAGCGCGCGCTGGGGCTTGGGGCGAGCGCGTATTTGGTCAAGCCGCTGGCGCGCCAAGACCTGTTCAACGTGCTGGAGCAGCTGCTCGGCGAGGTGCTCGGGAGCAGCGATGAGCCGGTGCAGGTGCTGGTGGTGGAGGATGATGAGGCCAGCCGCAGCCTGCTGAGGCGCTATTTGCACGAGCAGCGATGGGCGGTGCGCGAGGCGCACAACGGGGTGCAGGCGATGCAGCGCTTGAGCGAGAGCGCGCCGCAGGTGGTGCTCTTGGATCTGATGATGCCAGAGATGGACGGCTTTGACGTGCTGGATCAGCTGAGAAGCCACGAGCAGTGGCGCAAGATCCCGGTGATCATCGTGACGGCGAAGACGCTGACGGCTGAGGAGCGTGAGCATCTGCGTCAGGGCGCGGCGCACATCCTGCACAAGGGCGCCTTCACGCAGCAGACCTTGCTCCAAGAAGTGCGGCGCGCGCTGCTGCACTAGCGCGCTGGCGCGGACGCGTCGATGGGCGTCAGTCAGGCTGGACGGCCCACTGGAGCTCCCCCACTTTTGAGCGATGCGGCGCGCGCTATCAAGCGCCTCGCTCACACAACCTCGCGCGCGGTGCTTCGCAGGCGCAGCTTTTAAGCGGCGATCGTCCAAGCGAGATGTTCACTTGCCGAGCGCGCATGGCGCGCAGCCTGGACGCGGGACGCGCTTGGCGCGTCCCGCGT
>CAYXWB010000149.1:0-12194 GCA_964468515.1 uncultured Bradymonadales bacterium | reverse complement strand
AGCGCTTGGATGATCAAGGCCACTATCGCTTTCGGCGCGATGGCGAGCTGCACGCTTGGTCGCCAGAGATGTTGCGCGCGGTGAAGAAGTTTCGCGCCCAACCCGATACGACAAGCTGGGCAGCCTATCGCGACGCCTTGCAGTCCAAAGATCCTATCGCGCTCAGAGACTTAATGGGGGTGCATGGGACCGCTTCGCCGCTCCCGCTGGACGAGGTCGAGGCGGCGGCGCAGATCGCCCGGCGCTTCACCACGGCGGCCATGAGCTTGGGGTCGCTGTCTCCCGAGACGCACGCGACCTTGGCGCTCGCCATGAACCGCTTAGGGGGCAAGTCGAACACCGGGGAGGGTGGAGAAGATCCCGATCTTTATCGTGATCTGAGCTATGGCCGAGCGGCGATCGCGCACATCAAGCAGGTGGCCTCTGGGCGCTTCGGCGTCACGACGACCTATCTGATGCAAGCGCAGGAGATTGAGATCAAGATGGCTCAGGGTTCGAAGCCTGGTGAGGGCGGCCAGATCCCAGGTGATAAGGTGACCCCCCTGATCGCGCGGCTTCGACGCAGCGTGCCAGGCGTCCCCTTGATCTCACCGCCCCCCCATCACGACATCTACAGCATTGAGGATCTTGCGCAGCTCATCTTCGACCTGCGTCAAGTAAACCCTGCCGCGCGCATCTGTGTGAAGCTCGTCTCGGAGACAGGCGTTGGCACGATCGCTGCGGGCGTCGCCAAGGCAGGCGCTGACACGATCCTCATCAGCGGCCATGATGGCGGGACAGGCGCCTCGCCGCTGTCCTCGATCAAGAATGCGGGCGCGCCTTGGGAGCTTGGCTTGGCCGAGACACAGCAGGTTTTGGTGTTAAACCGACTGCGCGATCGCGTGGTCTTGCGCGCGGATGGGGGGCTTAAGTCGGGGCGCGATGTGGTGATCGCCGCGCTGTTGGGCGCTGAAGAGTACAACTTTGGCACCGCCGCGCTGATCGCCTTAGGGTGTCGCTATGTGCGCCAGTGTCACAGCAACACATGTCCTGTGGGGATCGCGACGCAGCGCGAGGATCTTCGCGCTCGCTATGATGGTGATGCTGATCAGCTGGTCGCCTTCTTGCTCGCGATCGCTGGTGAGGTGCGCGAGCTGCTGGCTCAGCTTGGCTATCGCAGCGTGCGCGAGATCGTGGGGCGCACTGAGCTGCTGACGCGCGTGGCGGCGCCTGATCATCCTAAGGCGAATCAGGTGGATCTGAGCGCGCTGATGACACCCCCTCATCCCACGCTCCCGCGCGTGAGCGATCCGAGCTGGCAAGCACCCCTCGCCGTCACCTTCAATGATCGCCTCGTGCGAGATACGCAGCCCGCTTGGGCGCATGGCGAAGCGGTGCAGCTGCGCTACACCATACGCAACACAGATCGCGCTGTAGGCGCACGCTTATCTGGCCAAATCGCTCAACTTCATGGCGATGCGGGGCTTGAGCCAGGGCTGATTGATGTGCGCTGTCACGGGAGCGCGGGCCAGAGCTTTGGAGCGTGGCTTGTCCCTGGCATCGTGCTGAGGCTTCATGGCGAGGCCAATGATTATGTCGCGAAGGGGATGGTCGGCGGTGAGATCGCGATCGCTTACTCTGCGCGGGCCGGGGCTGGCGGTGGGACAGTGATCGCTGGAAATACAGTGCTTTATGGCGCGACTGGGGGACGCCTCTTCATCGCTGGCGCCGCTGGCGAGCGCTTCGCGGTGCGCAACAGCGGCGCGCACGCGGTGGTCGAGGGGGTGGGCATGCATGGGTGCGAGTACATGACCGGGGGCGTGGTGGTGATCTTGGGCGAAGTAGGCGAGAACTTCGCCGCGGGGATGACCGGGGGCGAGGTCTATATCTATGATGTTGCTGGCAAGTTCGATCAACGCTGTCAGCAGCAAGGGGTGGCGCTGGCGAGGGTGAGCGATGAGGCACAGGCGTTGCAAGCGCTGCTCAAGCGCCATGTGGCCTTAACAGGCAGCGCGCTTGGACGAGAGGTGTTAGAGGATTGGCTTTTACAGCGCGGGTACTTTTGGCGCGTGACACCGCGTGTGGCGCCTGTTGAGGCGAGCGAGGTGGGGATCGCGGTGTGAGCGAGGGCACGAGCGCGCCATGCGAAGAGGGCGCCCTCAGCGTACGCTGAGGGCGCCCTCTTCGCATGGCGGTCATGCTGAAAGGTTCAGCAGACCGCGCAGCTCCATCATAGTGACGCCCGGCTCCAGAGGGTTGCTATGATAGGCGGACCTGCACGGTCTGCTTGCTAAGAAAGTTAGCAGGTTGACGCGGCGCGTCAAGCGCTAAATGACGCGCTGCGTTATTTCCTGTCTAACGTTCAGCCTAAGCGCTTGAGGCGAGCGACCGCGTCGTGCAGCGTGTCCCAGTCTTTGGCATAACAGAAGCGAGTGAAGCGCTTGCCCATGTCTGACAACGAGAAGGCGCTCCCTGGCACGCTGGCTACCCCTACCGTCTTAAGGATGTGCATGGCAGCGGCCCGATCATCGCTCATGCCTAGGCGCGTGATGTCAGCCAAGACGTAGTACGCGCCGGCAGGGATGTGGGGCGTGAGCCCCGCTTGAATCAGCCCATCGCAGAACAGGTCGCGCTTGCGCTCATAGTCGAGCGACATCTGCGCATAATAGGCCTGCGGGATGGTCGCTAGGCCATGCGCGACGCCATGTTGGAGCGGTGTCGGCGCGCAGACATAGAACAGATCATTGATGAGACCGATGGGCTCGATCAGGTGCTCAGGGGCGATCACCATCCCCAAGCGCCAGCCCGTGATGGAGAAGGTCTTGCTGAAGCCCGACATGGTCACCGTGCGCTCCCACATCCCAGGCAAGCTGGCCAAGCTGATGTGTTGAGCGCCCTCATAGACGATGTATTCATAGATCTCATCGGTGATCGCGAGAAGATCATGCGCCTGGCAGAACTCAGCGATGAGCGTCAACTCTTGCCTGCTCCACACCTTGCCGCTCGGGTTGGTGGGGTTGCTGAACAACACCGCCTTGGTCTGGGGGGTGAGCGCGGCCTCTAGATCGGCCAAGCGCACCTCCCAGCCGGGCGCCTCCAGCGTGATCAGCTTAGGCGTGCAGCCGCTCACTAAGATCGTGTTGACGTGATAGCCATAGAACGGCTCAAACAAGATGATCTCATCGCCCGGGTTGAACAGCGCCTGCATGACACAGGCGAACGCCCCTGTGGCGCCGATCGTGACGACCACATGGCGGTCGGGATCAACCTCCGGGAGCTGATTATAGCTCATCGCCTTACGCGCGATCTCATGGCGCAGCGCGTCGATCCCCTCAAACTTGCTATAGACGCTCTTGTCAGCGAGGATCGCCTCGCTTGTCGCTTGTAAAACCTGCTCAGGGGTGGGGAGGTCACAGATGCCTTGACCCAGGTTCACACCGCCGACGCGCACACACTCGCGTGTCATGCGCCTGATCTCGGATTGCTTGAGCTGGAGGGTGCGCGTGCTGCGGCGGCTAGGGGGTGTCGTCATGGGGCACGTCTTGGGTGTCTGGCACGTCGGCCATGTTGTTGATCAGCTTGTCAGTTTGACTAAGTCTTCAGGTCAGTTCGGCGCGCGAACAGCAGATGTACGCCTTGCCTGGATAGGATGTATCGCCATTTTGTCGCGATGAACATAGCGCGTCGCTCCCGCTGGACTCATTGCCTCACGCGTCATTTTTTAGCGACCCACGCTCCCGCAACAGCGCCACGCTTATTTTGAGGGTGAGCGCGGCGTGAGGCGAGCTGAGGGAGCGCCTCTACGTCTCGCCAGCGCTCATGAGGCGCGTCATCGCCAGCGCGTTGAGCGCAAGGCAGACAGAATCAGCACGCCAGGACAAGCCCAGGCCTCTATGCGGACTTGAGCGCTGCATGCAACAACTCTAAGTCTGCGGCGCTTCACTCGCAAGCGCCGTCAGCTCAGGCGCCCTCATCCTGTCTTGGCCGCTGCGTCGACAAACTCTCAAGCCGCGCATGAGGCAGGGGTGAGCTGGTCGCGTCAGGATGGGGCAAGAGCCTCAGGAGTGGCGCGTGTAACTCTCGGGCGGGATAGGAGGTCTCATGCTCTTGGCAGCTTATCATCCCCGGCGGCGTGGTGTTGGGTGGGAAGGTGCATGGCAGGCCGCGCCTGAACCGTGCAGACGCGACCCGATAGTCGCGCTGGCTCTGGCGCATCATCGCAATATATTGCGCGCGCAGCGTCGGGCTCGTCGTGTGACAAGGGGGCGTAGGGCTATTCTTGGTGTGGTGGGGGAGATGTTGCCAAGGACGCTCCGTGATCTGGCGCAGGCTTGGCAGCTTGCTATGACTGCGCCGCCGCTGCTTCGCCTGATCGTGACGGGCGGCTTGAATGAGCGCCTCCTGACGGGCGCGTCGCGCGCCCGCGTCGAGCCCCCGCCACGCGGGTAAGATGCTCAGCTCAGGTGTGTCTAAGAGCGCATAGGCGTGCTCAGGACAGCTCACGTAACCTGGCCACTGCGCGGGATGGCCCACCTGCCCTGCGCGCACCGGGTTCATGACAATATAAGCCCAGCGTCGCTCCTCCTCGGCCGCATCGAGCACAGGGATGGCCTTATAGCGATGGGGGAAGACTGTGTGCGTGCGCCCTCGGAGCTGATTGATAGCGCGAGCCAACAAGCTCAAGAAGTCACGCATGAACGCTTGCATGTTGTGCTTGGGGGCGCGAGCGAGCAAGTGCAGATGATTGCTCATGAAGACACCCGCGAAGAGCTCGATCTTGTGACGCTGCACCATCATCCTCAGCAGCCGCGTCGCTACCTGAGTGAACTCAACATCAGGCCGCATCAGGAATTGCGACATGAGCGTGCGCGTGACCACATGATAGACTCTGTCTCGCTCAAACATACGATTGCGTCGTCCCATCGTCGCACCCCCATCTGTCTTGCTGCTTGTGGTTGATGTTGTGGTGGGCGAGCGCCCACATGACTTGAACATCTTCGTCCATGACGCGCGCGCCTGTGCGTCATGACCCCACTTTTTCTTCAAAAACCGCTCAGTAACGCCCGCTCGCGCGCTCCTTGGCGGGTAAGATCTCTAGACAGGTCGTCCACCAACCCGTCAGGATCGTCTCGATGAACTCTTGTGGGAGCTGCTCTTGGCGCATCTCCTCGGCCAAGCGCAGATGATCGTAGCTGACGTCACGCCAGCAGACGCTGAGTCCTCTCTCATGGACCTGGGTCATGCAGTAAGTGACTTGATTTGTTGCTCTATTGGCGGGTCTGCCGATCGCACCTACGTTCACCACGAGGCGCCCATCAGGCAGCCTTCGCTGCCAAGGCAAGCCCGTATGCGTGATAAAGAGCACGTCAGCTTCGTAGCGATTCAGCAGCCACAGCAGGAACGGTGTGGAGGTGGTGCTCTCCCAGAGGAACTCATTCACTTGGCGGGGTGAGCCATGGGCCATCAAGACGCGCGCGCCGCCCCACACCTCGCGGTGAAGCCCAGGCAGCGCGCGCAACCACGCTTTATGTTCATCGCTCGTGTGCGCGCGCGTGTAGTCATAGCTGATCTGCGCATAGGCGTTATCGCGAGGATCGGTGTAGCCACAGGCGCAGTCGTCAAGATCATTGCCTATGGAGTGATCGTAGTTGCCTTGAATCGTCAAGAGGTTAGGGGTGCTCCTTAACACCTCCACCGAGCGATCAGGGTGGGGGCCAAAACCGCCCACATCGCCCAAACAAAAGAGCGCCTGAGCGCCTTGGGCTTGGGCGTCTTGGATCGTCTGCTGGAGCGCGAGGTGATTGTTATAGACGCCTCCAAACACGCCATAGCGCGCGATGATAGGGCCATCCCCCCCTCGCCCTGAGCGCGTCTCATGGTTCAAGTGCGACACGACATCCCCTCGACATGGCAGGTGTAACAGGCCGAGGCGTTGAGCGTGATCGGACGCAACGCCGCGTCGAGCTGATCACCCATGCGCGCTTCGGCCCTCTCAATCAAGATGGGGCAAGGGTAGACGCCGCGCTCAGTCACCGTGCGGCTTGACGCGCACAGCAGGTGTCCCCCCTCATCAGGATCGGGTAGATCATCTAAATAGAGTCGCTCTGACGCGCTATAAGCTCCCGCTCCGCCTCGACGATTCGCCTCTCTGCCGATCTTGAGTGGGGCAAGGAACTTCAGCCTCGGCTTATGAATGCCATGGGCCTTGAGCAGCTCGATAAAGCGCAGCCGACCCTGCTCTGAGCTCAGCTCTGCATGGCACGTGGTCACCGTAATGACAGGGTTAATCCCCGCTGCTACCAAGCGCTCCACTGCTGCTAAGATGCGATGAAAGGTGTGACGGCCTCGGATCGGATCGTTCTCTTCGGCCGTTGTACCATCCAGGGAGATGCGCAGATCAAGGCTGTAGCTGCTCCTGCGCGCGAGCTCACCAAGCCAAGCTGCCATCCCATCCGTGATGAGCAAGCCGTTGCTCAAGATGCTCAGGGGGCCTTGGCTCAACGTGTGCTCGATCAGCGCGCGTATCTCTGGGTGCATAAAGGGCTCACCGCCCGTAAAGTAATAGTCTCTCACACCATGCTGTGCACCCCACGCGACCGCCTCCTCGACCTGCGCTTGGGACATCATCTCATGGCTCTGATTCTTTGGGCCGCAGGAGATAAAGCAGTGTAAACATGCGAGGTTGCATAAGGTGCCTGTCACCTGCAGCCAGAGCGTGTCGAGGTGATCAATGTTTAGCCTAGGATAGGCGAGCGCGGCCTCTTGTCGCATGGCACCCTCAACGAACAGACAGCAGACGTTCACACCCCATGAGGGCATGCGCGCGTCTTTGCGAGTTTTTTGCGCTCCTTGGCGCCACCCTTATACTGCGTTATACCGCGACGCGGTGCACCCCTGAAAGTAGGTCAAACGCGCCCCGCGCTTTGGCCAAAGTGTTGAGCCTTGGAGCCGATCATGTGGCGAGTATTATCAAAGTGTTCTGCTGCTGTGCTGCTGATGTGGTGCTGTGCCACCCCAGCGCTCGCCCAGTCCCAGCTCCCCTCGGCTGAGGCGCTGATGGCAGATGACTCGGTAGACTCACCAGAGACGCGCATGGACACCTTGCGTCTTGAGCCTGAGGCGGTCGAGGCCCTGGGAACCCCCCCGCCCTTGGCCCTGCCTCTCGCCGCCTCAGATGATGTGTCAGACGCGCCCCCGCAAGCGCGCCCCATAAGCGCTGAGGCCCCTCAAGGCGCTGCCCTTTCTTGGCATCTGGTGCGCGACCTCTTTGAAGAGTTTCAGGCGCGCGAGCAAGGTGAGTCGCTCGACCTCTCCTTTCATCATGAAGACTTGCGCTGGCTTGATGTGGCCTCCCGCTTAGAGGCTGGCGATTGCAAAGCTTCCCTCAAGCTCGCCCAAGCTCTCTCTCCTGAGGGGCCTACCTCCCAAGAGGAGGTCCACTATCTCTGGGCCCGCCTCGCCCTCTGCTCAGGCGATGCGACCCAAGGTCGCGCCGCCATGACGGCGCTCTTGGCCGCTGAATCCCTCGGCGTGCGTTGGCTCGCCGCGCGTGCGCTCGGCAAGAAGCTCCCCTCGCTCCGCAAACCTGCCCCAAGCGCTACCGCTCCAGGCGAACCCTGGCGCCTGGCGCTGAACGACGCGCAATCGCTCTCAAAACGCGCCGATGATCCAGCGAACCTGGAGCAGACGCTGCTGCGTCTTGATGAGGCGCTCGCTATCGCACCAGATACCTCCTCTCGCGTTCAAGTCCTGCGCTGGCGCGCTCAACTCTTGGAGGGGCGTCAGCAGCTGGACTCAGCAGGACGTACGCTGCTTGGGATTCGCCAGATGACACGACGCTGGCGTAGCGCCAGTGATTTTGAAGCCGCGCTCAAGGCCTTTGAGCGCCGACATAAGCGCTCCGTCCTCGCCTTGGAGGATCAGCTCGAAGACCTCTTCGCGTCAGTCGACGCGCGTGACTATCGCGCCTCGCGAACCTCCCTCCAAGCGCTCGCCAAAGGGGAACAGATCACAGGAAAAGAGCTGCAAGGTTGGGAGCTCGTGCGCCAAGCCTGGCAAGCTGAGCGCGAGCGCTCACGCGAAGACGCCGCTGCTCTCTTCGCACGGGCTGAGCCGATGATCGCTCATCCCGCCATGCGCCCTCACCTCTACATGGGGTGGGCGCGCGCGCTGCGGCGCCTCAACCGCGATCCTGAGGCGATCAAGCTCTATCAACGCTTGTGTGATGAGCTGCCTCAGGCGCCCCTCTGCGCTGACGCCTTGTATCAAGCCGGTCGCCTGCTCCAGTACGATAATCAACATGAGCAGGCCTATGAGCACTTCTTCGCCTTTGCTGGACGATTTCCTGAGCACGAGGAGCTGCCTGAGGCGCTCTGGCGCGCGGCGTTTAGCGCTTATATGCTAAAGCGTTATGATGAGTCTCAGGCGGCCTGGAGCGCGCTCAAAACCCGCTTCCCTCATCACAAGGACGCCTCCGATCTGACCCTCGGCCTCAAGGCCGATTACTGGCTCGCGATGGTCGCGCTGCGCCGCGGTGAGCTGGAGCTCGCCGCGACGCGCTTCCAAAAGACCATCGATGCAGGCCCCCTCACTTGGTACGGGCAGCTGGCCTCCTCTCGCCTCAAGCAGATGGGCCGCCAACCCATCATGGCTCTGCCCGCGCGCCGCTTGTCCACAGAGGCGCAGCGTCTGCTCACAGGACTTCACATCGCCGCTGATGAGCGCTTGGCCCCCGTGGTCACGCTCGCTCGCTTAGGCCTCTACGGCGAAGCTGAGGCGCTCGTCAGACCCCTGCTCCAAACCTCACCGCCTGTGCGCGGCGCTGGTCGCATCCTCGCCGCCCTGCGCGTCGCTCAAGGTAGCCCCGATCAAGGCCACTGGCTCGCCAGACAATACATCCAACAGACTGGCCCCACGCGCGAGTCATGGCGCGATTGGGTGACCGCTTATCCCTCAGATTATATGGACTTAGCTCATGTGTATGGGCACCGATTTGGTGTCTCCCCCTTCCTCGTCCTCGCCATCATTCGCCAAGAAAGTGGCTTTCGACCCGCCGTCAAGAGCCACGCTGGGGCGCTGGGGTTGATGCAGCTCATGCCCGCGACAGCGCGCTATACAGCGCGCGCCTTCTTAGGCGAAGACCGCACCTTAAACCGTCCTCAGATCGTCGAGCCTGACACCAACGTCCGCTTAGGCTCGCTCTATATTAGGCTCCACACCGCCCACGCTTCCGACCACGTGGCGCTCGCGCTGGCAGGTTATAATGCTGGTCCCGCCCCGCTTAAGCGCTGGCTTGGGCAGTTCGCCGATCGCGAGCTGGACGCTTGGGTGGAGTCGATCACCTACCGTGAAGCGCGCGGTTATGTGCGCAAAGTGATGACGAGCTTCTTTGTCTACGCTGCGCTCTATGGCGATGGGCCGCTGCCTGAGCTGCCGCTCACCCTGCCAGCCACGCTGCGCGGTTGGGGCGATGTGCCTGAGCTGCGGCGTGAGCAAGCCTCCGCTCCTGTCTCATTACGCTCCCCTTGAGCGCGCTTTGACCTGCCGGTCGGTTGTCGTCTTACCCCTTGAACAGCGCATGGCCGCTCAGGATGCGGGTGTTAAACGTCGCTTGCGAGCGCCTCTGGGTTTTGTTAGTGTTCGCCTACTTTGCTCCTTCTGGTAGCAAGAGGTCCTGTTAAATCAAGCGCGAGGTTCGCCCTGTCCTCTCACGACAGGTCGGCGCCGGTTGTGGGGGAGGGCGCGCCTCAGCGATCGCTCCTTCGAAGCTCATCAACGCGATGCGCTCACCCCTTCTCAGCCGTTATGGAGGCTCCCTTGTCTAAGTCCATCCTGAACTGTCTCTTGATCTCAATGTTGGTCGGCCTCGTCGCCTGCGGTGATGATGGAGACGGTAATGGCAACACCACCCCGCCCCCTGGTTCCACCATGCCGCCTGGCTCCACTGGGCCTGGGACCACCACCCCTGACACCGGCCCTGGGACCACCACCACGCCCCCTGAGCCTGGCGAGGTCTCTCCCACCTGTGACTCCATGCCTCGCCCCACGCGCTGCGATGCCGATCCTGGGACCTTTGATGGCTGGGGCTCAGCCTCCGTCATCTCCTCGCTCCTGATCCCCCTGGAGGACGCCCAGGGCATGGTGATGCCTTGCTGTGTGGACTTCACGGGCGATGGCGAGCCGAACAACATGCTCGGGCTCCTTGCAGAGCTTTTGGCCGGTGATGTGGACATCAACGGCACAATCGCTGAGAGCATCGCGGATGGGAGCATCGCGGTCATCCTGGAGCATGACGGCCTTGATGCGCTCGACGCAGACGCTTCGTTCTCCGTCAACTTCCTGTTGGGTGAGCCTGAGGGCGCCTTCACTGCGCCTGATCCTGCGGGTGGCAACCTCTACAAGATCAACCCCTCAAGCCTTGATGAGGGCACCTGGCCTCAGGCCCGCGCGGAGTCGGCGAAGCTTGAGGGCGCTGCGGTGAGTGGTGGCCCCGGTCAGCTCGTCCTCGCCTTGAGCCTGTTTGGCGCAAACCTCAACCTCAAGGTCTCGGGCGTTCAGTTTAAGGCCAACGTGGATGTGGCAAGCTCCGCCTTGCCTGATACGGGCGTCGCGCTCACGGGTGGCGAGCTGGGAGGCTTCATTAAGATGGAGGATTTGGCTAGCGAGATTAACACCTTTGTTGCTGGTTGTCCTTGCGTCCAAGGTGCGAATGGGATGCCGCTCACGGGGGGCTTGCTCACCTACACCCCTGGGGACATCGCTGGGACGTTAGAGTGCGCGCCTGGCACGAGCGCCATGACATGTGATAGCGCCGATGAGCGTCAGGACATCTGCAAGCAGCTCGTCGGTACTGGCTGTGCCCTCGTCCCCGGCATCGGCGATCTCGCCGACGTTGACTCGCGTAACCTTGGCTCAGAGTGCTACGTCAGCAGGGTGAATAACTGCGATTCGCTCTCCATCGGTGCTCGCTTCACCGCTGCTGGGGCCAAGATCGTTGGTGTCGCTGCTGAGTGAGAGGGGCTGAGAGGCGCGCTATCGCGCCGATTAACACTGCGAGGCGGCCAGGGTTTTTAACACCCTGGCCGCCTCGCTGTTTATGCTGCTTTACAGCGCCGCGAACGGCCCAGTATAAGGGCCCAGCTTGCGCGTCTGCGGCCCCAAGTGGGCCTACCAACGAGGGTGTGGTGTGATGGCTGCTAAGACGTTTCAGGATGTCATCCTGACCTTACAGAACTTCTGGGCTGAGCGCGGCTGTGTGATCGCGCAGCCTTGGGATATCGAGAAAGGCGCGGGCACTTATAACGCCTCTACCTTCTTGCGCGCCCTCGGCCCTGAGCCTTGGAATGTCGCCTATGTTGAGCCCTGTCGTCGGCCGACGGATGGGCGCTTCGGCGAGAATCCTAACCGCTTCGGCTCCTACTTTCAGTTCCAGGTCTTGCTCAAGCCTAGCCCTGATGATGTCCTTGAGCTCTACTTCGAGAGCTTGCGCGCGATTGGTATTGATCCGCTGGCACATGACCTGCGCTTGGTTGAGGATGACTGGGAGCAGCCCACCCTCGGCGCTTGGGGGTTAGGTTGGGAGATCTGGATTGATGGCATGGAGGCCACCCAGTTCACCTATTTCCAACAGGTCGGGGGCATTGAGCTTGATCCTGTGCCTGCGGAGATCACCTACGGCCTAGAGCGCATCTGCATGTTCTTGCAAGATGTTGATAATGGCTATGACATGGCCTGGGCGCCTGGCATCTCGTACGGCCAGATTCGCCATCAGGAAGAGGTGGAGTTTAGCCACTTTAACTTTGAAGAGGCTGACACCACCCTCCACGCGCGCTGGTTCGATGAGTTTGAGGGTGAGGCCACCAAGCTCATGCACAAGGGCTTAGTGTTGCCCGCTTATGATTACATCATGAAGGCCAGTCACACCTTTAACGTGCTCGACGCGCGCGGCGCCATCAGCGTCACTGAGCGCCAGAAGTATATCGGGCGCATCCGCACCCTCGCCCGTGGCATCGCCACGAGCTTCCTCGCCAAGCGCGAGGCGCTCGGCTTCCCGCTCGGCGATGCGTCCTCACAGCGCGCGCGCTGATTTTGCGTTTGTTTCATTAAATCAATGGCTTGGGTTAGGTCCCAGGCACCCTCTCTCCGGGGCGATACGCCATGGCGCAGCTCATCTTTGAGGTTGGATGTGAAGATCTCCCGGCGCGCTTTGTCGCGCC
>CAYXWB010000148.1:8751-12240 GCA_964468515.1 uncultured Bradymonadales bacterium | reverse complement strand
GCGCAAGCGCGCCCGCCGACCAACACCCCCAGGCCAAAGGCCAAGACGGTGCCGAGCATAAACCCCGCGCGCTCAAGCGGCTGGACGCCGCTCCCGACGCGACGGCGCATCAGCGGACCATCTGGCGCACGGCGCCTGCGACGCTGGCGAGCGCGGGGACGCTGGCGATGGGGCTGAGCGCGGTGCACATGTCGATGAACTGCGCTGGCACTTGGCGCTGCCCAAGCTGCGTCGTCAGCGGCTTATAGTAAGGCTTTGGCGAGGGCTCCATGTGATCGAGCATCGCGCTGGGGAAGCCGGGCTTGCCGGTGCAGCTGTTGACGAAGTCGTCTTGGCTGACCTGCTCCTCGGTGGCGATGGACAAGAAGAAGACGCGCTTGGGCGACAAGGACTGACGACCGCCGAGCTGAAGCCAAGCCGCCTTGCCCTCGTCATCGGTGGCGCTGAAGTAAGCAGCGGGCGCTTGACCGTTGAGCTGACAGGCGGCGTCGCTGTAGTTGCAGGCGCGCGCGCGGGCGGTGAGCGAGACGACGAGCAGGCCATCAGCGGGCTCTAGAAAATAAGGCTGCGCGACGGGATCGGAGGTGCGCGGGTGATAGAGCGGGCGCGTGTCCAGCTCTAGGCCTAGGGTGGCGAGGTTCTCACCATCGGCGTCGACCTGATCGCGCAGGTAGCGCTGGCCATCATCATAAGCGAAGAAGGCGATGGCCTCCCCGAAGCTCTCAAACTCGCTGTTCGGATCGAGGGTGCCATAGATGAGCGGCACGGCGGCGCCTGTGCGCTGATACATGGGGGCGAGCGCGGCCTGACGCACGGTGATGTTCTGCAGCGCGAGGGCAGCGCCGAGGCCGCCGATGATCTGCTCATAGCCTGGCGCGAGCGCGACGGTGCTGCGGTTGAGCTCGACCATGATCAGCACGTCCACCACGCGCGGCTCAGGCACATTGCCATCGGGCGGCTCAGGCTCATCGCCATCGACGTAGCGGATGATAGTGCAGCCGCTGCCGAGCGAGACGAGCAGCAGCAGCAGCAGCGCGGCGAGGGAGCGGGTCAGGTGAGCGGCGCGAGCCATGATGAACCTCGACTTCAGGTAGCGGGCTGGGTGGGCGCGTGGGCGCCTTGGACGACCTGACGGTTGAGCGATGCAAGATCGTGGCCATCACGACGCAGCACGACGGCGACCAGGGAGGTGAACTCGGCGCGTGCGGCGAGGAAGTCGGCGCGGCCGACGGGCAGCTCCAGCTCAAGCTCGGTGCGCAGGGGGCCGCGCAGGTTACCAGGGGCGCTAGCCACCAGGTGCTGACGCACGCCTTCTTGGGTGCCCCGCAAGAACGCGCTGAGGATGTCAATGGGCGTGCGTTGCATGGCGTCGGCTAAGACCTCGGGCGGTGTGAGGAGCACGGTAGACTCCAAGCAGACCTGATCAAGCACGGCCTGCGCGACCTCGGGGCGACGCGCCACCAGCTCGCGCAGCGTGTCAAGCTGCTCGCTCAGCGGTAGCGCGCGCAGCATGTCCACCACCAGGGTAGCTTGTCCGCCGGCCTCGCGTCCAATGTGTGCCACATCATCAGCGGCCTTGCGCATGCGCGCGGAGAGATCATGCGCCTCCTCTTTGCTCAGGGGCTCAGCGCTGCCAGCGTCTAAGAACAAGGCGCGGCGCTGCTCAGCGGGCAGCTGCTCCATATACGAGGCGCGCAGCGCGGGGGGGAGCTGACCCAGCGCGAAGCTGCGCTCGCGCGGCGACAGCGGCGCCATGACGCGCTGGACGCTCGCCGAGCCGAGCCCCTGAGCAAACTCCCACTCGGCGCCCATGGCGCCGTCTTCTTGGAGCACGCGGGCGGCGGTGATGCGCGCGTGGGCCTCACGGGCGACGCGCTGCGCCTCGCGCGGCGACACGGGCTCGCTCTGGCGCGCGATCTCGGCGCTGACCGTGGCCACGGCGGGCTTGAGCGCGGGGTCTTGCTTAAGATCAGACAGCGCCTCGGGGCCGATGAGGCGGATGAGCGTCGCGACGGCGCTGGGGTCCTCTTGAATCCAGGCGCGCAGGACCTCATTTTGCACCACGCGCGACTGGCGAAGCTCTTGACGCAGCGCGTCAATATCAGGCATCGCCAGGGCGGGATCTTGGCCAGCTTGGGCGCCTGCGGGTTGCGTCATCTCCTTGATGCGACGCAGGGCGAACATCATCAGGCCGAAGAACACGAGCAGCATGAGGATGAACGGGATCCAGGGCAGCATGGTGGCCCACAGCTCCTTATACCAGGGCTGCTCGACCACAGGCTCGGGCTTGACCTGCTCCTCGGGTTTGACCTCCTCGGGCTTGACCTCCTCAACGGGCGGCTGCGGCGCGACCGGCTCGGGGGCGACGCTGCGGCGCGGCGGCTCGGGCATCATGGGCGGCATGGGCGCGAGCTGCGGCGAGGGGAACTCCAGCACGGTGGGAGAGATGACGACGTTGGGGGTGATGGAGGAGAGGCGGTATTGGAGCATGGCGGGGAGGTTCGACATGAAGTTGCGCGGCAGCGTCGAGTCGATCATGACGCGCGCCTCCAGGCGCTTGAGCTCAACGTCAAACGCGGCGCTGCCCTCCAGATCAAAGCCTGGGGTGATCTCCCCCACGACCTTGGGCTGCCCGACGACGGCCTTGACCTCAATGAGCTCACAGCGGCCTGGGCACAAGCGCGAGAACAGCGACTCAATCTCCTGGCGAGCTTCGGCCTCGGCGCTGGCTTGTTTACGCGCCATCGCGTCACGCTCACCGGGGGTGGGCTGCGCCATCGCGGGGGCGGCCAACCCGCAGATTAGGAGCGCGATCAGGGTGCTGCGCAGCTTCTTCACTTCAACCTCAACAGCGCGTGGGCAGCGCGCGCCATGCGCGCGTTGCGATCTCATAAAACATCAAGGATTCACGGGACTTGGCGCGGGCTCAGCGACCGGAAAGGTCAGCGGCGCGAGGTTCTCAGGGGTGGCCTCAGGCGGGCGCGGGGTGCCCTCAGGCAGCGGGCCGAGCCTGCGCAAGACCTCACTATCGAGCGCGTCGATGCGGATGATCACGCGTCGGTTGGCCGCGCGCGTCTGCTCCAAGGTCGGCGCGTCAAGCGCGCTCAAAGCTTGCGGATCGGCGATGTCGATCTCGGTCGCGGGGCGCGTGTTCGCGTAGCCCTTGACCGAGATGCGCCGCGCGTCGAGGCCCGCGCCAATCAGCCGCTCCATCACATGGATCGCGCGGCTGGTGGACAGCTCCCAGTTGGAGCGAAAGCGGGCGTTGCTGATGGGCACATCATCGGTATACCCCTCAATCACCATGCCATACTGAGGGCCGAGCGTCTCGACGAGGTAGGCCTGAATGGGCGCGAACGCCTCGACACCTGAGGGCTTCAGCTCGGCCTCACCGGAGGGGAACATCAGGGCGTTGGAGAACTCGACGGCGAGCCCATCGGGCGCCATGGTGGTCTTGATCTCACCGCCTAGCTCAAGCTCCTCAATGCG
>CAYXWB010000148.1:0-8651 GCA_964468515.1 uncultured Bradymonadales bacterium | reverse complement strand
GCGAGCTTGAGCATGGCCTCAATGGTGAGGTTGAGGTTCTCCGCGCGCTCGGCGCCTTGGCTCGCGATCATGCGTGAGAGCGGCAGATAGAGCAGGTGGGCGAGCATCAGGCCGTAGAACGTGGTCAACAGCGCGATGGCCATGCCAGGGCCGAGCTTGTCAAAGTCGCGCATGTTGGCCAAGAGCTGGATGAGGCCGATCACGGTGCCGATCATGCCCATGGCAGGGGCGAACTCACCGAGCGACGCGAACATGCGCTCGCCATTGCGAAAGGGCTCCAGGGCCTGACGGCCCAACACCATGGCGTCGGCCTCGATCTCCTCCGGGTTGGAGCGCTGGATGACGTGACGGCCCAGGGCGCGAAAGACAGGATCGCGCTCGCGCTCCAAGATCGCGGCGGCGGCGCCGCCACGCTCGCGGCGCACCTCGCGACCGAACGCCATCAAGCTCTCCGCGAGCCGATCGCGATCGCCGCGCGGGTTGTGGGTCAGCGCCAAGCCAAAGCCCTTGAAGCCGCTGCCCAAGGTGCGAAAGCGGTAGGTGAACACCGCCAAGCCGACGGGCACACCGAGCAGCAAGATGAACGAGTAGGCGTTCCAGAAGCCTTGGAAATCTGAGCTCATGTGCTGCATGGCCCAGAAGAACGTCCCAGCTACCAGCAGCGCGCCGATCACGATGTGCATCTTATCAGGCTCCCTTCAATAGCAGACGCGACGCGACGACGTGCCACGCGCGGTTGCGGTCCAGTGTCACGCGCTCAGATAGGCGCCAAGGCGCCCCCTTGGGGCGCGTCGGGCGCGTCGGGCGCGTTGGGCGCTGCGGGCGACGCGCCTTGGCGACTGTTGAGCTGCTTGAGCGCCTCGATCACGGCGCGGTTGGCAGGATCAACCTGCAAGACGCGCTCCCAGTACTCGCGCGCGAGGTCTTCTTGGCCCGTCTTGAGCCAGAGCGTGCCCATCATGGACATGATCTGCACGTCATTGGGGTAATCTTGCTCCAGCTTCTTGAGGTACACGATAGCCAGCTCCAGCTTGCCCGCGCGATACAACTTCTTGACCTGCTCCAGGCCTAAGAAGTAGCTGCGCTTTGTGGGCGCGGGCTGATCCTCAGCGCCCGCCCAAGGATCGACGCCCGCCTCGGCGCCGTTTTTAGGAGCTGCGCCGTTGGCCTCACCTGGCGCGGGCGGCAGCTCGGCGCCGGGCTCAGGCGCGCCGAGCTGGTTGCGCCCGGGCGGATCCGCCTTGTTCTTACCATCCTCATAGATCCCCTCGCGACCGTAGTCGAGGTTGCGCCTCCTGAGCGCCTCCAAGAGCTGCTTGTCAGCCTCGGTGAGCTGCTCAGCGCCGACGAGCACGCCATCTTCGTCGCTTGTGCCGCCCGCGCCGCGCTGCTCCAGCGGGATGCGCAGCTCATAGCCGGTGGCGACCTCAGGGAACTCCACCTCCCAGTCACGCTTGCCGTCGCTCATGCGCACCACATAACGGCGAGACGGCACGGAGCCATCGCCGCGATAGGAGGGCGCGGTGGTCGCGGTGCTCGGCACCACGATCACCCGGTCGGAGCGGCTCGACTCAGCGCCCGCACAGGCGGGCAGCGCGAGGGCGAGGATTAACATCACGCGGATAGGACGCATCATAGCCCTCACCAGTTCAGGATGATTCGGCCTTTAAAGCCGAGCCCGCCAAGATCTGCGTTAGCGAAGGTGGTCGGGTTGAAGTACATCACGCCCACGCTCGCCCCGTAGCGAAACTGCATGATCACCTCGAAGACCCCCTCAAGCGCGAAGGAGTTGCCCTCAGTGCCTGCGATGAAGCCTTGCACGACGCCCCCCACGCGGTAGGTGGGATCATTGAGGTTCGGCGCGTTGAGCTGATACTGCATCGTCGCGCCGATGAACGCGCCCAAGAGCGCATTCTCGCTCAAGTTGATGAACGACTCTCCATGAAAGCCATACAGCCAGCGCCGATCCTCACCAAACTGCTCATAGAGCCTGCCGCCGATCATGGCGCCCGTGAGGCCGCCCGCAGGTGAGTCGTAGGGGATGTAGCCCGCGCCGCCGAGGATCTGATAGCCATAGTAGGGGCGCTGCTCGATCTTGCGCACCAGCTCGCGCTTGGCCTCATCACGCGTGAGCACCCGATCGCCGCTGCGTAGGATAGCGGCGGTCGAGGCGTCGGACTGATAGGTCTCGGTCCAGAGGATCTTGCCATCCTCGGCGCGATACAGCTGCACGTTGAGCGAGACGATGTTGGCGCCCGGCACATAGGCCAAGTAAGCGTCGAGGTAGGCGACCACGCCCAAGCGGCGCGCCTCGTCGGCGAGGTCTTGCTGGCGGGTGTGTCCAAGCGACACGATCCAGTCATCGCCATCAAGCTTGGTGCGCAGCGCGTTGCAGCTGATGCAGCGCTTGAGCGAGATGTCCGTGTGCTGGCTCACGGCGTTGATCAGCTCCGACTCGACCCACAGGCCAAAGGCGGAGGAGAGGTTGGGGGTGAGCGTGACGCCGCGCACGGCCAAGGGGGAGACGGCGGCGATGTTGAGCTCACGCGAGTCCGCGATGAGGTCATCGATCATCTCTTGGACGACCTGATAGATCGTGATCTTGCCCTCGCCAGACTGCACATAATCGCGCATGCGGCGGTTGATCTCGGTGTCGGTCACCTCGCGCACGGGGCGAGCCTTGACGTGATCACGCGCGGCGCCCTCAGCGCGCCCGGAGGGCGAGGCTTGAGGCGGAGGATCGCTCTGCGCGCGCGCGTCGCTCGCCAGCAGCAGCGTCAACGCCAGCGCGAAGAGCGCACCAAACCACTGTCTCATGATGTGTTCCTTCAAAACGCCCACCCCAGCCCAAGCTCCATATCAAAGCGCTGATCCCCATTGAACCAAGCGCGCAGGCCGCTGCGGGCAGCCTCATCGTAGACCCCAGGCGCATAAGCCGCGCGCACATAGAGCGGATAACGCGCCACCACGCCGACGCGCGCGCGCAAGCCAAAGCCGAGCTGGAGGTCGAGCCCCAACGACGCGCTCAGCGCGTGGATGTTGATCTGGAGCTCGCCACCGCCAAAGTCGCCATAAGAGTCGCCGAACAAGGTGTTGATGTAGGCCCCAGCGTAATATGACCACCACGTCTGACGGAACAGGTAAGCCACCCCAAGCGACACGTCCCACAGCGAGACATGCTGGCTGAAGTAGGCGCCCGTGCGCTCATCAAACCCATCCGCGTAATCCTCCAGCGAGCCCACGCGCAGCTCGGGGCGCAGCCGCCCCTCCAGCAGCGTGTAGCCCGTGATGAGGCCGATGCGCCCCTCCCCATCGATCACCTGCGGGGAGAACGTGAGCTCAAGGATCGCGGGATCGATCAAGCGGCGGATCGCCTCCTGACGCTTCACCTCTGCGCGCGCTTGCGCGCGCTCAATGGCGCGCTCACCTCTGGTCTGCGTCATATAACGGCGCGCGTTGTTCTGGCGACGCAGGCGGTTGATGCGGCAGCGACGATCGACATCACAGGCCTCATCGGAGGTGACAAACTGGGCGTTAGGATCAAAGGGCGGCGGTGACCACGCCTCATGCTCGCCAGCGCCGCCCTCCTCCACCGGCGCATCCGCCTGTGACTGCGCCCGCTCGGGGCTTGGGATGCAGCGCCCCTTAAAGCAGTAGGTGCCATACGCGCAGCCCTTCGCTGAGATGCACGCGGTGGCGCCTGGCGAGAGCGCGCGGATGGGCCACCAGCAGGTGTTCTGCATGGTGGTCGATCGCTGCTGCGCCTGCGCTTGCATCGCAGGGGCGCTCAGCGCGAGCGCCAGCAGCGTGGTGAGGAGCAAGCGCCTCATGTCCCACCTCCAGCGTCAGCGGTGAGCGGCGCGCCATCGACGCCCACGCCCCAGCGCGGCGCCCACTGCCCCACACCCACCACATCGCGCGGCACGAGCGTCAGCGAGGGCAGCTGCGGCACCTTGAAGGTCATCGAGGTCGGCTCATAAGGGGCCAAGTCGCGATCTTCCACGCGGACCGTGCCGAGCACCAGCGGCGTCGGCCCGCCTTGGCCCACCCGCTCCGGATAAGCGCGCGGCTGATCCTCATCAAGCATCGCGCTGGCGATGCGATACAGCTCCACCAAGCTCGGCCTCGCCAGCGACTCAGGCGACGCGCGCACGAACTGCTGCGCGTGCGTGATGAGGATGCCAAGCCAGCGCTGGCGTCGGGCGCTGGCCTGCGCGCCCTCGCCCCACTCCGCCATGATCGGCAGCATCTGACGCAGCACGCGCGCGAGCTGCGCGTCGGCGCCCGCGAAGAACGCGGGCTGGCGCGCCGCAGGCACCGCGCTCAGCAGCTGCGCGGGCCGCGCGACCACGCGCGCCAGCGCCTCGCTAAACTGCGCCTCGTCATCCTCTAAGAATGACGCCAGCGCCAGCAGCGCGTGATAGCGCGGGTGAAAGCTCACGTTGACCTGCTTGCCCAGCAGCCAGCGCGCCGCCGCGCGAGCGTTCTCCGGCTGACCGCGATCCAGCGCCACCGTCGCATACTCCTCCACGCGCTCAAAGATCAGGCTGCGCTGTCCCATATCCTCCAGCACCTCCACCACGCGCAGCTCAAAGGGATAATCACTCAACACATACAAGAGCTGCATGTAGAGCGCGCGCATGAACGGATCGGCGCGGTAAGGCCTGTCCCGAAACGCCTGCATCGCCAGCCCCAAGAACCTGTCCGTCTGGCCCAGCCTGCGCGCGGCATAGGCGACCCGATAGAGGTAAGGGGCGTAGTAGGGGGAGCTGGGCTCGGGGACAAGCGCGCTCATGGCGAGCGCGTCCTCCCAGCGCGCGAGGCTGCTGAGCAAGCGCAAGCGCGCGTAGCGCGCGGGCCATTGCTCCTGCGATGAGACGCCGATCTGCTCAGCGCGCGCATAAGCCTCAAGCGCGCGCCCATATTCTTGACGCGCGCTCCACGCGCTCGCGCCGATGAGCAGCGCCACCGCGCGCAGCTCACCGCTGACCGCGACCTCAGGCGCGCCCGCTTCCAGCTCGCGCTCGGCCAGCGGTAGCATCACCTCAATGAGCTGATCGCGCCATGCCTCAGCGAGCGCTACCTCGCGCGGCGTAGGGCGAACGAGCTCAGCCAGCTGCGCGCCAAGCTCACCGATCAGCGCGCCGCGATGAAAGCGCACGCGCCACAGCAGCGCGTCGATCGCCGCAGGCGCGCGCTCCGTCTCAGTCAGCTGCTCGCCAATGGTGAGCACCGCGTCGGCGCGCTCAAGCTCCTCGCGCTGCCACCACGCCACCGTCTCAGGGCGCAGCTGGAGCGGATCGGCGTCGGGCGTGAGGTTGAGCTGATGGCGCGGCGGCGCCGCGTCCAGCGTGTCAGGCTGAGGCGCTTGACGCGCCGCAGCCCAGACGCGCTCATCGGCGTCCCACGCCGCGCGCTCGCTGGCGCCAAGCTTGGTCAGCGCCTCACGCTGCGCGGCGCACTGGCTCGTGAGCGTGATCGCCGCGGGCAGCTCATCCGCCCAGGCCTCCTCGGCTGCGGGCCACAGCACCAAGCCCTCGGGCGGCGGCGCGGCATCACGCGCAAAGAAGGTGTCATCATCCAGCTGAGCGAGCAGCGTGCCTGCCACGCCCGCGCGACGCAGGCCCGTGGCCTGATGCAAGAGCAGGCGCGCGCGGCGCGCTTGCTCCAAGCGCAGCGATGCGATGAGCAGGCGCGCGTGAGGATCGCCCGTGGCCGGCACCTCGGCCACAGGCTGACACTGCGCGAGCGCGAGCCACGCCTCGCCAGCGCGCGTCCAGACGTCATCCAAGCCGACCTGACGCTCCGTCGCCAAGCGCTGCTCAAAAGCTGACAGCTCGCGCGCGTGCAGCAGCTCAAAGCGCGCGCCATCCTCTAGCTCGGCGCGCGCGTAGCGCACGCAGCTCGCCGTGGCGAGCGCCAGGCACATCGTGGCGCAGCGCGCGATGGGTGTGAGGCGCATCACAGGTTCCACCCCCACCCAAGCCCAAGCGACGGCGCAAACCCCGTGGTCCACACCCAGCCCCGCTCGCGCCGCTCGCCTTGCACGCTCATGCCCAGATCTACCTTGAGCTTGAGCCCCCAGCGCAGATGCCCCAGCAGCGACAGCGCGACGTTGAACGTGGGCAGCCAGCGCGCCTCGGCGCTGGCCACGCCGCCATGCACCACGAGCTGAGGATCGAAGTGGAGCACGAACGACTCCCACATCAGCAGCTTGCCGTAGCCCGGCGCGTAGCGCACCCCGAGCTGCAGCCACGCGTCCTGCGGCCGCGCGTCGGGCGTCAGCCCGATGCGCTCCTTGAGGTCGATCGCGGCCGCGTCAAGGGAGGTGTTCAGCTTCACCGCGCGCAGCTCCACGCCCAACCACTCCATCGGAAAATAAGCGACGTCCAGGCCGTAGCCCCAGGAGCGATAGAAATCATCGCGCACATGCGTCATGGCGCTGAGCTGCGCCATGAGCAGGTTGGCCTTCGGGGCGAAGCGCCGCTGCACGGTGGGACGCTCGATGGCCTCGCCATCGGCGCCCTGGGCGGCGACGCGCGCAGGCGCAAGCGCGACGCACGCGAGCGTCGCGGCCAGCGCGAGGCGATGACGCGCGCTCACTGTGCCCATAGACACCGCGCGCTTTCTTGCCAATCCGAGATCACGACGCCCGTGCGCGTGCGGAAGGGGAAGTCACAGAACCGCTCACACACCTCCACCACCGCCGTGACCACCTCGCGCTGAAACAAGATGTTGGGCACGAGCACCTGAGGCTCGAGCGCGATCATATAAAACGGCAGCCCCATCTCAGGCCAAGGGTACGAGGGCGCATCAGGCGACAGCGGCGCGCCGGGCTCCACGCCGATGGCGACGATCGACGGCGGCGTGAGCGCGCACAGCTTGAAGCGCTCGGGATTGCGCGAGGGCACGGGCCGCTGGATCACCACCTCCTGATCGACCTCGTGACGCAGCGTGCGAAACGGCAAGTTCGCCTCGCCCCACCCCTTCAGATCGCCCACAAGCGTCTCATCATCGATCGGTCGCCAAGGCGTCGTGTTCGCCCAAGGCAAGGCGCCGATGATGAGGTTGGAGCCGATGGCCCACGGGTACAAGTCTGCGTTCTCAATGGCGCCGTCGACGCCCGCGAAGAGCTGGAGCAGCTGCTGCAGGGGGCGCTCGCCAGGGGGCAGCTCCACATTGTTCATGTAGACGAGCACGACCTTCACGGGCGTAGGCGCCAGCGGCGCCACGGCCTCGCGGATGGCGTCGAGCATGGCACGGATGGGATAGTCCTGGTTAGCGCGCTGGGAGCAGCCATCAAGCGGCAGCCCCGTGGCGGGGTCAAGCGGCGTGAAGGTGCCCAGGCGGATGGCGCTCGGCGAGCGCGAACCCATGGCGCGGTCGATCTCAGTCTGGATAAAGCGCTTCGCGCTCTCGCAGCGGCTGGTGCTCAAGACCAGCAGATCGATGAGGTAGAGGTACACCACCTGGCCTGTGTCCACAGCCGGCGTGTAGGTCTGACGCTCAGACGATAGCACCGCGCCCGGCTTAAACGGCACGAGCAGCTGTATCCCCGGCCTGTCTTGCCGCTCCGTGCGCACGGCCAAGCAGCGCGGCGCCTCAACCCAAGCGGGCTCGACCGTGAGCAGGGCGCTCAGCTCGCCCCACGACGAGGCCGCAGGCGCTGCGCACGCGCCTTCGCCATAATCGCCCGACGAGGGCACGAGCTGCCAAGCGAGGGGGCGCTTGAGCGGCACCTTGTTGATCGCGAACCAGTCGCTTAACCCAGGATCAACGCGCTGATTGTTCTCGATCGCTACGGGCGCCACGCCGAGCGTCTCAGCGGCGCGCTGATAGCGCGGCTCGCTGCCCGCATAGAGCCCCTCCTCGACGTGAATGGAGCGCACAGGCAGCGCCTGTGGCGGCCACGTGTGCGCGCCGGGCAGCTGATACTGAAAGCACAGATAGTCGTCATCACAGGCATAAGGGGCGGCGGGAAAGGGGGCCTCCTCTAACTTGAGCGGCACATAGACGCCATCGCGCAGCAGCTCAAAGCGCACGAGCTCAGGGTCGGCGCTGTCACGCAAGCGCCAGCTCAAGAAGGTGACGTTTTCTTGCGCAGAGTAGACGATGTCGAGGCCGCGCACCGCGTAGGGGCTGCGCTCAAAGCGCACGTCAGCGCACGCGCTCAGGCCCATCAAGAGCCCGAGCAGCCACGCGCCGCTGCCACATCGCCACCACCTCAACACACCCACACCTCGCCCATGCCGACGCGCTCGTCGCTCAAACACACGTCGCGATCGCCTCGCCCTCAGCCTGCAATTTCGAGGCCAAGCGCGCGCGCGAACCTGTGCTGGCGAGACATCCTGTCTCATGGCGCGCGAGCGCGCCTCGCCCCATCCTGGGCCAATCCGCCGCCGAGGTTGCCACAGAGCTTAACAGAAGAAAAGCGACATCCCGGCGAGCGCGCCATGCTCATCTGTCGCGGCGCGTTCGCGACTTTGTGCGCGAGCGCGTCAAGCAAGATCACGCGCGCGCCGCAGGCGCGGTTTGCTTTCTTTTTGAGGTCGCTGCGCTATAGTGGCGCCGCGCGCCGCCCCAGCCTGAGGCGGCTCCCAACGGACAGACGCGACAGGAGGTTGTTGTGGGCGCACTGCAAGGCACGCTGA
>CAYXWB010000147.1:0-12259 GCA_964468515.1 uncultured Bradymonadales bacterium | reverse complement strand
GCCCGCGTGGGCGCTGGATGATGAGGCGCAGGGGGTGATGCGGCTGCGCGAGGTGAAGCTCGCGCCGATGCAAGCGCAGGTGACGTTGCACAATGCGAGCGCGCATCCTGCCGGGGCGACGCTCGTGGTGCGCCTGCCCGAGCTGGGGATGAGCGTGCGGCGCGAGGTGGTGCTAAGGCCAGATGAGCTGCGCGAGGTGTCGCTGATGCCAGCGCTGAGCGAGGGCGCGCTCGAGAGCTCGGCTTTCGAGCGCGTCCTGGTCGAGCTGACGCTGTTGGAGGATGGGCGCGCGCGCGCGTATCACAGCACCTGGTGGCAGGCGCCTGCGCCTCGCGTGACGCGAGGCGCAACCACGCCTTGACAGGGCGCGCGTCGTGCACAAAACATAGAGGTGGTGACTGCCAATCCGCTGACGGCACACCTCCACCTCAGCCCCCGCGATCATGAACGACGACGACATACCCTGTCCTTACTGCGGCGCCACGGTGCCGCAGGTCGACGGCGCGCTCCCCGCCCATTGTGCGAGCTGTGAGCGCGAGCTGACGATCGATGGTCGATACACGCTGCTGAGCGCGCTAGGCGTTGGCGCGGTGAGCGTGGTCTATGAGGCGCGCTGCGCGTCCGATCGGCGCGAGGTGGCGCTGAAGGTGCTGCGCCGCGAGTATGCCGAGCAGGCCGAGGTGCGCGACGCCTTTGATCGCAGCGCAGCGCTGGTGCGAAGCTTAGAGCACGCGCAAGTCCCACGCATCTATGACTACTTCTGCTTATCCGATGGTCAGCAGGTGCTCGTGCTCGAAGCGCTTGAGGGTAAGACCCTCTACGATCGCGTGGCGATCGAGGGGCGACAGATGCCGCCGGAGCGCGTGGAGAAGTTCTTGGTGTCGATGCTGGAGGTGCTGGCCTACTTGCAGCTGCGCGAGCCACCGCTGATCCACGGCCACATTCAGCCAGCGAACATCATGTTCCGCACGGTCGATGACTGGATCCCGATCTTGGTGGACTTCGACGCGGTGACAGCGAGCGCGGAGGTGGCCAAGCGAGCGGACCACCCCTATTTAGCGCCTGAGGCGCTGCGTGGCGAGGCGGTGGGGTGCTCCAGCGACCTCTACAGCTTGGCCATGACGATCCTCTATCTGGTGAGCCATCAGGAGCCGTCCCAGTGGCCGCGCGTGGGTGAGTCGATCGACGCGCGGGCGATGCTGACGGGGGTGGATGAGATCGTCATCACGACGCTCACGCGCATGCTAGCGCCTGATCCAGCGCGTCGCTACGTCGACGCGCGCGACGCCATCGGCGCGCTGGTGCGACGCAAGCTCGCGCGTGAGGGGCGAGGGCGCCGGGTGGTGGCGGCGCTGGTGGCGGCGCTGGTGGTGATGTGTGGGGCGATGCTCTACCTCAACCGAGAGCAGCTGGCGCGTGAGTGGGCGGGGACGCAGCTGGGCGTCTCTGAGGTGTCGGCGGCGAGCGCCGCGCGCCCCGCGCCATGACGCGGCCTGCGATCTATGTCGTCGGCGCGGCGATCCTGCATGAGGGGCGCTGCTTGGTGGCGCAGCGCGGGCCGCAGATGAGCGACGCGGGCTTGTGGGAGTTCCCAGGCGGCAAGGTCGAGCCTCAGGAGACGCCAGCGCAGGCGCTGGCGCGCGAGGTGGAGGAGGAGCTGGGCTTACACATCGCGGTGGGGGGGTTGCTGGCGCGCGGCGAGGCGCCCAATGGCGCGGGGCGGCTGATCATGCTGGAGGTGTATCTGGCGCGCTGGCTTGACGGCGCGCTGGCGCTGAGCGAGCACGCCCAGGCGCGCTGGATCACGCCCGACGCGCTGGACGCGCTGAGCTGGGCCGCGGCTGATCTGCCCGCCGTCGAGGCGCTGCGCAAGCTTCAGCCCTGGTGAGGGCCGTACTGATCGGGGGGCTCATGGCGATGCGCGGCGTGCGCGCGCGCGATCTGGCGCTGCGCGTCCCAGCCGAGCGCCGCGTAAGCGGCGTCAAAGAGGGCGGCGGCGCGCGCCTCACGCTCGGGCATCTGAAGTGACAGGTTGTGATAATCACGCGCTAAAGCGAGGGTGTGCGGGGCGGCTTGGGCGTCACAGCGCAGCGCGGCCTCGTAGCGCGTGGTCGCCGCGCCAGGATCATGGCGAAGCTCGGCGATGATGCCGGTCACATCGCGGCGATGGTGCTGGTCGATCGGCGCGCCGATGGTGTCGAGGGTGCCAAGGCGCAGCCCAGCGCTGAGGGGTACGCCCTCGGGTGGGTGTGAGGGGGGGAAGGCGGCGCGCATGGCGAGGATGGCGTCACGCACGGACTGCGCCCAGAAGCGCTGCGTGAGCAGCGTGTGCTCGTTGAGCGCGGACAGCGCGAGGATGACCTCCTCGTGGTGAGCGAGCGCGGCCAAGGCCATGTCGCATAGGCAGGGGCCATGATCACGCAGCGTGGGAGCGCGCTCGCTGTGATTGGCGCTGACCACGCCGCGCGGCTGTCCAGGCTGCTCAAACCACAGGCCATAGTGGACGCTGCGGCCTGGGTGGGTGGCGACCGTGAGCAGCTCAGGAGGATCCTCATAATAGCGCCCCACCAAGCGCGCGTCGCGGCGCGGCTGGAGGGCGCTGACCGGATGTGGCGAGCTGATGAGGGTAGAGACGCCAGCGGGCACGAGCCCGAGCACGGCGTCCCAGACGCGACGCTGCTCAGGCCACAGGCTGTCACGGCAGGCCCAGAAGATGAACAGATCATCGGGCAAGCGCAGGCCGAGCGAAGCGTAGGCGGCCTCACGCGCGGCGTCGCGACGCGCTAAGACGGCATCACGCGCGGCCTCACGGCGCGCGCGCTGTGCAGCCTCGTCGGGCAGCAGCGTGGCGCCAAGCGCGCGCAGCAGCTCCTCCTCGCGGCGCGACTCAAAGCTGAAGCGGGCTTGATGGTAGCGCTCCCAGGCGCGCTCTTGGGCGGGCTCATCGACGCTGGTGAGGTCGAAACACTCGGCGCGCAGCTGCGCCCAGAGGGCGGCGCGCTGGGGGGCATCGGTGGCGGCGAGCTGGTCCAGCAGGGCGCGCGACAGGCTGGAGAAGGCCCACTCAAGTTCTTGGCGCTCGCGGCGCCAGTGGGTCCACGCGTGGAGCGGATCCTCCTCACGCGCCGCGTCATGGGTGGACCACCATGTGAGCAGGTGCGCCTCAAGGGCTTGCGGGATGAGGGCGCTCAGCTCGCGAGACAGGGCGGCCATAGGGTCATCGCGCTCCTCGATCTCCTCGGGGGCGACCTCCACCTCCACCTCGCGCCCATAGAGGGTGATGCGCACGAGCCACAGCTCACCGCGACGCCCCATGACGCGCCCCTCATAGCCCATGAAGGGGCCGCGTCGGATGCCGACCTTGCGCTGTGGGGTCTCACTCATGGGTCATCCGTGGCCAAGCCGTAGTCGCGAGGGAGGATCGTCCGAGCGATGGGGAAGTACATCTGCGCGAAGCCCATCGGGTGTTTGATGCCTTGGCGTGTCATCCACGCGGAGGCGTGAGCGATGGGAGGATCGGGGTCATCGCAGAGCAGGCCCGCGACGAGGTGAGCGCTCATGGCGCGCAGCATCATCTGCTCGCGGATGAACAGCCGCTCCGCCTCGCCGAGGGCGCTGAGCGCGCTGACATGGTCGCCGCGCTGATGAGCGAGCTGGGCGCGCAAGGCGTGCGCGCAAGCGGCGGCCATGGGCATAGGGTTGGCGTCGAGCTGCTGTGCGCACTGTGACACGACGCGCTCTAGCTGCTTGCGCTCGCGTGAGCCTTCGGGCGCGCGCAGGCTCATCGCCAGGGCGGCGCGCGCGCGCATGTCAATCGACAAGCAGGCGACGAGGTCCATGCTCTGGGGCAAGAAGGAGCGCTGCAGCGGCGTCCAATCGCGCTCCAAGAGCGCCCAAGCGGTGGGCGCATCGCCCGCATAGAGGGCGCACTGCACGGTGGCGAGCAAGTGCCAGAAGTTCTGCAAGAGGTAGCCCTGCGCGGGCCAACGGCTCAGCGCCTGATCAATGGAGCGCAGGCCGCGCTCAGGCTGGTGCTGGGCCAAGTGCGCGACGTGGCTCCAGAGGCCATAGTTGGTGGCGTAGAGCAGATCTTGACGCGCCTGGGCCTCCTCAAGCTGTGAGGGCGCGAGCGCGCAGAGCTGCTGAAGATCGCCGCGCGCCTCGTAGACCATGAGCGGATAAAAGCGAGCCCCCGCCAGCTCCCAAGCGACGCCTTGGCACTGGCGCTCCAAGAGCTGCTCAGCGCGCTTCCAAGGGGCGAGCGCCTCAGTCCAGGCGCCTGACAAGAAGGCTTGCATGCCTTGGGCGAAGCAGCAGAAGCCCTCACAGTAGGGCGCATCAGCGCTGCGTGCGACGAGCGCTTGCGCGCTCTGGAGCATGGTGGCGGCGCGGGCGCGGTGCTTGGGGGTGCCCGCCAGGTGGATTGACTCAAGCGCGAGCGCCAAGCTCAAATGGGTGGGCTCGCCAGCCTCTAGGGCGTAGAGCAGGTGGAGGGTGGCGAAGTAGGCGCCTTGACGCAGATCGATGGCGCTGACGAGCTGGGCTGCGGACCAGCACAGCTCCAAGCGCCAGCGCACTTGGGGGTCAAGGGCGCTGTGAGGGGTCTCTTTGAAGTGCATCCCGCGCCACGAGAGCTTCGCGCGCTGGGCGACGAGCTGAGTCATCAGCGCGGCGCCTTGGCGTGCTTTGGGCGCGCCGACGTGCTGGAGCAGCTCCTCCAAGATCGCCATCCCTTGCGCGTGACGTCCAGCGCGCATGAGCTGATCGGCGGCTTGGTGTTGCAGCCGAGGCGCCTGCGCTGGGGGGGCGTCTTGGACTGCGGCGAGGTAGTGGGTGGCGGCCTCGGCGCCTCGGCCAAGGTAGCCGAGCAAGAGGCCGAGCTGGCGACGCAGCTCCAAGCGCTCGCTGGCGGACCACGGGCGCAGGCTCAAGAGCTGGGCGTAGAGGCGCGCAGCGCGCTCAAAGGCGAGGGCCTGATGGGCTTGTTTGGCGGCGCGCAAGAGGTGTGTGATGGCGTGCTCGGGGGCGCCGCCTTGGATGAAGTGTTGGCCGATGACCTCGGGGTCGAGGCCGCGCTGTTCGAGCAGCGCGCGGGCCAGATCGAGGTGGATCTGGCGCTTGCGCGTAGGGGCTAAGCGTGAGGCGACGGCCTCACGCACGCGGTCGTGGTAGGTCTCTAGCGGCTCGCCCGCGCGCTGCACGCTCTGGCGGATGAGCAGCTCCTTGCGGAGCAAGCTGAGCAGGGCAGGTTCTTGATCATCAAGCGAGGCGACGCGACGGATGACGGCGCGGGCGGTGGGCTGCCCGCAGACGCTGATGACCTCAAGCATCACGCGCGCATGCTCGGGCAGCTTCGCGACGCGCGCGGCCAAGACCTCGTCCAGGCCAGTGACATCGGAGTCGGGGCGATCGCCCATGACTTGGATGTAGCGCGCCAGCTCGTCGATGAACAGGGGGTTGCCGCGCGCCTCGCGCGCGACGTGCGTGACGTGCAGGGGCGCGGCCTCTTGCGTGGCGCTGCCGAGCAGCGCGACGACGAGTTCTTGGGCCTCCCCCGCGGACAGCTCACCGACGCTGAGCTGCGTGAGCGTGGTGGACTCGCGCACGTTGTGCTGGAGGGTGTAGAGGCGCTGGGCGAAGGCGCTTGAGGCGGCGTCTTCGGCGCGACAGGTGGTGATGAGCAGCATGCGCGGCGCGTCTGGCGGGCGCAGCAGGTGCTCCAACAGCAGCGCGCTGTCCTCGTCGCCCCACTGGATGTCATCGACGAACAGCACGAGCGGTTGCTGCTCAGCGAGGCGCCCGAGCAGGTGGCGCAGCGCCTCAAAGGCGCGCCTTCGGGCCTGCTGCGAGTCGTTGGGCAGCCTGTGGTGCTGTGCGCAGACGTCTTGCCACGCCTCGACGCGGCGCAGCGCGGGGAAGATGAGGGTGAGCGCGCCCCCATCGGGCGGCCCAAGCGCGAGCTGTTGCGCGCGCGGCAGCCGCTCCAGATGGCGCGTCAGCGCGTCGAGCAGGCTGTCGAGGGCTTTATAAGGCAGCGACTCATTCTCATAGCAGCGGCCCTCAAAGATGAGGACGTCGCCGCGCGAGGGGGCGTGCTCGCGCAAGAAGCGACGCACGAGCGCGGTCTTGCCCATGCCGGAGACGCCCAACACGTTGACGAAGCCGCTCAAGCCGCGCTGGAGCAAGGCGTCGAGGGCGGCGCGCATGGCGATGAGGGCGTCATGGCGCCCCACAAAGGGGACCTCCGCGTGGCGAGCGCTCAAGCTGACGCGGCCTAGCTGTCGCGCACCCCCGAGGTGGGCCGCGATAGCGCGGCCATCGGGGCGCGCCTCAGGCGCGCGCGACAGCAGCGCCATGCACAGCTCAGCGAGGTCCTCCGGGACCTCGGGCGACAGCGCGCGCACGTCGCGCGGCTCGGATTGCTGTTTCTTGAGCAAGATCTGCAGCGGCGTGCGCCCCTCCACCGGGCGACGGCCTGTGAGCGCCTCATAGAGCATCACCCCCACGCTGTACCAGTCGGCGGCCTGATGCGACGGCATCCCCATGGCCTGCTCGGGGCTCATATACTGAGGGGTGCCGATGAACTGGACCTCCTCATTGGCGTTAACGCGTGGGGCCTCATCCAGCTCCGTGACGAGGCCAAAGTCGAGCAGCACCACGCGGCCTTGGGCGGTCACGAGCACGTTGGAGGGCTTGATGTCGCGGTGAAGCTTGCCCGCTTGATGCAGGGCGTTGATCCCAGCCACGAGCTGAATGAGGCTCGCCCGCAAGCGGGCCTCATCATACAGGGGCAGCTCGACTGACAGCGGCCCGTCGTCTCGCTCGACCACCTGCAAGCGCGAGGGCACAGGCACCGCGCCGCTACGGGTGGCGAGCGCTGGCGAGGAGAGGTCGAGGGTGGCGGCCGCGCCAGCCGCCTCAGCGGGCTCAGCGCCGCGCACCCAAGCCAAGAAGTCGACGCCCTCCACAAGCTCCATGGTGAAGAACCAGCGCTCACCGAAGCTCAGCAGCTCATAGAGCGAGATGAGGTTGGGATGGGCGAGGTCCGCGAGCGCGCGGAATTCTTGCTTGAAGCGATAGAGCGCTTGCGGGCTCAGATCGTGCAGGGTCTTGAGCGCCACGCGCACATCACGCTGCGCGTCATGGACCTCATAGACGTGACCAAACCCACCCGAGCCAAGCGCGCGTGAGCGCACGAAGCGAGCGGGCAGCTCCTCGATGATCGTCGAGCCTCGGTGCGGATTCATACAGTCTTGATCGATGAGACATGGAGAGTCTCTTGAGCGGATGGGCCTCACCATTTAAGCTCACTCAAGCGGACAATGCACGCGCTTTTGTCATCTCCCCACCCTCACACGGCGCGCCGCGCGCCTTATCGAGCCAGCGATGGAACCTTCCCGATGGGATCCACTCTTGGAGCGTCCCGCGACGAGCCCGCGTGAGCGCCGACGCACGCGCTTGATCTTGCTCGTGATCGTCCTCATCGCGGGCGTCTTGGCGGTGATCACCGCGCGGCGCGATCCTGCCCCTGTGCTCGCACCACGCGCCGTGGAGGTCCCCGTCGAGATCATCATCACCGAGCCAAGTGACCCACCAAGCGCCCCACCTATCACAGCCGCTGAGGACGCGCCCTGAGCGCGCTCAGGGCGCGCCCACGACCTCGATCACGAGCTCGCCCACGACCTGCCCCGAGCGCGCGCGCACGCGCGCTTGCCCTGGGCCAAGCGCGCGCACGACGCCCTCCACGGGCGGTCCGTGCAGCGCCTCGACGACCTCGGGTGCGTCGCTCTCCCAGGTGATCTCGCGGGTGATATAAGCGGCGCTGCCATCATCAAAGATGCCCGTGGCCGAGCACTGATTCTCCTCGCCCACGCGCAGCGTGGCGCGCTCGGGGGTGATCGTGATCGCCTCAAGCTTGGCGTCGGTGACCTCCAGCGCGACCGTGGCCGACCACGCGCCGAGGGTGGCGGTGAGGGTGCCCTGACCGGGGGCGCGCGCGCGCACGACGCTTGGGCGCCACGCGTCGCGTCGCACGGTGGCGAGCTGCGGCGGGTCCACCTGAAAGCGCACCTGATCGCTGACGTCGCGGGCGCGGCCGCCGAGTTCTTGCATGCGCACCTGCACTGGGAGCGCGGTGCGCGCGGGCATGCGCAAGCGCAGTGGCTCAAGCTGCAAGACGCCGGGGCCTTGGGCTTGCACCTCGACGCTGACGCGCGCCTCAAGCGCGCCGACGCGCGCCACGATCTGCGCTTGGCAAGGCGCGCGCAAGGCCAGCGCGCGCCCCTCCTCGCCGGGGGCCTGTGAGACGACCACACACGGCGACGAGGGGTCCTGCACAACCTGCCAGCGGGCAGCGCGGGTCATGTCAACCACGCTGCCCTGGGCCGTCAAGGCTGACAGCCCAAGCCAGCGCGCCTCACCCGGGGCGGCTTGCCACTGGGGGGCGCTGGCGCGAAGCGTCGCCAGCGCGTCCTCGCGCACGAGCACGCGCGCCTCGGCGCGCGGCGCGCCTGGCAGCATGGCGCGCAGCATCGATGCACCTGCGGCATCGGCGCGCAGGTGCGACTGGCCGTCGATGACGAGCGCGTCGCCCTCAACCTCCCAGCGGGCGGCGGCGCTGACGTCGGCGCGGGTGCCATCGCCGTAGAGCGCGGTGGCGCGACGCGCCACGCGCGCGCCAGGGGCGAGCAGCGGCGCGACCTCGACCACGACGCGCGCGGGCGCGCCCGCGCGCACGCGCACAGGCGCGCTCACGCTCAGAGCGCCGAGCTTGGCCTCGATCTGGGCAGCGCCTGGGGCTAGCGCGCGGACCGCGCGCGCCGAGTCAGCGCGAAGCAGCGCGGGCGCGCTTGAGGTCAGCGTCACCAGCTCGGTGACGTCGAGCCAGGCCCCCTCCCCCACGCGCGCCTCGACGCTCAGCGCCCGCTGCTCGTGTAAACCCAAGCTGAGGTCGGTCGCTACAAAGCGCAGCGCGCGGGGCTCACCGGCGATGACCTCCACGCTGGCGTAGGCGCTGAGGGCGCCTGCGGTGGCGCGCAAGGTGGCGTGACCGGGCGCGAGGGCGACGACCTCATCGCCTGCGATCTGGGCGATCTCTGGCGCGTCGCTCTCCCAGGTGAGGGGTGTGGTCAGCCGCCACGTCGCGCCTGCGTCATCATGAGCCCACACCTGCAGCGGCGCGCGCCAGCCCACTGCCAAGTCGCGCGTCAGCGGCGCTGCGCTCAGGCGCGTTGGGGTTGGCGCGGGCGCGTCGGGCGCGTCAGCGCACGAGGCGCTGAGCAGCGCGACGAGCAGCAGCGCGCGCGCGGGATGACAGCTCACGATCGACATCAGCGCCTCAAGACGCGCGCGCGTGAGAGGGCGAGCCTCCTGGCCACGCGCGCTGGGTTGCGTGGTTGAGGATGCCTCAAGCGGGCGCAGCGGGCCAGCGGCGCGCGCTCAGCGGGCGCGCATGTGGTCGATCTTAATGCAGCGATCTTGGATGACGTTGATCCCAGCCTCGACGAGCTTATCCGCGACCTCATCGTGGCGGATGCCGAGCTGGAGCCAGACCGTGGCGGGGTGAAGCGCGATGATCGCCTCGACGTGCTGGGGGATGTCCTCAGGCTTGAGGAACACGTTGAGGATGTCAACTTGGCCTGAGATGGCGCGCAGATCGCGCTGAACGGGGGTGTCGAGGATCGTGTTGACCTCGGGATAGCGCACGGGGGCGGGGACGATCTCATAGCCATGCGCGGCCATGTAGACGGGCACAGAGTGGGCGGGCTGGCTCGCGTGTGACTCGGGCTTGATGCCGAGCACGACGATGCGCGAGGCCTCGCGCAAGAGGTGATGGATCTGGGCGTCATCGGTGATGCGCTGGGCTTTGGCGCTCATGGGTCACTCCTGCAGCCTTGAGGGGCTTGGCTTGAGGGCGCGCGACGTCAGCATCAGCGCGCATGCCCACAAGGTGCGCACGTGCGCGGCGCGCGCAACCGGCTTGATGCGCGCGCCACGCTGGGGCATGGTGTGACCAGCTCACTTTCGACTCACAGGTCGGTCCCCTCCTTGGAGCCTCGCATGCCCTCACCTCTTAGCCGCGTCACGATCGGCGCGCTCTGTCTGCTCATCGGCTGTGGCGGCAGCGCGCCCGCGGCCGTGGATCCGATCATCATCATCGACGAAGATGCGGAAGATCAGCCCGCAGATATATTGGATCTGAGCGCGCTGCCCGCGCGCTGCGTGGCGGACGCCTCGCCCTGGCGTGCAGGCCAGCGCGCGTTCCGCGAGGCGACCTCGAGCGCCAAGCTCGACGCGCTCGACGCGCAGGGCACGCGCTTGAGCGCGGTGGACTTCGACGCTGATGGCCTGACCGATCTGATGATCCGGCGCGGCAGCGGCGAGGATGTGTGGGGCGATGGGGGCGTGAGGCAGGTGTGGTTGCTTAAGAATACGGGGCGCGGGGTGTTTGAGGATGTGACGCAGGCGTCGGGCATCGTGGCCAGGCGCGACAATGACACCACCAAGGGGCGCCCTGCGGAGGTGTTCGCGTGGGCAGACGTCAACAATGACGGCCACTTGGACGCGTTCACTGGCATCACCAACGCCAACCCGAGCGCGCTTCGCGCGAGCGCCGAGATCATGCTCGGCCAGGGGGATGGCACCTTTAAGTTTGCGGAGTTCATTGAGAATGACGCGCGCGCGCCGCAGCGCATCATCACCACGGGCGGCGCGTCGTTCACCGACGTTGATCGCGACGGGATCATCGACCTGTGGGTGACCGAGGGAGGCCCGGCGCAAGATAAGCTGTATCGGGGCGACGGCGATGGCGTGATGCGTGACATCACCGAGGCGGCGGGCCTCATCACGCAGCCGTGGGAGGACCTGGAGGTGTTAAACGCGGCGCGCGCGCACACCAACGCGTGGAGCGCGGCCGCGTGCGACTTGAACAACGATGGCCTGCCCGAGCTGCTGTCAGCCTCCTATGGGCGCGCGCCAAACCACCTGTGGCGCGCCACAGGCAGCGGGGCTGAGGCGCGCTATGAGAATGGCGCCATCGCATCCGGTTATGCGTTCGATCCGGTGCAGGACTGGAGCGACAATGAGTCGGCGCGCTGTCACTGCCAGCTCAACCGTCAAGATGCCGGCTGCGAGGGGGTGCCCGCGCCGCGACTCATCGCCTGCCAACGCCCGGATGACGCGTTTCGCTGGCGCCATGACACGGATCGAGAGCCGTTTCGACTCGGCGGCAACAGCGGCACTACAGTCTGCGCCGATCTGAACAATGACGGCCGCTTGGATCTCATCACGGCCGAGATCGTCCACTGGGACGTAGGGCAAAACAGCGACCCCAGCCAGCTGCTCTACAACAAGGGCGATGGCAGCTTTGAGCGCGCGCCCTTGGCGCAGAGCGGGTTTGTGAAGGATCGCGGCGGCGCCGTCACTTGGGATGATGGCGACATCACCGTGGCGGCGTTTGACTTCGACCATGACGGCAGGCTCGACCTGTACTTAGGCACCACGGACTATCCTGGCGCGCGCGGTAGGCTGTACCACCAGCGCGAAGACGGCACCTTTGAGGAGGTCGCCGTCACCGAGGGCATCGATCATCGCAGCAGCCACGGCATCGCGGTGGCGGACTTTGACGGCGATGGCGACCTGGATCTGGTCGTGGGCCACTCGCGCAATCGCTGCGCCAGCGGCGATCACTGCTACCCGCAGGCGCACGCGCGCTACTTTGAGAACACCATCGGCGCGCAGGCGGGCGGCTGGCTTCAGGTGCGCTTGGAGGGCGCGCAGGGTGCCAACCGCGCCGCCATCGGCGCGCGCCTGAGCGTCGTCAGCGGCGACCTCACGCAGACGCGCGAGGTCGGCGGCGGACACGGTCACTACGGGATGCAAGATGACCTCGTGCAGCACGTCGGCCTCGGCAGCGCGTGTGAGGCCGAGGTCACGATCACCTGGCCTGACCAAGCGCGCGCGCAAGAAACCTACACCCTCAAGGCGGGCTATCGCTATCACATCACCCAAGGCGAGCCCCCGCGCCTGATCGATCCGGCGCCTTGATCAAGCGTTTGATTTACAAATAAATATAAATAAAACGCGAGAGGGGCGCTAACGATCAAACTTGTTGCAGCGCAACAAGTTTGATCGTTAGCGCCCCTCTTGTCGCCCCTTGCGCCCTGTTTTGGCGCCAGAAAATCAAACAATTAAGGTCATTTACACTCCTCCCATCACCACCCCACCGGCCGCTCAACGCGCGCTGGGTGCGGCCCAAGCT
>CAYXWB010000146.1:0-12270 GCA_964468515.1 uncultured Bradymonadales bacterium | reverse complement strand
ATTGCGCATGCTGGCTATGCACATTTGTTATGAATTCAACTCGACACTACAATATCTTTGGAAGCACAACCCATCGAGACCAGGGCCATCGCTAGACAGCTCAGCTTAAAACCTCGCACCTGGCTCCTGCGCGCCGCGCTTGGGAGCATGCTCATACACCTGCTCAACATCGTCACACCTTCAGCTCGCCGCCTGCTTTGAGGCGGCTTAGGTTCTGGCGAGACGCAGAGACCGACATGACCTCGGCGTCTCTTCGGTTCAGTCCAGTCAGCGCCTATGGCATGTTCCCCCCTCAGGTGATTGAGCTTGTAAGCGACTCACCGCTTGGTCAAAGCGATGCTCAAACTCACAAAATAAGGCGCGCCTCATCGTGCTCGCGAGCACTTCAGATGAGTCGAGCAATGGTCTGTACAGCGCTCAGCCTGACGGCCCAGAGCGGCTATGTCAATCCTCATTGAAGAAAAACATCCACTTGTAACTTACCAGCGCCCTCATGCCTCTGCGCATCACCACCCCACGCCCACACTTGCGTCCTCTGTGACATTTTCATGAAGCTTCGCTGTCTGTTAGCGCGTGCAGCGCCTCGCACAGACTGACCGCGCGCCCGTCGCAGCCTAGAGGCTTGTTCGCGCCATTCACGCGCGACGAGATCTTCTGGCTGGTTTGAGTTTCAAGCGCCCCATCTAGATACCGCCCCGTGACGATGCGCAGCTTAAGCCTGCCGTGCCGCCACAGAGCGCGTATTTTTCGCGCGGTGAGATGCCAGTGATTGTGGCCAGCGCGTGACGCCCGTGTTACGTTTCGGCCCGCACCTCAACGCACCTCGTGTGCCGCTGTGAGCGACGCTGCTACACGCTCAACGCGCTCCGCTGGCGAGGCTCCCTCGCGCCGCAAGAGAGGAAGGAATGCTCCCAAGTTCTGGCCGCGCCGCCCTGTCGCTGCTGCTGTTGGCGCTGCTCTGCGCGCCAAGCCTCGCCAGCGCCCAAAACGCGACTGGCAAGCTGCTGCTCTGGCACGCTTATCGCGACGCCGAGCAAGACGCCCTCAACAAGGCCCTCGATCAGTGGAACGCCAGCCGCCCCGACGCTCAGGTCGAGGCGCTGATGATCCCCAACGAGGCCTTCGCCACCAAGCTCATCAACGCCGCCCCACGCGGCAACGGCCCTGACCTGTTCATCGCCGCCCATGAGCGCACCGGCGAGTGGGCTAACAGCGGCCTCATCGCCCCGTGGGGCCTTGATGATGCGCCGTGGACGCTCTATCACCCGTCCACCGTCGACGCTCTCACCTTCAACGATCAGCGCTACGGCGCGCCGCTGGCCTACAAGAGCCTCGCGCTGTTCTACAACCGCGCCATCGTCACCACGCCGCCTGCCACCACCGACGACCTCATCGCCCAGGCCAAACGCCACACCGCCCCGCTTGAGGGGCGCTACGGCCTCGTCTATGAGGCCGCCAACTTCTACATGCACGCCCCCTGGGTGTTCGGCTTTGGTGGGCGCATCTTCGATGACCAAGGCCGCTTTGACCTCAACACCAAGGCAAGCGCTGACGCTTATCAGCTCGCGCATGACCTGGTGCAGACGCACAAGATCGTCCCCGAGGACGCCTCCGGCGCCCTCGTCTCCCAGCTCTTTAACGACGGCAAGGCCGCCTTCGCCATCAGCGGGCCGTGGTTCTTGGGCGAGCTGAAGCCAGGGCTGGATTATGGCCTCGCGCCGCTGCCCATCGTCAGCAAGACCGGCATGCCCGCGCGCCCGTTCCTCACCGTCGAGGCCGCCTTCGTCTCCGCCACCTCCCATCGCCCACAGCTCGCCCGTGAGCTGGCAGTGTTCCTGGCGAGCGACCCGATCGCGAGGCTGCGGGCCGTCGAGGGGCTACAGCCCGTCGCGACGCTCTCCGCCTATGATGATCCCAACGTCCAGGCGATCCCGCAGTTCGCCGTGTTTCGACAGCAGCTCGACGCCACCGCGCCCATCCCCAACCAGCCCGAGATGGGCTCCGTGTGGGAGCCCGCAGCCGAGGCGCTGCGCAAGGTCTTGCGCGGCGCCATGAGCCCCGAGGGCGCGCTGCGCCAAGCAGACAGCCGCTTCAAGATCTACACGCGCCCTGCCCCCCAGGCGCGCCCCATCGCCCCCTTCGCCGTGAGCGCGCTGCTCTTGATGCTCGCGCTGCTGGCCGTCTCCTTCACCCGCACCCGCACCGCGTGGCCCCAGGTCAAGCGCCACGGCCACGCCTATTTATACTTGGCCCCGGCGGTCATCGGCATGAGCGTGCTGGTGGTGGTGCCGTTCGTGGTGGGCAGCGCGGTGAGCTTGTTCGCGCATAAGGACGGCGAGTTCACGTTTGTGGGGATGGCCAACTTCTGGAACATCATCACGAGCGCGGATTATGGGATCGGCGACCCGCTGAGCTTCTACTTTACGCTCGGCGTGACGGTGCTGTGGACCTTGGTGAACATCGTCCTGCACGTCTCGCTCGGCATGGGGCTGGCGCTCATCTTGCGCGAGCCGTGGCTGAAGCTGCGCGGTCTGTATCGCGTGCTGCTGATCATCCCGTGGGCCATCCCCAACTACATCACGGCGCTGATCTGGAAGGGCATGTTTCACAAGCAGTTCGGCGCCATCAACGGCCTGCTCGTCACGCTCGGCCTTGAGCCCGTGTCATGGTTTAGCCGCTTCTCGACCGCGTTCGCCGCCAACGTCGCCACCAACGCGTGGCTCGGCTTCCCGTTCATGATGGTGGTCATCTTGGGCGCGCTGCAGGCCATCCCGCGCGACCTCGAAGAAGCAGCCGAGGTGGACGGCGCGTCCTGGTCACAGCGCATGCGCCACGTCGTGCTCCCGCTGTTAAAGCCGTCGCTCATCCCGGCCATCATCTTGGGCACGGTGTGGACGTTCAACATGTTCAACATCATCTATCTGGTGTCCGGCGGCGAGCCTGATGGCAGCTCGGAGATCCTCATCTCGGAGGCCTATAAGTGGGCCTTCACGAGGCAGCAGCAGTACGGCTACGCGGCCGCCTACGCGGTGTTGATCTTCATCGTGCTGCTCGTCTACTCGACCTTCACCGGCCAGCTCAAGACCGAGGACTAAGCCATGCGCACCATCTCCCCCGCGCGCGTGGCGCTCACCCACGCCCTGCTGATCGTGGCCTGCTTGTTGGTGCTCTACCCGGTGCTCTGGGTCATCAAGATGGCCCTGAGCCCGTCACAGAGCTTCGCCATGAGCCCGTCGGTGATCCCCACCGAGCTGACCTTGAGCAACTTCGTCCACATCTTCACGATGAACGACGGCCTGTTCTGGCGCCAGCTGCTCAACTCCATCGTGGTGAGCCTCATCACGACCGTGATCGGCGTGGCGCTGGCCTGCACCGCCGCCTACGCGTTCAGCCGCTTTCGCTTCCCAGGCCGACGCCTCGGCATGGCAGGCTTCTTGGTCACGCAGATGTTCCCCGGCGTGGTCATGGCCATCCCGCTCTACATCCTGCTCGACGCCATCGGCCTGCTCAACAGCCTGGTGGGGCTGGTGCTGGTCTACTCCACCAGCGCCCTGCCCTTCTGCGTCTGGATGCTCAAGGGCTACTTCGACACCATCCCACGCGACCTCGAAGAAGCGGCAGTCATGGACGGCGCGAGTCAGTGGGTGATCTTCACCCAGGTGGTCTTACCGCTGGCCAAGCCCGCCATCGTCGTCACCGCCCTCTTCAGCTTCATGACCGCCTGGAACGAGTTCATCCTCGCCGCGACCTTCCTCTCCGACGAGCGCATGTTCACCCTCCCTGTGGTATTACAACGCTTTGTCGGCGAGTACAGCACCCAGTGGGGCTACTTCGCCGCAGGCGCCATCCTCGTCTCCCTGCCCGTCATGGCCCTGTTCTTCAAGCTCCAAAAATACCTCATCGGTGGCTTGACCGCAGGCGCGGTCAAGGGCTGACCCAACGCGGTACGATAGCTCCAGCTCAGGTTCAATGAGGCGCGCCAAAGGGGGTGCATCGCGCCGCCCTTGGCTTGGCCCCTCTCCGCTTGAGGGCTAGCGCCATGGGCTGGCGTCAAGGTTATACCGATAAGCGCGGTGCGCCGTCCCTTCACCGCATACGACAGCCGCGCGCGCGTGCGCGCTCATTCAGCGCTGGTGACAGTGCCAATCTCCACTGTGTTAAGCACCACGCGCTGGCGCTCGCTGCCGCCGACGATATAGAGCCGCCCCTGATGATAGGGCGCATGGTGCATATGTGAGCGTCCGACGCTGAAGTCGTCGAGCGTGTCATCCCACTCGCCCTCCGCGCCCAAGCTCAACCCGCGCACGCTTGAGAGATAGTGAGGCAGCCCGGCGCGAAGCTCAAGGCCACCTGAGGTGATAGCGCAATCACCGATGACGGTGGTGGCGTGCGTCGAGCGCTCCACCTGCGACGCCGCGACCACGCGCCACTCACCGACGCCCTGCGCGGTGATGGGCGCGCGCATCACGTTGAGGTGCGCTTGCGTCTGATTATTGAAGGGGTTGCCTTGGAAGCCGAGCACCAAGTACAGGTGGTCATCATGCGCGAAGCTGGCGTGGTGGCTGCGCGGCTGAGGCAGCGACAGCGAGGTCCACTCCCCAAGCGAGCCATCACTCGCGACCTCCGCACGATACAGCGAGGGCTGCGCGACCCCATCACCTTGCAAGCCGCCTGAGACATAGATCGTGCGCCCATGCGTCGCCGCGCTGGCGTGGAAGCGCGGCGCAGGCAGCGAGGGGCCTGGATCCCAGCCCGAGATCTCGCCATCGTCATCAAAGCGCGCGCGCCACACCGACGCGAGCATGTGCGAGGCCAAGCGACCCCCCATCACATAGACCTCATCCCCTACCTGGGCGAGCGCCTGACCTGAGGACGCCTCGGGCAGCGGGACGCCCTCTCGCCATGGCCCCAGCGTGCCATCCTCGCTGATCGTGGCCACCCAATGATCTTGCAAGAAGGTGGTGTAGTCTGTGCCGCCCAGCACGTGCAGCTTGGCCACACCGCCTCGGGTCGTGATCAGCGTGAGGTGGTGATCACGCGCGCTGCCTGGCAGCGGCTCGTCTGCGCGCCATGTGATCTGGCTTGGGCATGGGTTCGGCGGCGGCTCCAGGTCCTCCAGCGCGTCCGAGGTCAGGTCTTGCGCTTGATCCTGCGCTTCGCCTTGATCGTGGGGTTGATCAGGAGGATCAAGGATCAGCGGCGGCGGCTCAGCAGGCTCGCTGCAAGCGAGCATCCCTGAGGTGAGCGTGAGCGCGAGCGCGCCCTTCAACGTCATACGCATACATGGCTCCTGAGGCGCAGAGGCGGCGTTAAGAAATTCACAGCATCGCCGCGACCAGCAAACATTATGCCAAGCACCCACCTGCACCGACGCGCACGCCTCGCGTCTCAGCGAGACGACGCCCCATGGATAGACATGGTAGCGCGCACGTCTTATGGTGGATGCACATGACGCGCTGTTGTGATCCGAGCCGCCTACGAAGCCACCCTCCCGCGCACGAAGAGGCACCCAAGTGAGACGCCTAGCCAAACGCTTAGGACAGCTCGCCCTGGCCGAGCTGCTGCTCATCCCGCTGTGGTCTTGCGACCCGTTCAACGCTGGCTTCGAGGACGAGGAGGACGCGCTCATGGCCCGCGCCACCACGCTCACGCAGGCCGACGCATCGCCCAACACCCTCACCGTCATGACCTGGAACGTGAAGTTTGGTGGCGGGCGTATTGACTTCTTCTTCGACTGTCACGGCGATCGCTCGCTCATGACCAAGCACGAAGTGCTCGACAACTTAGCCGGGCTGGCAGCCAAGATCCGCCAAGTCGACCCCGACATCTTGCTCGTGCAAGAGCTCGATCTGATGTCTAAGCGTGGCGCTTACGTGAATCAATTGCAGTATCTGCTCGACCACACCTCGCTCAACTACGCGGCCTATGCGTCTCAATGGCGCGCAGATTATGTGCCAAGCGATGGCATCGGCCAGATCGACTCCGGCAACGCGATCCTCTCCAAATATCCCATCCAGAACGCGACCCGCTATGCGCTGCCGCTGGTCGAGGAGCAGGACGGGCTGACCCAATACTTTTACTTAAAGCGCAACTACATGCGCGCGACCGTCCAGGTGCCCGCCGCGCCGCTTCAGGTGCTCAACATCCACACCGACGCGTTCGGCAAGGATGGCACCAAAGGCCGCCAGATCGACATCTTTAAGCGTGTGATGGATCGCCTCGATGACGCCAACACTTGGTTTATCGCTGGCGGCGATCTCAACACGCTGCCGCCCGGCTCCACCCAGATCAAAGACTTCCCCGACTCCGTGTGCGTCGAAGAAGACTTCCAAGCGGACAACTTCGAGCAAGAGCGCGAGCTGCTGACGCCGCTCTACGACCGCTATACGCCTGCGATCGCGCTGGCTGACTATCAGGCCAACAACGCGCCCTATCTCACGCACACCACGCGCGCTGACGGCTTCTGGAACCGCAAGCTCGACTACCTGTTCACCAATGGCCCGATCGTGCCTGGCAGCGGCCTCACACACCAAGACGCCACCTCAGGTGGCATGGCGACCATGCCGCTGTCCGATCACGCGCCCGTCACGGTCACGCTGGAGGTGCGCCGATGACGCGACGCCCCGCTCAAACCGCGCTGCTCTGCGCGCTCTGCACGCTCACGACCCTCCTCGCGCCGCAGACAGCGCGCGCCGAGAACGCGCTGTGGGCCAGCGACACCGCCGACACGGTGCCACCCGGGCGCTGGGAGTTTGGCCTGCTGTCGCCCTCGCGCTTCGCGCTGAACGAGCGCGTCGAGCTGTCCACCAACCTCTTGTTGAACCTCGCGCTGCCCAACCTCGGCGCCAAGATCGGCTGGGGACAGGCGCGCGGCTGGCGCTTCGCCACGAGCCACCGGCTCACCTATCCCACCCTGCTCATCAACACGCTGTCACGCGAGGGCACGGGCGGCGTGCTGCCCGTCTCATCGCTTGAGACGAACCCCAGCCAGATCATCGGCCTAGAGACGAGCCTGCTCGCCACGCGCACCCTGCGCCCCAACATGACGCTCACCTGGCACCTGGGCGCGGCCTTCGCCCCGCGCCTCACCGATGGCACCGCCCCGCTCATTGATCTTCCCTTCTTGTACCAGCGCACCGCTCAGTACAACAGCTGGGGCACCGTGCGCAGCGGCCTGGAGCTTGTGGGCAACATCGGCCGCACCAAGCTGTCGTACGACTTCCACGCGGAGGTCTTCTATTTGCCAGCGGTCGACGCGGGCTTCGCCTTTGAGCAAGGCGGCACGCTGCGCTGGGCCTTCACGCGCAAGCTCGCCATCAGCGCGGGCTACATGATGAGCTTCGCGCGCTTCCCCTACGGCACGCGCCTGCACCTGCTGCCGCTGCTCGATCTGGTCTGGGCCATTGAGTAGATGCGCGCCGCAAACAAACCGCTCACTTGGACGATCCCCGCATAGAATCAGGCGCTGCGACGCATCGCTCGGGAGGTTATTTGTTCAAACCTCCGCGCGAGCGCGCCGCATCGCTTAAAAGTGGGGGAGCACAAGCTGGCGAGCGCCCCCTCCTGACTGGGGCGAATCGTAGCGCCAGCGCGAGTCGGGGCGGGGGGGGTGGGCCCCCCCCCCCCCCCGACTCGCGCTCAGCGCTGACGCTCAGCGTCAGCGCTTGACCGCCACGAAGATCGAGCGCTTGTCGCGCCACACCATCATGCGCATCGCCTGGCCCGCCTTCGCGCGCGACACCGCCTCGACCAGTTCTTGCGTCGAGCGGATCTTGAAGCGATCCACTTGCAGCACGACGTCGCCCTTGCGCAGCGCGCCTGCGGCCAGCGCGCCTTGTTGGACCGAGGCAATGTAGGCGCCATGGGCCTCAGGCAGGCCAAGCTCGCGCGCGAGCGCGGCGTCGACGTCGCGCACCTCGACGCCAAGGCGCGCCGGGGGCCCCTCGCTCGGGTTCTTGGGCACCGCCGTCACCTCCGTCTCGGGGCGCTGCGTGTCGGGGCGCTCCGTGATGGCGAGCGTCGCGCTGATGCGCTTGCCCTCACGCCAGTACTCCACCGCTACCGTCTCACCGGGCGGCGTGTCGGCCACCGCGAACAGCAGTTCTTGCACCGAGCGCAGCTTGCGGCCATTGAACACCAGCAAGATGTCGCCCGCGCGCAAGCCCGCCTTGGCCGCAGGCCCGCCCTGCGCGATGCTGCCCAGCAGCACGCCATCGCCGGGCGTGAGCTTGAGCCGCTGCGCGACCTCCAGCGGCAGCGCCTGAATCCCCGCGCCTAAGTAGCCGCGCACCACATAGCCGCGCTCCTTGAGCTGCGGCAGGATGCTCTTGATCAGGTCGATCGGCACCGCGAACCCGATCCCCTGCCCGTCCCGGATGATCGCCGTGTTCACGCCGATCACCTCGCCGCGCAAATTAAACAGCGGACCTCCGGAGTTGCCGGGGTTGATGGAGGCGTCGGTCTGCAAGAAGTCATCGTAGAGGCCTTGGCCGAGGTTGCGCCCCTTGGCGCTCAAGATCCCCGCGGTGACCGAATACTCCAGGCCAAAGGGGCTGCCGATGGCCACCACCCACTCGCCCACGCGCGCCGTCTCCGAGCTGCCAAAGGTCACCGCAGGCAGCGGGTCAGGCGCGTTGATCTTGAGCAGCGCGATGTCCGTGTTCTGATCCGAGCCCACCAAGCGCGCCGGATACTTCGCCCCGGTCGCCAAGCTCACCTCGATGCGATTGGCGCCCGCGACCACATGGTTGTTCGTCAGGATGAAGCCGCCCGCGTCCACGATGAGGCCTGAGCCTTGACCCACGCGCGAGGGGCTCGCCCCCAGCATCGGCTGCGCGCCTGCGAGCTCCGTGCGCACCGCCACTACCTTAGGCTTCTGCTGCTCGAACACCGTGGCGATGTCGGGCAAGCCCTGCACCATCGGCACCGGCGCTTGCTGGGCGATGATGCGCTCTTGCGCTTGCGCATCGCTCGGCGGCGCGCCCATCGGCAGTGACGCCAGATGCGCGCCGCTGGCGAGCGCGCCTCCAAAGAGGATCCACCCGGCGCGCGCGCTGATGCGGCGCCAGCGCTGTGTTGAACTCGACGTCGCAGAGATCATTTCGCTCCCTTGTAACAGGCGGCGCGCGTCCCTGCGCTCACTCCAAGACGGGAGCCGCCGCTCCTGGCCGCTCGCACGTCTTCTAACGCGCCTGCGGCGCGCAAATAATCCAACGGCTCACGGCCGTTGGCAAGTCTTGTGCCCACAATGCTCACCTGAAGCCTAAAAAAGCGACCTCCAGCTCACACCTCGACCGCTTCAGCGCGCCACGATGTTGTCTCATCAGGAAATAAACGATGCCCACCCCCTCGTTGGATGGCGCGCGATCGGAGCAGCCTCATGCACGCTGACCCCAGATCGCCTCGCGTCTCGCCGCCTCGCACCTACGTTTCACTCTGTGCGACGCCGCGCCACGCGCCGCATCCGCCTGTGCTCATGGTGAGTCAGGTCGATTGCCGCGCCACATGTTGAGGTCCCTCATGGAGACTGTGCCTCGCCACGCGAGCGCGCCGCTTGACCGCGCGCGAAACTCTGGCGTCGATCCCGACGCCTTCCCCCTCGACCAGCTCATGGCCCTCACGCTGGCCACCCTGCACGTCGCGCCCGAAGCCGACGATGAGCCCGTCTGGCGACGCATCCTCGTGCCCCAAAAAACCCGCAATGACCTCCAGTGGGACGCCCTGCTGGAGCTGCTCGCAGAGGGCGCCGTCAGCCCCGAGGGCAAGGCCCTCACACGCGCCATCGCGCCGCTGCGTGAGGTCGCCGCCGTGCGCCGTCGCCTGCGCGAGATCAGCGAGGGCCAAGCCTTGGCCCAGGCCGATGATCGCCCCCCCTTGCGCGGCCTCAGTGATATTCGCATCGCGCTGGCGCACGTCAAACGCGGCGGCTCGCTCATCGGTGAGGATCTGGTCGCCATCGCCCGAAACTGCGATGTCGCCTCGCGGTGTGTGCGCTTTTATACGCACCGCGCTGAGCAGGTGCCTTATCTGGCCGACGCCGCGCGCCCGCTCGATCCTTGCGAGTCGCTGCGCCAGACCCTCACCATCGCCGTCGAGCCCGATGGCACCTTGAGCGACCGCGCCAGCGCCGATCTCGCGCGCCTGCGTCGCACCGTCCAACAGCAGCACGAGCGCATCCGCGCTTACATTGACCGCATGCTGCGCGATGAGGAGATGGAGGAGCGCCTGCAAGGCGACTACTTCACCTTGCGTGAGGATCGCTACGTGCTCCCCGTGCGTCGCAGCAACAAAGGGCAAGTGCCTGGCATCGTGCATGGCTACTCCTCCACCGGCCAGACCGCTTACATTGAGCCCAACGCCATGATCGAGCTGAACAATCAGCTGCGATGGGCTCAGATCGAGCTGCAAGAAGAGGAGGAGCGCATCCTCAAGCGCCTGAGCGAGCAGGTCGCCCGCGACGGCGCCGCGCTTGCCAGAAACTCGGAGGTCCTCGCCTACCTCGACCTCCTCAACGCCTGCGCCCAGCTCGCCGCACGCCTCGACGCCTCCACGCCGACGCTCACTGACGGTGAGGTGGACCTCCAAGCCGCGCGCCACCCCCTGCTGTATTTGAAGGATCTGCGCGTTGATGAGAGCGGGCAGCGCCAAAGCCAGACCATCCCTAATGACATCCAGCTCGACGCGCAAAAGCGCGCCCTCATCATCTCCGGCCCCAACACCGGCGGTAAGACCGTCCTGCTCAAGACCTTCGGCCTGTGCGCGCTGATGGTCCGCTGCGGGCTGCCTATCCCAGCCGGTGAGGAGAGCAAGCTGCCCCTGTTTCGCGGCATTTTTACTGATATCGGTGATGAGCAGTCTATCGATCGTGACCTGAGCACGTTCTCCGGCCACCTCATGAACATCAACCAGTTCATCGATGACTGCGGCGATCAGAGCCTCGTGCTGCTTGATGAGCTGTTCAACGGCACCGATCCCATGCAAGGCGCGGCGCTGGGCGTGGCGCTGTTGGAGGAGCTGACCGCGCGCGGCGCGCGCACTGTCGTCACCACCCACCTCGAAGACCTCAAGACCCTCGCGTTCCAACGCGACAGCTACGCCAACGCGTCGATGGGCTTCAACCTAGAGACGCTCGCGCCGACCTATCGCGTCACCTACGGCCTGCCCGGCGGCTCTTACGCCGTGCGCATCGCCGAGCGGTTAGGCTTCCCCCAGGTGATCCTTGATCGCGCCCGGCGCATCCTCGATGGCCTGGAGATGCAGTCGGTGGAGGAGATCCTGGGCCGCCTGGAGGATCGCCGCGCGGATATGGAGCGCGAGCAGCGCAAGCTGGAGCAGTCGCGCCGCGAGGCCGAGGACGCGCGCCGTCGCTACCGCGACAAGTACGACCGCCTGCTCGCCCGCGAGAAGGAGCTGGTCCACGATCAGACCCGCAAGCTCAAGGGCGAGCTGGATGAGGCGCGCGCGCTGATCCGTGAGCGGATCAAGGCGCTGCAACGTGAGGGGCAGCCGGAGGTGAAGGAGCGGCTCTCCTCGCGCGATCTGGAGCGGCTGCGCGATGAGCTGGTGCCCGCTGGCGAGGTCATCGAGCGCGCGCGTGACTTTGTCACGCCCGTGGAGATGGGGCCGAGCGGCCTCGCGCCTGTGGCCAGCGAGGATCTGCACGATGGCTTGGAGGTCTACGTTCACACCTTCAAGCGCAAGGCCGTGGTCGTGGGCGATCAGCGCGGCGCCACCGACGTGCAATTGCAAGTCGGCGCCATGAAGATCAAGGCCAAGCTCGCGGACCTGTACTTCCCAAGCGAGGCCGCGCGCCGTGCCAACCTGCGCGGCACGCCGCAGCTGGCCGCGCCGCCCTCGGCCATCCAGAGCGAGCCGCAGCTGTTGCCGCAGACCTCGGGCAACAGCGTCGATCTGCGCGGCATGCGCGTGGATGAGGCGCTGGAGAAGCTGGAGCTGTTCCTCGACGCCGCCTATCGCTCCAATATCACTGGCGTCTATGTGATCCACGGCCACGGCACCGGGGCGCTGCGACGCGCCGCGCGCGCCGAGCTGCCTGCATCGCCTCATGTGCTGAGCTGGCGACGCGGCGATCGCACCGAGGGTGGTGATGGCGTCACCGTGGTGTTCCTCAAGCCCGACTGATCGCCGATGATGATCGGCGCCCATCCTGGACGGCCCAAGGTGAGGCCGCAGCGCTAAGCGCTGCGGCCTCACCTTGGGCCACGTCGCTGGAGACTGCATGTGGCCTGAGTATTTGCACCACGTCCTGTT
>CAYXWB010000145.1:0-12405 GCA_964468515.1 uncultured Bradymonadales bacterium | reverse complement strand
TGGCCGCGTCCCGACCCAGACGCGCGCGCAGCGCGCGCCCATCATCAAACGAGGCGCTGCGGGTGGGCATCATCGGCGCGGGGCTCTACGCCAGCCGCACGCTGTTGCCAGCCCTCGCTGCGCTCGGCCCTCAGGCGCACATCAGCGTGATCGCAGCCCCTGGCGGCCTGAGCGCGGCCCTGGCCGCGCGCGCCTTCGGCGCGCGCGCCACGAGCGACGCGCAAGCAGTGTGCGATGATAAGCGCCTCGACGCGGTGCTGATCCTCACCCGCCACGACAGCCACGCTCAGCTCGCCACGCGCGCGCTGGAGGCGGGCAAGCACGTCTTCGTCGAGAAGCCGCTCGCCATCACCCTGGAGCAGCTCGAACAGCTCCAACAATGCGCCGACGCGCGCCCTGATCAGGTCTTGGCCGCAGGCTACAACCGACGCTTCGCGCCGCTGGTGCGTCTGATGGGCGACCAGCTCGACAAGCTCGACGCCCCGCGCCACATCCAGGTGATCATGAGCGGCGGCCCCTTGCCAGAGTCTCACTGGTCGCTTGAGGATGCCCAAGGCGGCCGCCTGCTCGCAGAGGGCTGCCACGCGATCGATCTGGCGATGGCGCTCGCGCCCGGCGCGCTGCGCGAGCTGACCGTGACGCGCCTGCCGGGCTCGCCCGGCAGGCGCGCCTGGGAGGGCGCCACGGCGCTGATGCGCTTTGAGGGCGGCCACGTCGCCACCGCGCACTACTTAGGCAACGGCCCGCGCCAATTACAGAAAGATCGCGTCGAGGTGCTGTGCGCGGGCCACGCGCTGCGCCTGGAGGGGCTTCGCACCTTGAGCGCGCCAGGGCTGATGCGCACGCGCACCTTGTGGCGCCCCGACAAGGGCCACGAGGCGATGCTGCGCGCGTTCATCGACGCCGCGCGCGGGGTAAAAGCGCACCCCGTCTCACCCGAGCAGCTCTGGGCGTCAGCGCGCGCAGCGCTGACGTTCGCGCTGCGCGCGCCGTGATGGGCTGGCGCGCGCTGCTCGGCTACACGCGGGCCATCGGCCCAAGCGCCGCGCTCTGGCGCGCGACGCGCGCGGCGCGCGCGCGCGTCGGGCTGCGCGATGAGCCCGCGTTGTTGCCACCCGTGGTGCAGCCCCCACATGAGGCCTGGTTAGACGCGGCGCCTGCGGCGCTGCGTCGCCGCGCGCAGGAGCTACACAACGGCACGATCACCGCATGGATGCTTGAGCAGCTGCCCGATGACGCGCGCGCGTCGATCTCACTGCGCGCGGCGCAGGCGGCGCGCGGTGAGATCGTGGTGTTCGGCGATCGACCCTTGGCGTTTGGCGCGCCGATCGACTGGGGCCTCGATCCGACGCGCCAGACGCGCTGGCCGCTGGATGTGCCACACGACCAGCTCATGCGCCACGAGGCGCGCTGCGGTGATATTAAGGTGGTGTGGGAGCTAGGCAGGTTCCCCCAAGCGGTCGCGCTGGTGCGCGCCTACGCGCTCAGCGGCGATCCTGCCCACAGCGCGACGCTCGATGATCACATCGCGCAGTTCATCGCGCATAACCAGCCTGGGTTTGGGCCGCACTGGGCCAGCGGACAAGAGGTGGCCGTGCGCGCGCTGCGCTGGCTGTGGGCGTCGGCGCTGCTGCCCGCGCCCGCGCCCGCGGCGTGGCGCGCGCGCTGTGACGCGCTGCGCACGCACGGCGCGCACTTAACCCACCACCTGGGGTTCGCCAAGCGGCTGGTGCAGAACAACCACCTGCTGATCGAGGCGCTCGCGCTCCTCGCGCTCGGGCGCTGCTTTGAGCCGTGGTGGCCCGAGGCGCGCGGCTGGCGCGAGCGCGGCTGGCGCACCTTATGCGAGGCCACGCGCGCGCAGCTCACCAGCGATGGCGCCTACTGCCAGGGCTCGTGGAGCTACCACCGCGTCGCGCTGGAGGCGCTCTTGTGGGCGCGCTGGTACGCGCCGGATGACGATCCCATCGGCCACGCGCTGCTGCGCGGCGCGCTCACACGCGGCGGCGCGCACTTGGCAGCCCTCATGGACCCCATCGACGGCACCACCCCCAACTTTGGCCCGGTCGATGGCGCGTGGCTGCACCCCTGGAGCGAGACGCCCTACGAGGACGTGCGCGCGGTGTTAAGCTGCGCCCGCTATGCCACAAGCTCCCAGCGCGGCGCGGGCGACGCGCGCCACGACGAGGCGCTCTTGTGGACCTTTGGCCCCGACGCACCACGCGCATCACGCGCGCCGTGGCCGCATCCTGAGCGGGTGAGCGGGCCTTCGGGGTGGCTCGCGTTGCGACGCGATGCGCGCACGCTCGCGCTGCTGCGCGCCGGAGAGAGCGGCCTGTTCGGCCACGATGACCCGCTGCACCTGTCGCTGCGCTGGCGCGGCGTGGACCTCACCCTCGACGCGGGCAGCTACCACTACAACCTGAGCCAGCACACCCACCGCTGGGCGCACGGCGCCCGCAGCCACAACACCCTCACCCTCGCCAAGCGCGGCCCAAGCCTGCTCGCCCGCAGGTTCGCCTGGGTGGATCGCCCCCGCTTTGTCTGGGGTTTGAGCGATGGCACGATGTGGGCCGCGCACGATGGCTGGCCCCGCGCGACGCATCGACGCGAGGTCAGCGACGCCCACGACGGCTGGCGCGTCATCGACACAGCGACAGGCCGCGCCCGCGAGGTCACGCTGCACTGGCTGCTGCCCGACGCCGCGTGGGCGCTCTCCTATGAGGCGCCAGGCCACTGGCGTCTGCGCGCGGTGGTCGAGGGTCTGCCTGTGACGCTGCGCCTGCGCGGCCCCTGGCACGACGCGCCGACGCTGCATCGCGCGGTGGATGATGGCGCGCGCGAGGTCTGGGGCTGGATCTCAACGCGCTACGGCCAGCGGGCGCCTGCGGTGAGCTTGCGCTGGCGCGGGCCGCTGCGCGGCGCGCTCACCCTCTGCACGGAGCTGTCATGCGGATCTTGGTGATCCACCAATACTACCTGCGCCCGGAGCAAGGCGGCGGCGCGCGCTTCAATGACATGACGCGCCGCTGGGCAGACGCTGGCCACGAGGTCCACGTCTTGGCCGGTCAGGTCCACTACGCCAGCGGCGCGCGCCACGCGGACTACGCAGGGCGCTGGCTCGTGCGCGAGCGCGACGGCGCGGTGTCCGTGTGGCGCGCGTACACGCCGCCGAGCTTTCATCGCGGCTTTGTGGGGCGCGCGGCGGCATTTATAGGGTTCGCCGTCGGCGCGACCGCAGCGCTCGCGCGCCTGCCGCGCCCTGACGTCATCATCGCCAGCTCCCCCTCCCTGCTCACGCTGATCCCTGGCCTGCTCGGCGCGCGCGCCTTTGGCGCGCCGATGATCTTCGACGTGCGCGATCTGTGGCCGGAGTCCGCCATCACCACGGGCGTGCTCAAGCCTCACACACCGCTCGCGCGCCTGCTCTATGCGTTAGAGGCGCGCGGCTACCAAGACGCGGCCCGCGTCGTCGCCGTCTCACCCGGCATCGCCCGCGACATCCTCACGCGCGGGCTCGCACCCCACGTCGAGGTCATCCCCACAGGCGCCGCGCTCTTGGCAGAGGATGGGGCCACCCCTCAAGCGCCGCCTGATTGGGCAGGCAAGTTTGTGGCGCTGTACGCGGGCGCGCATGGCCTCGCCAACGGCCTCGACGTGCTGCTGGAGGTCGCCGCGATCTTGCGCGAGCGCGCTGACATCTTGATCGTCGCAGCGGGCGATGGCCCCGAGCGCGCGCGCCTGATGCGGCTGAGCGAGGATCGCGCCTTGGAGAACCTCGCTTGGATGCCCCCCGTAGACCGCGCCACCATGCGCGCGCTGTGGCGCGCGGCGTCGTGCGGCTTGGTGGTGCTGCGCGACGTGCCGACGTTTCGCACCGTGTACCCGAACAAGCTGTTCGACGCGATGGCGACCGCGCGGCCTGTGGTGTGCGCCGTCGCTGGAGAGGCCAGCGCCCTGGTCGAGCGCGCGGGCGCAGGCTTATGCGTCCCCCCACAAGACGCGCCCGCTATCGCCAGCGCGATCCTCACGCTGGCTGATGATCCTGAGCGCGCGCGCACCATGGGCGCGGCAGGCCACGCGCTTGTGACCCTTGAGTTTGACCGCGCGCGCTTGGCCGCGCGCTACCTGGAGCTTATCACCGAGGTCGCCCATGCGACCTCACGGAGCGCGACATGAGGTTGTGGTTATGGGGTGGCGGCGGCCACGGCAAGGTGATCAGCGACCTCGCACGCGCGCTCGGCCACGAGGTGATCGGCGCCATCGATCAGGCCCCACAGAAGCTCGGCCAGCAGGTCGAGCCAGGCGGCGCCTGCGTGCGGCTGCTGCAAGACGACCTGCTCGCACACCTCGACGCGCACGACACGCTGCCGGAAGCAGCGGACGGCGTCTTGTTAGGCGTGGGCCACAACGGCGCGCGCTTGGCGTTCGCTGAGCGCTTGGGCGACGCGTGGCTGCCCGCGCTGATTCACCCCGACGCCACGAGCAGCCCGTCGGCGCGCGTGGGCGCGGGGAGCGTGGTCTTGGCAGGGGCAGTGCTCAACGCGGCCTCCCAGGTCGGGCGCGCGGTGATCGTGAACACGGGGGCGATCGTGGAGCACGACTGCGAGGTCGGCGACGGCGCGCACCTGTCGCCGCGCGCCACGCTGTGCGGCGCGGTGCGCGTGGGGCGGCGCGCCTGGATTGGAGCTAGCGCTGTAGTGATCCCGCTGCGCAGCGTCGGCGATGACGCGGTGGTCGGCGCGGGCGCGGTGGTGGTGCGCGATGTGAGCGAGGGCGTCACGATCGTCGGCAACCCCGCGCGGGCCCTCAGATGATCGCACGCTCGCCCTCTCCCCGCGCCACTGCCCAGTCACATCACAGCTTAGGGAGCGAGGCGCGCCCAAGCTAGAGCTGGACACTCTCTGTGGCTCAGAACCCACGTTCTCTTAGGCGCCTCTTGCAGGAGGCCCTTGTCAAGGCTCAGCTTCTTGAGGCGCCCCTTCGCTTGCTCCAGGGCCTTGAGACGCTTGACCTCATCGCGCTCCATGGAGCCGCATTGCCTCCTCTACGGGCAGCAAGTCTGCTCGGAGATCTATTGTAAACCAACAGCTTAGGCAGCAGTTCATCTGCCAAAGTCAGCGCCTAAAAGCCAGCATCCATCTCGATGTATCTGTGCATTCTATCAATAACAGACTCTCCTCTCCTAGCTTCATATATTTCCCCCAAATTCCGGAGCAGCTTGGCATCTAACGCGACATAGTTGCGAACAGAAAACTCCACATCCTCTTCCATCAAGGCTCGAATGTAGTGCCAGCATCGCCGCACAACCACATAAGAGAGCGCAACACCAAACCCAGGAAGCTCATCCTTTAGAAGCCGCACACTCCCCGCGTATCGCATCCAAGCGTTAATCTCAATCCGCCGCCTTGAAGAAGCGTTATAATTAGAGTGCTCATGCTTAATTAATGAATGAGAGACGAGCCCAACCTTCTTCTCATGCCTCGTCAGTCGCCTAGCAAAATCATTATCCTCACCATACATAAAATAGAGAGGATCAAACAACCCTAACTCATCAGGCAGCTCAACCGCCATCATCAGGCAAGCTCCTGATAACATCGAAACCTTCCACACCCCCTTGGGTAGAAGCTTAGCCTGACCCACCCCTCGAAGCGCTTCATGTTGAAACAGATAGTGATCTCTCACAAAATCACTCACCACACCCTCATCACCCAACACCTGAACTGGACCCACAACATCATACCCTCCCCTCAAGGCCTCCAACAACCCCCCTATAGTGTCAGGAAAAATCGTCGCGTCTTGATTAAGGAAAATAATATAATCCGCACCTTCCCGCTTCGCGTGAGCGTAGCCCAAATTGCACGCCCTACCAAAACCAATCCCAGCACGAACCCTCAAAAACTTTACAGAGACATCACCCACAAAAAAAGAATCCCTATGTACATAAGCCTCGTCATTTGTGTTATCAACGAAAACAACACAAGAGACGGCCTCCACGGATGCTACGATTGAAGCGACGATCCCCTCTACATATCTATAACCGTTAAAAAACGGTATCACTGCAAAAATATTGAGCATGGGAGCCGCTCCTACATGATATGCACCAGGCTATCTCTGAAACACAGGATCAAGCGCGGGCGAGCGCCCCAGCAGCGAGGGCAAGGAGCGTGAGGCAGGGGTGGTGAAGCGACGTCGACCGAGGTTTGACGCTGACATGGTGGTCGCTTCGCCGACTGCCGACGGGAGGTGCTTCAGACGCAGCCTAGCCCTCCTCTACCAATCGACGCTGGGGGCTCTGCAGCAGAGCCCACCTGAGCGCTTACTTAAACTGCGCACGCCAGCGCTCAATCTCCCCAGTGGGCAAAGAGACCTTCATAGAGCGGCGTTGTCCAATGGCTTCGCGCAGCGAGGGTTCATCCACCGCTTGAGAGACATTCAGTCCAATATCGCGTCCCATCTCTATAGCACGATTGTCTACAGCGAGGATAAGCGCGTGGCGATTGTATTGCATCGCACGAATGCCTCCATGCAGACGCGTCCCAACGTAATCACAGGCTCGCCCTTCAAGCAATTCATTATAGGCTGAGAGCGTCGGAGGGAGCACTTTAACTCCAGACATCACAGCACCCAGCTCCTCACTATAAGCGTTATCACCATAGCCTTGAGGCCAATAATAAACCTGCTTATAGAGCCCCTTCAACACGCGCACAAGCGCCCTATCACGCTCAGGATGCTTGGCATAAGCGCTGAGCGTAAAGACCACCTCCTCTTGTTGAGGTATAATAGGAGCAGCTCGTCCCGCTAGCTCCCACAAGGTGGGACATGCTGTGTTGATGACGTTGCTGAATCCAATCTCACGCAAACGCTCAGCTGTATAACTATCACGGACAGAGTGAAGATAATCGGGGCTCAAAAGGATTGACAACAGCGCCTTAGTATAGTTTGAAACAGGCCCGTCGTATTTCCTCCACCCCACCCCTAACAGAACACAACGACCTCGGATCGCAGCTGCCTCTCCCAGTCCAATTCGCCATTGAGGATAGGTCCACATACCTGCGGAGAGCAAATTTGAGCCTCCTACAAATGCGCATTTAGAATGGCGCACCCCCGAGACTCCAGCTACTCCAATGCGTTCATGCGATGCGATCCTAAAGATGCGAGCCTCGGGCAAGGTTTGCTCAACAGCCTGCAAAACCCCGCACATAATGATGTCATCGCCGAGATTTTTACTCGCGATAGACGTATCAAACACCGCAACCTGTGTCTCTTTGTTAGTCATATCCACACGCTCAATTGTTTGCTAATCCTGTCGTCACGCCAGCTCATAGCTCGCTTTACCAGACAAACTCCCTAAAACACCAGCGACAATTTGGTAAGTGTTCAGCGGCAGAGGCGCCAATACAGCGCGCTGTCGGAGCTTTGGCGTTGAGGTGGTAAGCAGGGAGCGGATGTGGCTCAGCAGCTGAGCCTTGCTCTCACCCTGAAGAGGGTGCGCCGCTATCTCATTGTAATTGAATCACCTTATCCTCACCCCGTGCGCTCTCATAGCGCCCCGCCTCCTGGCGGTTCGCTTGACCCCACGCAGGACGCCATGCTCGCTCGCCGCGACGCGCCCATCTTTAGCAACGCTAAGCAGAGTGCTGACTTTGTCCGCTCCGCTGCTGACACCTCTTATCGCGCGGCGACTTCAGGTTCTGTGGTCTCTGGCGCCATCGGCGTGATGCGCGAAAAGACCTCTCGCTTGGCGGCCAAGCCGCAGCGAAAAGTTTGATAATTTTCGCGATCTTGTCAATTCTTAATTTTGCCCAATGTGGCTCTCGCGACTAGGCGTGGGAGAGGCTGAGCTGGTGAAGCGCGCAGGGCGCGGAGCAAGCTATCATAGAGCGCTCGCACATCATTCAAGTAGCGCGCCTCGGAGAACTGCGCCATCGCGCGCGCGCGGCCTGCGCGCCCCATCCTCAGGCGCAGCGAAGGGTCAGTGAGCAGCTTGCGCAAGTGCAGCGCGAACATCTCGGGCTGTTGCGGTGGCACTAAGAACCCTGTCTGCTCATGCTGCACGATACCAGAGATGCCGCCTACTTCGGTCGCCACCAAAGGCAAGCCCACGCTCATCGCCTCCACCAGCACCAAGCCAAACGACTCATACGCAGAGGCCAACGCGAACACATCCATCAGACCATACATCTGCTCCATCTGCGTCTGACGGCCCGCGAAGACCACCCGATGTGCCACACCTGCGCGCGCGGCGTGGGCTCGCAGCATGGGCAGATCGGGACCGTCGCCCACGATGAGCAGCTTCATGCGGGTGTCGTCGCACAGCACCAGCGCGTCGATCAGATCCGTGAAGCGCTTATGCTGATTAAACACACGCCCCACCGTGCCGACCACGACGTCAGCGTCGCTGAAACCCCACGCCTCGCGCCCCGCCTCGCGCTCACGCGCGCTCAGCGCAGCGGGGAACATCACGCCGTTGTGAATGACGTGCAGCTTGTCGGGCGCGATGTGTGAGCGCTCGCGCAGGTAATCGGCGGTGAATGGGGACACCGCCACGCAGCGGTGCGACAGCGCAGCCATCGCCCCCATCAGGAAATCACCTCCGATGCGCCGATGCGGTGTGGCGCCTGTCTCTTCGATGAGCACCCAGGGCACACGCCCCAAGTAGCCCGCCATCGCCCCCATCACCACCCCTTCAAACACCGCGCCGTGGATGATGTCAGGCTTATAGTCCTCTATGATGTTCAACAACGCAGCGATCGTGTCGAGGTCGTGGACCTGCCAGCTGCCCCCAAGCTCAGTAATCTGCGCGCCCGTGGCCTCAATGTGTGGGGTCCAGACCTCTGCCGCCGCCTTGCACACCACGCGATGCTCAAAGCGCTCCGGGTCCAAGCCTCGGATGATCTGAAAGCGGCGCTTCTCCACACCGCCAGTGCTGATCCAGGGCAGTACATGCAAGATCTTGGCGCGAGTCATCAATCACAACCTGGGTCAAAAGACAACGCGCGACCGCCAAACATCGAGCCAAGCCGCGCGACCACGGAACCTTCGCACCGATCCTCACAGCGCCAGCGCGTTCAGCTCGACCATGCGTCGAAACGCCGCGTCACGGGCCTTTAACTCATCAAAAGAGCCAGCGTCACGGACCTTGCCATGCTCCAGCAGATAGATCCGATCGCACGCCCGGATGGTGCTCAGACGGTGCGCGATGAGCAAGATGGTCTTCATGCCATGAAGCTGCTCGATGGCCTGCGTGATCTCATGCTCTGTCACGGCGTCAAGCGCGCTGGTCGCCTCATCGAAGATGAGCACTTGAGGATCACGATACAGCACACGCGCGATCCCCAGACGCTGACGCTGTCCCCCTGACAGCATCATCCCCCCCTCCCCGATGAAAGCGTCGAGGCCACTAGGCAGCGCGCGGATTGTCTCTTCAAGCTGCGCTAAGCGCAGCGACTGCCAGATGCGCGCGTCATCTATCGCGCCGTCCGGCTCCCCAAAGGCCACGTTGCGCCGGATAGTGTCATCAAGCAAATAGATAGGCTGGCTAATGTAGCCGATCTGCTGCTGCCACGAGGTGAGCCCCTCATCAATGGGGCGGCCATCAACCAAAACCTCGCCAGCCTGCGCGCGCAACAGCCCCAGCAGCACATCCACGATGGTCGTCTTGCCCGCGCCCGAGCTGCCCACGAAGGCCACTGACTCACCGCGCGTGATCTCAATCGTCAGAGCATCCAGCACGGGCTTGTCGCCGCCCGGATAGGTGAACGTGATGTCGCGCAGCTTGATGTCGCGCTCCAGCGTGGGCAAGGGTTGCTCAGGGGGGTGTTGCGTGGCGCGTGCCCCGCGTCTCATATCCTCGCACACCTGCGTCAGCGAGGGCGCGAAGAAGCGCAACGAGGACAGGGCGTTGGTGATGCGGCTGGCCGAGGGCAACATGCGAAACGCCGCCACCGCGAACAAGCTCAGCGCGGGCAAGATCGTGGCACCCTGCTCCGCGTTAAAGGCGAGCACTAGCGTGATCACCATCATCACCACCACGCCGCTCGTCTCAATGAAAAATCTCGGCGCCTCGCGCAGCAGCGTATAGCGCGCATAGTAGCTTGAGTAGCGCTCAATATGCTCATTGAAGGCGCTCAAAAAGTAGTCCTCCTTGCCCATAATCTTGGTCTCTTTAATCCCCCCCAAGGCCTGAATCGCCCACTTCAACATGAGACCGCTATGATAACGCTGACGATCCCCCAGGTGAGCGACTTGACGCTGTGAAGCCTTAAAAAAGGCGACACAGACTATCACGAAGATTACCATCGCGCCGATGCCGAGCGGGGGCATCACTGACAGCATCATCACCAAGAGCGCACCCGCGATCAGCACCTCCACCATGATCAGCAAAACGCTGGTGAGCACATTCGAAAAGATATTATTAACATCTTGGTTGATGTTTCGCAGCAGCTCAGAGGAGTTATGTTTCACATGATAGGCATAATCCTCGCGTAAATACACCTCAAGCAGCGCTCGCGCGAACTGAGCGTGGCAGCGACGCACGAAGGCGGCGCGATAGTAGGTGTACCAAGCGCCATAGCCATTCTTGATGAGGAAGGCCACGCACAGCGCACTGCAGCTCAAGATGAGCCCCGCATAAGGGGTCTCCCAGCCCAGGCGCGCCACGGCCCACGCGAGCGGCCCGTAATCATTCGCATGGCTTGTGCCCGAGAGCAGCGCGGTAAACGGCACGAACAAAGCTGCGCTGCCTGCCTCCAAGGCGGCCATCACGAGCATCATCATATAGAGGGCGATGAGGCCACGCTTATTATCAGGACCGACGCAGACCATCAGATCGCGCCACAGCGCACGTAGCACGTCTACTCGAAAGCTTAACCGAGCCATCCTTCACCTTGAGTAAGAACCCTACATTCAACCCAAAAATCATCGCAGCTGCGCGCGGGTCACGGCTCGCTTCGCCACAGCTTGTCGCGCGCCACCCGTCACCAGCTGGAGCTGCCCCGCCAGCACCAGCAGCGCGAGCGTATAGAAGGGCATCATCGGCACCCGGTAGCGTGACAGCGTGCCGATGTTTGTCGAGGAGACTCCCACCGCCGCGCCGAAGATCACGCAGAAGCCCACGCAGAACACAAGCAGCGGGCTTGTCATCACCATCTTTAAGGACTGACGCCAAGGCCTCACCTTGAACATCTTGAACCACAGGGCGATGAGCCAGAGCATCTCCAGCGCGTTGAGCAAGATCGCCGGGTTGCGCACGTCAAACGGTAGCGGGCGAAACAGCGAGAACGACAGCCCGATCGGCGCCAAGAGCAGCTGACCAGCGAGCGATCGCGTCGGTGCTGACGCGATCGCGTAGTGAGATCCTCCCTTGATGCGCTGCCCCACCTTCTGCAGCTGCGCGGCCTCATCCGCCACCTGCGCCACGCTGTACTCCGGGAACAACATGCTTAACAGCTGCATCGCGCCAAAGAGCAGCGCGACGGCCAGCCCAATATAGAGGGGCTGCGCGAGGAGGCCCACGCCGCTGCGACGCTTGAGCGCGCGGTGCCAGTAGATCCAGATCACCGCGCACATCAAGAAGGGGAACAGCACGTAGGGCTTGATCACCCCGATCGGCACGGCCCCTAGCCCGACCGCGATCAAGGCGATGAGCCGCCGCTCTCCACGCGCCAGATGGGCCACACCCCACACCGCAGGCCCTAACCCCAGCATCGCTACGGGCTCCTTGAGCAGCGCGCACGACCAGAACACCACCGACGGGATCAGCATCGCGGCCACCAGCGCTGCCTTGTGATAGCGCTCCGGCAGCGACAGCTTGAAGGCCACATAGGTGAGGTATTTGCTAAAAAACCCGGCCACCGCGAACACCATGCAGATCGCATAGAGGCTGCCGCCCAACGCAAAGGACATCCAGCCGCTCAGGCCGATCATCGCGCCTGTGGAGGAGCCTCCCATGAACAGCCTAGGACCAAGCGTGGGGCGTCGCAGCGTGTAGCGCAGCAGGTCGGGGGCGTGCTCCATGAAGCGCATGTCAAGCTGTACAGCGTGCATCAGGCCATGGCGATGATACGCGAGCATGTCGCCGCCGCCGAAGAAGTGGACCGTCAGCAAGATCATGGCCACCGCGCTGACCGCGTGCGCGATGAAGCTTAAGCCCAAGAGCGGCTGCTCCCAGCTCTGCGACCGCTGCACGAGCGCGCCAAAGAGCACGCCACCGACCAGCAGCACAGCGAGCGTCATGATGAGATCGATCATGCCAGCGGCCTCAAACCAGCTCTCCTCATCGCGTCATCCAACGCATACGGAGCCTGGGGTGCCTGCAACGCGTCCCCACAGAGCGCAGCCTTGTGCTGAGGCGCGGGGGGGGGGGGGGGGGGGGGGCGCCCGCGAGCCCCCCCCCCCCCCCCG
>CAYXWB010000144.1:0-12428 GCA_964468515.1 uncultured Bradymonadales bacterium | reverse complement strand
CATGAGGCGCGTGTCACTGCTCTTGTCCTTGACCTTGGCGATGAACTCCTCATTGGAGACGCCCGACTCGTTGATCTCGGACAGCATCTCCAGCACGCTCTGGTTGGCGCCGCCGTGCAGCGGTCCCCACAGCGCGCCGACGCCCGCCGACACGGACGCGTAGAGGTTCGCGTGCGCGGAGGCGACCATGCGCACGGTCGAGGTGGAGCAGTTCTGCTCGTGGTCGGCGTGCAGGATGAGCAGGTTGTCCAGGACCGCCTCAATGTCGGCGTCCACCTCATCCTTGTCGAACATCATGTGATAAAAGTCGGCCGCGTAGGACAAGCCAGCCTTCGAGGCGACGGGCTTGAGGCCTTGACCGTGGCGGTAGATCGCGGCGGCCAGCGCCTTGTACTGGGCGATCATGCGGATGGCGTGGGTGTCGACATCTTGCTGCGCGCTGGGGTCGCCTGAGGCGCCGGACAGGGCGACGGTGGCCGCCTGGAGGATGCCCATGGGGTGAGCGTCTTTGGGGAAGCTGGCGACGAGGGCGAGGACGCTGGCGGGCAGCTCAGCGTGCTCAGCGAGCTGGGACTTCAGCGTGTCAAGCTGCGAAGCGCTCGGCAGCTCACCTTGGATGAGCAGCGCGATGGTCTCCTCAAAGGAGAGCTTGTTGACGAGCTGATCGATGGGATAGCCACGATAGCGCAGCACGCCCTTCTCACCATCAATGAAGGTGATGGCGCTCTGGCAGGAGCCGGTGTTGCCGTAGCCAGGGTCTAGCGTGATGGCCTTGGTGGCGCCACGCAGCTTGGCGATGTCGATGCCGACCTCACCCTCACTGCCCACGGTGACGGGGAACTCGAACTCCTTTCCATCCAGGCTCAGCTTGGCAGTGCTCATTCAAACTCCTGAGTAACAATGAAGCTAGGGGGTGATGGGCGCCGCCATCAGCAGGCGGCCAGGGCCCATCAAGGGTGAGGGAGAGCAAAATCAGTGGGGCGCGAGGAGGTGGGGGGCTTGTGCGCAAGCCCCCACAGGGGCGGCGCGCTGTGTGATGCCCAGACCAGGCGCTCAGGTGTAAGACTTGGCGCGTCCTCGCGGCACGGGCGCACGGTAGCACATCTGATCGCGCTAGAAAAGATACAGACCAGCGCGTCGGGGCCTGTCGCGGGCACGCTGCTTGGCTAAGGTTCGCGCTTAGGCAGCTCGTCCTGGCGCTGAGGATCATCAGGCGCGCAGGGGACCTTGAAAAGCGCAAATTGAGGATTGTGACTGAACACGATGCACGCCTTGCCCCGCAGCTCAGGCGGCAGCTTGCGCTGAAGCTCCGAGCGATAGCGCGGCATCTCGATGATCCCGTAGAAGGTCTGCCCCGGATACTGGCTCAAGAAGTGCGTGAGATCATCATCATCGCGGATCGGGATGAGCTGATTGTGCGTGTAGAACGTCTCACCGCGCCAGTTGAGGTTGAAGCCCACGATCGGCTCCTCACAGGTCGGCTTGCGCTTGTCAGCGCCGCGCGGCTCAACCCGGGTGCAGGTCTGCTCAAAGAGCTTGGTCCACAGCCGTTCTTGGCTCCAGGCGGAGCTGTACCACGGCATCGAGACGTTGATGTTAAACCACACGAACACCAGCGCGCCCGCGCCCAGCGCGATGACGCCTGCGCGGCGCAACTTCGCCCGCTTGGCCAGCAGCAGCCCCATCCCCGCCACGATCGGCGCGCCCGTGCCGAGCACCATCAGCTTGAACGTGTGATCCCACGCCTTGCTGTTCCACGTGCGCTCATACTTATAAGTGAACAGGTTCTTGAGCGACTGCGGGTCGGCGACCAGATCCCAGGCCACGAGCCCCACGATCCCAAGCGCGGCCGCTAGCAGCGGCCACTGCGGCGCGTCCTCATCGCCGTCGAGCACATCATCCAGCAAGAGCCCCACCAGCATCGCCAGCGGCGGGAACACGGGGAAGATGTAGTGGTGGAACTTGGTGCTGGAGAGCGTAAACAACGTGAAGGCGAAGACCGCCCATAACAACAGCATCAGCGTAGCACGATCGCGCGTGTCGATCGTCAGCGCGTCGGGCTTGGGCGAGAAGTAGCGGGCGAAGGGACGCGCGATCGCCGCAGGTACCAGCGCGCTGAACGGATAGAGCCCGTAGCCAAGCCAGCGCGCGAAGTGCTCGAAGCTGCCCTCATCGACCGCGTGCACGCCGCTGGTCAAGCGCTTGAAGTGGTCATGCACGAAGAAGCGGTTCCAGAACACCACGGGGTGACGGATCAGCATCGCCGCATACCACGGGAAGGACACCGCGATGAAGATCAGGCTGCCGCGCCACAGCTCCACCTGCCGCAGCAAGCGCCAGTCGCGCGTCAGCAAGATATAGAAGAACAAGATCGCGCCCGGCAGCATGAACCCCAGCAGCCCCTTGGCCAAGGTAGCGAGCGCCATGAACACATAAAAGGCGATCAGGTAGAGGTGGCGTCGCTCAAGCGCGGGGCGCGCCAAGCAGGAGTAGAGCGCGCCGCCCAAGCAGGTCGCATAGAGGGCGGTCTGGGTGCCGCCCCAGGCGAACCAACCGTAGAGATCGTGAACAAAGCGCTGACCTGTGACGAGCGCGACGATGAGCATCACCAGCAGGGGCACCCAGAGCGCCCCGAGCGACGCGAGCGCGAGCGTTCGGCGCGCCTTGACCGCTCTCGCCTCACCGCTGCGCCCGATCCACAGCGCGGCGATCCACATCAGCGCGGCCACGCTCACCAAGGCGCTGGCGACCACCATGCCCGTGCGCGGTGAGGCGGTGAAGGCGGCCAGCGCCGAGGCCGGCGAGCCGCGCCAGCGCGCGAGCCCTGACACGAGCAGCGCGAGCTGAGGCAGTGAGACTAAGCCCACCCAGCTGAAGGTCAGGCCATAGGCCAAGCGATCGGCGGGCGCGTCACGATCCTTGCCGAAGATGGCCATCATGAAGAAGCAAAGCCCGACGGTCATCAAGCCTACGAAGGGCATGTCTGTTTGAGCTTGCCGACTGAGCATCGCATAGAAGGGCGCGAGCGCGGTGACGCCCGCCATCAGCCAGCCCGCGCGGCGGCTGAACACGCTGCGCCCCATCGCGTGCACGAGGGTGACGCCCAAGATGGCGATCAAGCAGACGCCCAGGCGCACGGCGAAGGCGTTGACGCCAAAGACGGTCATGCCCATGGCCATGATCCACATCAACAGGATGGGCTTTGAGAAGAAGTACTCGCCCTCTTGCGCGCCGCCGGCGTCCTGCCACTTGCTGCCCCACCAGGTGCTGATCCAATCATTGCTCTCAGTGATATGGCGCGCGACCTCACCGTAGTGCGTCTCCCAGGGGTCCCACAGGCCAAAGCTGCCGAGGAAGGGGATGTAGAGCGCGGCGGCCAGCGCCATGACGAGCAGCGACTCGCGCCACGCGGTGGTGGCGAGGCGGCTTGGCAGCTCGCGAAGCGAGGACAAGCGGGTGAGGCCATCGGCGCCGCGCGACGAGGGGGCAGGAGCTGGGGAGGTGGTCATGAGCTTCACATCACACGCAATAGGTGTCAGGGCGCATCGGCGCGCGAGTCTAGGAGAGGGCGCGGGTCATGTCAAAGCGCGATGCGGGGCGCCTCAGATCGCGGCTCGACCGCCTGTCGGGCGCCGGGGCGTGAGCTTTTAGGGGCTTGTCGTAGGGCAGGCCTTGGGCTACAGTGGCGACCGTCCCATCGCGGCCCAGACACGGCTCGAGTGGCCCGCGTGTGGGCGAGCTGGCATGAGCTGAGGCTTGAGGTTCGGAGGTTTATCCTGTGTCGGACCCCTCAGAAATCCTGACCCGACGCCTGCGCGATGTCATCGCGGGTGAGCAGTCCGCGCGCGGGCTGCACTTCTTCTGTCAGATCGGCGGCTCCGGCCACGCCTTTGGCATGACCACGCTGCAAATCTCAGGCACAGGCAACACGCTGTTGGGCTGGCGCCAAGAGGACGAGCGCGTCTTGTTCAGCGTCAAGCTCACAGCTGAAGATCAGCGCCGCTTCTGTCAGATGTTATTAGAGCACCCCTTCTGGGAGCTACCTCAGACCAAGCGCGCGCCGCGGGGTGAGGAGCTCAACATTCATGTGCGGCTGTGTGATCAACAAGAAGGCAGCTGGCATGGATTGCAGTTCTGGGAGGGGGATCTGAAACAGGTTCCCGTCTTGCAAAATTTGATGTACCGTGTCTCTCGTCTCGTGCGTTCAATTTCTGACGGCGAGGTGCCATGTCCCTCGTGGACTCTGGACGATCGTTGAGCGCTTGACTCGGAACAGCGCGCTCTGCTCAACACGATCTGCCTGATTTAACGATGAGAGGAGCTCACACATGAAGTCGACCCTGTACACTCTGCTGCTGGCCGCTGGCCTGACCTTGGCGATCGTTGGTTGCGAGAAGGAGACGGATCAGGCGCCTACCGTCGGCGAGACCGCTAACTCTTTCCCCGCGACCACGACCACCGAGACGCAGCCTGCTGTGGCGCCCACGCCGACCCCTGCTGTTGGCAACACCGCCGCTGGCAACACCGCCGCTGGCAACACCGCCGGCACGACGGTCCCCACGCCCGGCACCACCGTGCCCACGCCTGCTGGCGAGTGATCTTGCGCTCAGGCTGAGGCCTGAGCGAGACGCGGCGAGGGCCGGTTGACCTTAAGGTCAATCGGCCCTCGTCGCGTCTGTTGCGATGCGGCGCGCGCTCAGCGCCTGCGCAACATCATCAGCGACTCCACATGCGCCGTGCGCGGGAACATGTCCGCGATCCACCAGCGCGTCACCTCAAAGCCGCCCGCGCGCAGCGTCGCTACATCGCGACCCAAGCACGCGGGGTCACACGAGATGTAGACCAGCTCGCGCACCTCTCGCCTGTCCGCCAGCACCTCACAGACCTCGCGCGCGCCTGTGCGCGGCGGATCGAGCACCACCACGGGCCACGGCCCTGGCTCACGCTCAAGCCAGCGCGCGAGGCCCGCGCCGCTCAGATCCACCGCTTCAAAGCGCGCGGGCGCGCCGCTGGCCACGGCCAGCGCGCGTCCAGCCTCCACCGCAGGCCCCTCCCCCTCCAGCGCGACCACCTGCATCCCGCGCGCGGTCATGGCGAAGGTCACGTTGCCGCTGCCCGCATAAAGCTCCAGCACCTGCTCGGCGCCAAGCTGCGCGAGGTGCTCACACAGCGCGGCGACCATCAGGCGGTTGACCTCTAGGTTGGCCTGACGAAACAAGCCCGCAGGCAAGGTCGCCTCGGGCAGCGGCGTCACAGCCAGCGCCAGCGAGGCGTCGATCTCGGGGCGCCCCAGCGCCCAAGGCTCACCCTGAGGTGGCGTCACGTGTACGCCGCGCACCGCAGCAAGCGCGAGCAGCGCTTGCGCCACCTCACGCTGCACCTGGGCGCTCGCGCGCGCCTCGCGCCAGCCCACCACGATCGACTCAGCGCTGGCCGTCTCCACCCGCACCTGCGCCTCATCCAGCGGCGCGAGCGCGCGCGACAGCGCGGGCAAAGCGCGCGCGAGCACAGGCGCCAGCACAGCGCAGCCCGTGATGGCGATGACCTCATGCGAGCCGCGCGCGTGAAAGCCCACGCGCCCTCGGCTCACCTGGAGCGTGGCGCGGTGGCGATAGCTCGTGGGCGCGCTGCCGTATAAGACCTCCACAGCAGGCAGCGGCGCAGGGCCTGCGAAGCGTTGGACGGTTTGGGCGGCGGCCTCTACCTTGAGGGCGCGCTCTGTCTGCCAGCTGGTATGCCACAGCTGACAGCCACCGCAGCGCGCGGCGTACACGCAGCCTGGCGTCTCACGGGCGGGTGAGGGGGTGATGAGCGCGTCGAGCCGCCCGCGCGCCCACTTCTTTCGCGACTGCGTGAGCGTCACCGTGACACGCTCCCCAGGCAGCGTCTGCGCGACGAAGACGACGCGCCCATCGGCTAAGCGCCCCACCCCTTCCGCGCCTTGGGCGAGCGACTCGATGAGGACGTCATGGGTGTGTGACATGGTGGGCTCCTGGAGGTGGCGAGGGGCGAGGCTGGATCGAGGCTCGACTTGCGTTGACAAGTTGGTTAACCTCATCGTCCCACCAAGCGACTCGGGCGAGGTCTTCGTTGGCCATTGAGTCGCGATGCTCAAGAGCGTGTGGCGGGATCTAGCGCTTGGCGCCTCGACGCGCGATCCTCGATCGTGTGGGGCCAGGTTGCAACCTCAACCTCAGCTGCCGTGATGATACTATGAAGCATCTCAGCCCTCTGACGCGCACGCTGTGCTTGGTATCAAGCGCCGCACTTTTGGCCACCTCCGCGTGTGATTGTGGCGACAAGCCCACCGATAAGCCGGTGACCGCGACGCAGACGACGCCAGCGACCGCGCCTCAGACCGCGCCCCCCGAAGATCCGCTCAAGGCCGCGCGCGAGGACGCTGACCGGCTCGGCGTCGAGGTCGCGATGACGCTGTCTGACAAGGTGCAGCTGGTCGGCGCCGAGATCGAGGCGGCGAGCAAGCCCGTCGCGGTGGGCAACACGCCGAAGATTCGCAAAGACGAGGAGTACAAGGGCAAGATCGACCCAAACTCCGCCAACCGCGTGCTGCGTGACTTTGAGCCCGGCATGAAGCTGTGCTACGAGCGCTCGCTCAAGCGCACTCCCTCGCTGGAGGGGACGGTCGATCTGGAGATCGCGGTCAACCCAGATGGGTCCGTGCAGCGCGCCATCGCGCGCGCTGGCTCGCTGCGTGACAGCGAGGTCAACGCGTGCATGCAGGGCTTGGCCGCGAAGATGAAGTTTGATCCGCCCGAGGGCGGACGCGCCCGCTTGCTCAAGAAGTACAACTTCACGCCGCAGCTTTGATCCTCGCCTCAGAAGGTCTTCTCAAGGGCGCGCTGCACATCATGCGAGGGCGCCGCAGCGCTTGACGCGTCGCGCCGACGCTGTGTCGCGCGACGCCACAGCGAGCCGCGTCTTGATTTGCCAGGGCGCGCGCTTGGGGGCAGCTCCTCGATCGCGGCAGGCGCGAGCGCGGCAGGCGCGCTCGCGCGCTGCGCCTGGATCACCACGCGCGCGGCGCTGAGCGCCGCCGCGCTGGTGGCCTCTAACGCCGCGTCGGGCGCCGACGCCACAGGCGCTGGCGCCACAGGCGCTGGCGCCACAGGCGCTTCAGGCGCCTCTTCTAAGCTCAGCGATGAGGGCGCAGGCTGAGCCGCCGCGCTGGCCTCAGCGGCATCGACCTCAGGCGGCGTCGTGTCGCGGCTGAGCGCCAACAGCCCAAGCCCAACCAGGGCTAAGAGCGCGACCATGATGACATGCAGCGGACGCACAGGGGCGCGCTTTGTGGAGGCGCCCTGCCCCTCTGGCGCGCGCGAAGCGGCGAACTCCATCGACGAGGAGACCATCACGGTGGGCGTGTGGGGGGCCGTATCGCCCATGCGCGTGGGGACGCGCTGCGCGGCCTCCTCACGCTCGCGCGCCTCGTCAGGGGCGCGCATCCAGGCTTGGAGGGCGAGCGGATCGACCTCCTCGGCGGGCACGCGCGCGAGCGTGGCCTCATCAAAGCAGCTGTCACGGATGGCCCGCAGCTCAGCGGCGAACTCGCGCAGCGTGGCGGGGCGCTTGGTCGGATCTTTGCTGAGCGCGCTCAGCACCAGCGCGTCGAGCCGCTCAGGCACGCTGTGCATCCCCGGCAGCGACAGCAGGCTGCGCGCGGGCTCGTGCATGTGCTTGAGCGCGTAGCCCATCTGCGTGGTCGCGCTGAACGGCAGGTTACCCGCGATCAGCTCGTAGAGCATGATCCCGATCGCATAGGCGTCGGCGCCAGCGGCGATCTCATCACCGCGCGCTTGCTCAGGGCTCATGTAAGCAGGCGTACCCCACAGCGTGCCTGTGCGCGTGATGGTCTGACGCTCTAGCTGCTTGGCGACGCCAAAGTCGATGAGGCGCGGCGACTCGGTGGCGTCCTCCTCGCGCTGAATGAAGATGTTCTCGGGCTTCAAGTCGCGGTGGATGACCCCCTTGCTGTGCGCCTCATCGAGCACCTCACAGATGGGCGCGATGAGCTCGAACACCTCGCGATAGCTTAAGAACTTGTAGGTCAGCCGCTCGGCCAAGCTCTCCCCACGCAGCAGCTCCATGACCATGAAGAAGTTGCCATCGGGCATCTGGCCGAAGTCGATCAGGCGTACCGCGTTGGGGTGGTTGAGGTTCGCGACGATGCGCGCCTCGTGCATGAAGCGACGCCGGATGTTCTCATCACGCAGGTAGTCCGCCTTGAGGACCTTGATCGCCACCTGCAGCTCGCCCTGGCGCGCGCCATACACATTGCCCATGCCCCCCTCACCGATCTTGCGCTCGATGAAGAAGCGCTCATCAAGCACCTGCCCGATCAGCGGATCGTGGTCTTGGGAGAGCGTGATGTCGATGAGGCGCGTGCCATCGTGAGGGCAGACGGTCAACCCGGTCGTGAAGCTGCGACCGCACTGCCAGCAGGTGCGCTCGCGGGCCTGGACCTTGACAGCGGTCTGCTGGATGCCAGATTGGGCTGGTTGCACGATGAGCCACCTTGGTGGGGAGAGGGCGGACGGCCTTCTTCGGTCGTCTCTCTCTAATATAGAGCACCAACCCGCGCTGACAAAGCGGGCATATCGTCTCCAAGTGATTGTCAATCCGCAACAGAGCCTCTAAGGTCTCGCTCGCCAGCCACCCTCCCTCACCGCAGACGTCACATCGCCCATGCTCGCCAACCTAAGACACGCCGCGCTCTTGACGCTTGTGCTCGGCCTCACGAGCGCGCCTGCGCTCGCCATCGCGCAAGCGGTCGCAGCCTCATGCGACGATTATGTGGCCCCAGAGGGGCGCGAAGACAGCGCCGCGCTCACGCTGCGCGGCGTCGCCTGCTTTGAGGCGCACGACTATGGGCGCGCGCTCGGTTACTACCGGCGCGCTTATGCCATCGATCGCAGCCCCCTGCTGGAGGCCGCCATCGGCCGCACCATGCACGAGCTGGGGCTTTGGTCCACCGCGCGCTCTTATTATGAGCGGTTCTTGCGCTCACAGCAGGCGCAGACCGACGCTGAGAATCGCCAGCGCATTCAAGAGCGCTTGGACACGCTCAAGAAGGAGCTGGTCGCGCAAGGCGGCCTCGTCTCACTGCGCGCGGCGCCTACCCAAACAGCCGCTTATCTGGAGCTGCCCAATGGCCACCGCGAGAGCTTGGGCAACACGCCCATGGCGCTGCGGCTCGCGCCCGGCAGCCACACCCTCGTGTTCGAGCGGCGCGGTTATTATCCCAGCACCCAGCGCATACGCGTGCGCGAGGGTCAGACGCAGGTGATCGAGGCAGAGCTTGTCTCACAAGATGCCCCCTTTAACGTCACCGGACGCCAGCTCAAGCGCGCGGGCGCCATCACCGCTGGCGTCAGCGCCCCGCTGCTCGCCGCAGGCCTCACCCTTCGCTTGATGGGCGGCGATCGCCTCGATCGCGCTGATGATGAGCCCCAAGCCGATGACGCCATGCGGCTGCGCGATCGCGGCACCTCCATGCGCGACTGGGGCGCGAACCTGCTGGCCATTGGCGGCGTCACGCTGCTAGTCGGTGGCGCGCTCATCGCCGCAGGCTACATGCAAGATGTCCCCAGCGAGCAAGACAAGGCTGCCCCCAAGCCCAAGCGCGTGAGCTGGACGCCGCTGGTGTCACCCACCGGTGTCGGGGTCAGCGTCCAGTGGTGAGCCATAGCCGCCGCCGCCAGGCGTGCCGATCCGCACCACGTCACCCGCGCTGACCTCAAAGGTCTGCTTGGGCGCGAGCTTGTGCGTCTCATCACCCCTCAACCACACATCCTCGCCGCGCTGCCCAGGCTCACCGCCGCACAGCCCATACGGCGCGCGCAGCCGACGCTCCGCCATGAGCGTCACGATCGCGGGCCGCGTGAAGGTGTACTCGCGGATGATGCCGTCGCCGCCTCGCCAGCGCCCCGCCCCACCCGAGCCCGCGCGCACCGCGTAGCGCGTCACCAGAAACGGCAGCTCATGCTCCAGCGCCTCCACCGGCGTGTTGAGCGTGTTGGTCATGTGCGCCTGCGTCGCGGACACGCCACCGTAGCCCGGCCCTGCCCCGTGCCCGCAGCCGATCGTCTCATAGTACGCGAACGGCGCCTCGCCCTCACGCGCGCCCACCAAGAGGTTGCTCATGGAGCCGCCGCTGGCGGCCGGGATGCGCTCAGGCAGCGCCTGAGCTAGCGCGCCCAGCGCCACATCGGTGATGCGCTGGCTCGTCTCCACGTTGCCCGCCGCCACCGGCGCCGGATAACACGCGTCGAGCAGCGAGCCGGGCCGCGTGAGGATCGTGAGGTGGCGCATCAGCCCCGCGTTCGCCGGGGTCTGCTCCGGCAGCAAGCAGCGCACCGCGTACAAGATCGCGGAGACGGTCACCGCGCGCGGCACGTTGAGCGGCCCCTCGACCTGATCCTCGCAGCCGCGCAGATCAAACACCGCGCGCTCGCCATCAAGCGTCAGCGCGCAGCTGATGCGCAGCCCCTCGCGGCCGTGGCCATCATCATCGAGCGCGTCCTCAAAGCGCCACTGCCCGCGCGGCATTTCTTGTAACGCGGCCAGCAGCACGCGCGAGGCATGATCAAGCTGCGCCTGCGCCGCCTCAAGCAGCGCCGCGCCTCGGCGCGCGTGCTGCGCTTGCAGCCGCGTGATGCCGCGACGGTTCGCGGCGAGCTGCGCGCGCAGGTCGCCGCGTCGCTCGTCGGGCATGCGCGAGGCGCCAGCCAGCGCGTCTTCGAGCGCTTGGCTCCACAGCGTCGGCCCTACGCGAAACCCCTCATCGTCAATATGACGCGACAGCGGCAGGCTGCCCGGTGAGATCCCCCCCACATCCGCGTGATGCGCGCGGTTGGCCACATAGAAGATCACCGCGCCTGCGGCATCGTGGGCCGGTGAGACGACGGTGATATCAGGCAGGTGCGTGCCGCCCGCGTAAGGATCGTTGAGCACGACGTGCTGGTGTGGCTCAAGGTTGGGGAACGCGGCCAGCGCGGCGGCCACTGACATCGGCGTCGAGCCCAAGTGCACAGGGATATGCGCCGCCTGCGCGATCATCTGGCCGCGCGCGTCAAAGAGCGCGCATGAGTAGTCGCGCCGCTCCTTGATGTTCGCGGAGAACGCTGATCGCATCAGCGCGACGCCCATCTCCTCAGCCACGGAGGCGAACAAGTGACGGTACAGCTCCAGCGTGATCGCGCCGCTCATGAGGGCACCTCCTCAAAGTCATCCGCGCGACATGGCGTGAGCACGAGGTGGCCCGCGCGACACGTCGCGCGCCAGCCTGCCTCCACCACGGTCGTCGCGCTGTACTCAGTGATCAGGCACGGCCCCTCCACGACCTCGCCCTCGGCAAGCTCCGCGCGCTCGTAAGCGCCGCTTCGCGGCGCGCGGCTCGGTGAGGACGCGCCCGCAGCGTCAGCTGCGGGCGCGCCCTCGGAGGCGCCCTCGACAACCTCGCCACCACCTTCAACCAGCGCCGTCAGGCGCAGCGTGACGAGCGTGATAGGGCGCGCCTCATCGGACCAACCGTAGAGCTCCTGATGGGCCTGATGAAAGCGCGCGCTCAGGTCTTCGAGCGTGGGCGCCTCGGGCGCCCACGAGGTCTCAAGCGCCAGCGTGAAGGTCTGGCCGTGGTAGCGCAGCGCGGCGCCAAAGCGCAGCGTGGCGTCTTCACCTAGCGACGCGCGCGCGGCAGCAGCTTGTGTGCGCATCGTTTGACGCAGCGCGTCATCATTGCCCTCGTCGCGCGTCAGCGGCATGAGCAGCGTCTGCGCCAGGTGGCGCGCGCGCGGCGCGTGCAGCATGCCCCACGCCGACAGCAGCCCCGGATGGCGCGGGATGATGACCGCTGGCAGCTCCAGCTCGCGCGCCAAGCGGCACGCGTGCAACCCGCCAGCCCCACCAAACGCCACCAAGCTCAGCTCGCGCGGATCGTGCCCGCGCTCCAGTGAGATCACCTTGATCGCGCGCACCATCGCCGCGTCCGCGATGGCGAGGATCGCCTCAGCGGCCTGCTCTACGGTTAGCTCCAGCGGCTGCGCGATGCGGCCGACCGCTGCGCGGGCGGCCTCGACATCAAGCCGCAGCTGACCGCCCAAGAACCGCTCCGGATCAAGGCGCCTAAGCACCACGTGCGCGTCGGTGACGGTGGGTGATTCGCCGCCTCGGCCATATGCCGCAGGCCCAGGGGATGCGCCCGCGCTGTGCGGCCCGACGCGCAGCGCGCCGCCCGCGTCGATCCAGGCGATGGAGCCGCCGCCCGCGCCTACGGTGTGAATATCAAGCATCGGCAATTGCAAGGGCAGCGACCCGATCGCGCCCTCATAAGCGAGCGTCGGCTCGCCCAAGCTCAGGCTCACGTCGGTGGAGGTGCCGCCCATGTCAAACGCGATGATCGCCTCAAAGCC
>CAYXWB010000143.1:0-12523 GCA_964468515.1 uncultured Bradymonadales bacterium | reverse complement strand
ACGTCTTGGCGCTCGACGACGCAGCGGGTCTGCCCGCGCTGGCGAAGGGAGGCGATGATGTGGGCGCGGCGCACGACGTTGTCGAGCTGGCGCAGGTTACCAGGCCAGCGCTGCTGCTGGAGGGTGGCGAGGGCGTCTTGGCTCCAGGTGGGCGGGATGTCGGCGCTGCGGCCCATGGCGGCGCTGCGATCGAGCATGAAGATGGCCCAGTCGCGGATCTCATCGCGGCGCTGCTCCAGCGCGGGCAGCTGCACGGGCAGGATGTTGACGCGATAGTAGAGGTCTTCGCGAAAGCGCCCCTCGCGCACGGCCTGAAAGAGGCTGGCGTTGGTGCCGACGATGAAGCGCACGTCGGCTTGGCGACGCCCCTCGCGATCGCCCAGGCGGCGAAACGTGCCCTCCTCCAAGAGCTGGAGCAGGCCCGCCTGGGTGCGCAGCGAGAGCTTGTCGATCTCATCAATGAACAGGGTGCCGCCGCTGGCGCGCTCGACGGCGCCAGCGACGTCGTGGACGGCGCCCGTGAAGGCGCCGCGGCGCCAGCCGACGAGCTCAGCCATCTGCATCTCCTCGGGGATGGAGAGCAGATCGAGGATCTCAAAGGGGCCCTCGCTGCGCGGGGAGCGGGCGTGACACCAGCGGGCCAGCCGGCTCTTGCCGGTGCCGCTCTGGCCGCTGATGAGCAGCGTTTCTTGCTGGCTGGCGAAGGCGTCGAGCAGGTTGATGAGGCTGGCCATGGTGGGGCCGACCACAGGCAGCAGGGGATCAAAGGCGGGCAGCGGCGCGGGCTCGCGCGCGGTGGCGCGCGCGATGAGGTAGGGGCCAAGCGTCATGGCGATGAGGCGCAGCTCGGCGCCGACCCCTGCCCACAGCTCGGGATCACCGATGGCGTCAAAGGCCTCAAGCTCAAGCGAGAGCATGCCGCCGAGGCGTCCGGCGACATCGGCCAGGGGCAGGATGAGGATGTGGGTGGCGTCGCGGCCCAGGTAGCGGTGCAAGCTGGCGGACATGTCGCGCCCCTCTTCTTGGGGGGCGCCAGGCAGCTCCAAGCGCTGGGGCTGGGGAGACAGCGGATCGACGCAGAGCTGGCGCAGCTCGACGTCGATGGCGAGCGGGCGTTGGTGGACGCGGACCCACTGCCAGACGGCGGCGGAGCTGACGTGGGCGGTGTCTGGGGGAGCGCTCTGGTTGAAGGGGTGGACGAACATGGCGAGGTAGGCCTCGTCCGTGCGCATGTGGAGCAGGCCGCGCAGCAGGCGACGCGGCGCGCCTTGTGCGGCCTGACGCAGCATGGTGGCGAGGCGCGCTTGGCAGGCGTTGAGCACAGCGCGTGCGAGCGCCTCGAAGGAGGGGGAGCTTTGAGCCAACGAGAGCAGGTGCTCAAGGCAGGTGATCACTGGCGAGACCTCGCGGGGGGACAGCGCGTGGGAGGCTCGACGCCGCGCCGCGTGGCGCGGCGCGGCGTCGAGCCCCCAGGACGGGTGAGCGCGCGCTGTAAGACGCACAGCAATAGCCAGGGGGAGCGCGGCTTGTCAACGCGCGCGGCCCCATCTCACACGATGACGCAGCTGCGTCATTTAATGACGCAGCTGCGCTGACCGCGCCGCTTGTGCGACGCTTGGCGCACAAGGCCCGAGGCGCGATCGTCCAGCGCTGGTGCGCGCGAGCGAGATGATCGCGCCGCGCGCCGCGTGGTTGGCACGCTCCCTGCTAATAAGGGTGATTATCACAGCATCAGCGCGCTCACGCCGCCTTGCATGAGCCCAGGAGAGCGAAGATGGTCGACAGGAGAAGAGACGAGATGCACGCACCACCCCGAGGCCAAGCCCTGGCCGCACCGCGCATCACTTGCATCCTCATCGCGCGCGCTCGCCCTGAGCTCATCGCGCAGGCGCTGCGCTTTTATAGCGCGCAGACGCACCCATCGCGCGAGCTGGTGATCGTGTATGAGGACGCCTCACGCGACTTGCCGGATTGGGGCTTATCGCGGCCCCCTGAGCGCGACATCCGCTGGCTGCAAGCGCGCGGCACCACCGACGAGAAGCTCACGCAAGCGCGCGCGCTGGCCATGGGTGAGTTCATCACGCGCTGGCCGCTGGGGGTGTGGCTGGCGCCGCAGTGGCTCTCGCGCCAGATCGGCGCCATCGAGGCCAGCGGCGCCGACGCCTGCGCGCTTGATGAGGTGTACGTCTATGACGCGCCGCACCAGCGCGCCTTCAAGCGGCTGTACCGCGACGCTGGCGAGGTCGCCCAAGGCTCGCTGTGCTGGCGGCGCGAGTGCTGGCCGCTGCCCAAGGCCAAAGACGTCTGGCGTCACGCGCATCGCACGCTGTTCATCTGTCATGATGAGCTGGATGAGGACGCCACCATCACCAGCCGCGTGCCGCGCGCAGCGCTCACCCCGCCCTTCCTCAAAGCGCTGATGCGCGCCCAGGAGGACTCGCCATGATGATGACACCTCACCCCCACAAGCAGGCCATCACCGTCATCCTTCGCCAAGCGCCCACTGGCGCGCAGGTGCTCATGGGGCTACGTCACCTCATCGACACGAGCGCGAGCACCACGCACGCGCCCTTTGCGCTGATGCACAACGCGGGGCAGTGGGTCTTCCCGGGCGGCCCCTGTGAGCGCGCTGAGCCCACCGAGGCCGCCCGCGCGCTGCGCGCGCAGACCACCCTCGATCATGCGCCCCAAGAGCTTGAGCTGCTGGCGCGCGGCGAGCATCACTGCGCTTATGTATTGCGCGCTCAACGCCTGGATGATGTGGCGCTGGCGCGCGTCATCTCAGCCGATATGGCCACTCAGCGGCTGCTGCGCACGGTGCGCTGGGTGCCCTTGCAGCGCGCGCTGCGTCATCTGGGCTACAACCGCGACGTCTTGCAGCAGCCCTGGGCTTTGCAGCAGTTCGCCTGGGCCAGAAAGTACTTCGATGAGGCGCACATTCAGGCGCGCATGGACGACCCGTGGGACATCCACGCCGACGCCATCCTCACCTTGCAGGGCCTCTACGATGAGGCCGTCGCCTCGTAACGCGCAGCGCCCATCGCGCACATCTGGCTTGATACTGCTGTGTGCTGATCCCACATTCAGCATAGATAGCGCGGGTGATTGACCCGCGCGCCGCTGACTGTGGACTGATGGAGGATGAGATGGTTGAGCTGATGGATGCCCCCGAACATGTGATCGCCCTACGCTTGTCTGGCGAGGTGAATGAGGAAGATTACACGCAGGTGATGCAGGCGGTTGAGCAGAAGCTCGGCGCGCATGAGCATGTCGCGATGCTCGTCGACCTGACGGGCTTTGAGGACATGACCTACGACGCGCTTCAGAAGCGCATCAGCTACGGCTTCAAGAAGCTTGGTGAGCTGAACCGCTTCAAGCGCGTGGGCGTCATCACCAATAAGCAGTGGATCAAGGTGGTCACGGAGGTGGCGGGCAAGCTCGTACCCACGATGAAGGCGCGCGCCTTTGACGCCGATGCCCACGATGAAGCCGCTGATTGGATCGCGCAGCCTGTCTGACCCACAAGCGCGCGCAGCGCCCACCCCAAGCGCCGCAGACGAGGCCCCTCGCGCCTCGTCTGCGGCGCTTCGCTTTGCCATGGGCCGGCGCGGACCTAGCTTCAACGCCATCATGTGCGGCGCTGCGCGACGCGTCCCCATGAGCGTTAAACGATTGGTCGCGTGATGATGAATGACTAAAAAAGATGAGGAGCGCCCCTTATGACTGAATTTCTCTTGGTCTGGTTGATCGCCACCGTCGCCGTCTGGGCCACCGCCGCGCTGCTGCCCGGTGTGCAAGTGCGCAGCTTTGGCAGCGCCCTCTTGGTCGCCGCGCTGTTCGGCCTGCTCAACTTCTTTCTGGGCTGGCTGTTCTGGGGTGTGTTCACGATCTTCACGCTCGGCATCGCGCTGCTGCTGGGCTTCATCACGCGCGTGATCATCGACGCCATCTTGCTCAAGCTGGTGAGCGCCATGACCGACCGCTTCAACGTTGACGGCTTCGGCTGGGCCATCATCGCCGCGCTGTGCATCTCGGCGCTGACCACGCTCGGTCACTACGGGGTGAGGATGTTTTTAGGCATCAACATGAGCTGAACCTCACTGAGCGCAACGATAAACGCGCTGATGGCGCGCAGCGTTCGCTGCGCGCCATCAGCGCTTCAGCTGCGGGACAGGATCAGATGAACGCTTGGCTTGATCGACTGCTGCGCCCCTACAGCGGCGCCACCGCCCAAGACATCGGGCTGCTGCTGGTACGCGCCGTGGGCCTGTTCATGGCGTTTGGACACGGCATCAAGAAGGTGCCGCCGGGCGACGGCTTCATCAGCGGCGTGGAGGCGATGGGGGTTTCCTGCGCCGGAGCTGTTCGCGTGGCTGGCGGGCTTGAGCGAGCTTGGCGGCGGCTTGCTCATCGCGCTGGGCTTGCTCACGCGCCCGGCGAGCGCGGCCATCGCTGGCACGATGGTGGTCGCGGCGTTCATTCGCCACGCGGATGATGGTTTCGCCAAGCAAGAGCTGGCGCTAGTCTACTTGCTCATCAGCCTCACGCTGCTGCTGATCGGACCCGGACGCTTGAGCCTCGACGCGCTGCTGCACCGCAAGCTAGGCCGCCGCTGAGCATCTATACCTCAAGGGCATAGATCACCCTGCGCGCCGCTTCACGCCATGATCTATCACGCTCAGGCATAGATGGGATGCGCCGCAGCGGCGTTGACGGATGCGCGCTGGCGCGCATCCTCGTTATGGCACGCTGTCGTGCATCACCAGGGCTTCTTATCATGCGCGCTAGCGATGCTCTAAAAACGCGCATCAGCCAAACGCTCACCCGACGCGCGCTGCTGCGCCAGGGCGGCGTCACGGCCGCCGCGCTCTTGAGCGCGGGCGGCCTGCTGAGCGCCTGCGACACCCTCCCCGCTTCGCGAGGTTCAACCATGAGCGCCACGCCTACACCTCCAACATCTGCGCTGATGCCCGTGGGCTTTGTAGCCCACGGCGCGCCCACGCTCGCGCTCGATCCCACACGCGGCGCGCCGCTGGCGCAGTGGGCGCAGACCATGGTGCGTCCAAGCGCCTTGCTGGTCCTCTCCGCCCACTGGGAGCAGGCCCCCACCACGATCGGCACCGTGCGCTCTGGCGCGCTGATGTACGACTTCTACGGCTTCCCCAAGCCGCTGTACGACCTGCGCTACGACGCGCCCAGCGCCGCTGACTTGGCTGACCGCGTGGCCGCGCTGTTGCGCCAGGGAGGCCCCGTCGCGCGCGAGGACCGCGCGCTCGATCATGGCGTCTGGGTGCCGCTGCTCCACATGTATCCTCAAGCCGACCTGCCCGTGCTGCAGGTCTCACTGCCCACGCGCCAAGGACCCGCCGCGCTCATCAAGCTCGGCCAAGAGTTGGCCCCTCTGCGCGCCGAGGGCGTGCTCATCTTGGGCAGCGGCAACCTCGTGCACAACCTGCGCCGCCTCGACTTCAGCGAGTCCACCCCGCCGCCCTCTTGGGCGCTTGAGTTTGACCAGTGGGTGGCCCAAGCTATCATGAGCGGCGATCTCGACGCGCTCGCCGATGTCAGCGCGCGCGCGCCTGGCACCTCGCTCGCGCACCCTACCCTGGATCACTACCTGCCCTTGCTGCCCGCCATCGCCGCCGCGCAAGGCGCGCGCGCCCAGTTCACGCTCGAAGGCTTCGAGTATGGCAGCATCAGCCGCCGCAGCGTGCAATGGGGTTGACCTCTTGGAGCACACGCGATGAGCAAGAACCTCCAGCGCGCCGAGATCATCGTCGCCATCTGCCAAGGCGGCGACTGCAAGAAAGCGGGCGCCAAGAGGCTGCGCCGCGACGCCAAGCAGCAGCTGCGCGACGCAGGCATGCTGCGCCGCTCCATCGTCTTGAGCATGAAGTGTACAGGCAACTGCAAGCGCGCGCCCATCTGCGGCGTGCTGCCCCAAGGCGGCTGGATCGAGCGCGCCGACGAGGCCTCCCTCCATGATCTCATCGCCAGCGCCATCGCCAGCGCTCAAGAACCTGCCTGAGCGCGCTGGCCATCTGACAGATGGTGTGAAAATATCTCCCCCAGCGAGGTGGCGCGCATGGGCGTGCTGCCCCAACTCACCTCCCCCCTCACGAGAGCACATGATGATCGGTTCGAAGTGGATGACGCGAGGCAGCGTCGCGCTGCTGGCCACGAGCTTGGTCTGGAGTGGCTGCAGCAGCAGCAAGGACAACACCCAAGAGGATCCTCAGCCTGTCGCAGAGACGCCCACCACGACGCCCGCGCCAGTCGTCGCTGAGCCCACCCCTAGCGCAGATCCGCTGCGCGCCGCCATTGACGCCCCCACGCGCGCCGAGGCTGACCGCGCCCGCGACCCGCATCGCCACCCCTATGAGACGCTCCAGTTCTTCGGCGTCACCCCCAGCTCCACCGTCCTTGAGCTGTCGCCCGGGCGCGGCTGGTACACCGCTATCCTCGCCCCCTACCTGGCCGAATCGGGCGAGCTCCACGTCACGAGCTTCCCGGCTGACACGAAGAACGAGTATCAGCTCAAGAACACGACCGCTTATCGCCAGTGGCTCACCAGCGCCCCGGGCGGCGATCGCGTCAAGATCATCGACGTCGAGCCGCCCGACAAGCTCGACTACGGCCTGCAAGACCAGGTCGACGTGGTCCTCACGTTCCGCAGCGTCCACGGCTGGATGAAGGATGGCCAAGCCTCCGCCGTCTACGCCCAGGTCTTCAAGGCGCTCAAGCCCGGCGGCGTGTTCGGCGTGGTCGACCATCGCGGCGCTGAGGGCATGACCCGCGAGGCGATGGCCAAGAGCGGCTACGTGCCCGAGTCGCTCGTCATCGCGGAGATCGAGGCCGCAGGCTTCAAGCTGGCCGAGCGCTCCGAGATCAACGCCAATCCCAAGGACACCAAGGACCACCCCGACGGCGTCTGGAGCCTGCCCCCCTCGCTTCGCGCAGGCGACACGGACCGCGCCAAGTATGAGGGCATCGGCGAGAGCGATCGCATGACGCTCAAGTTCATCAAGCCTGCCGCTGCGGCTGCCGCCGCCAACTGAGCCCGACACGGCTGGCTCTAGACGCGCCCGCCCCCGCTTCGCGGGAGGCGGGCGCGCCACTTCTTGGTGCGAGCCAGACGCGCCCTGAAGGGGGCGCGCCACCAAGCGGCGCAGCCCGCGCTGTGCGTGAAGCATGGTAAGGATGTGGTAAGCGCGCCAAGAAAGCCGAGAGCCGTAACCCCAACAAGTTGGGGTTACGGCTCTTTCGGGGATGGAGGTGGCGGGAATCGAACCCGCGTCCACAAACCATCAACAGCGATGGCACCACGTGCGTCTCCCGCAATTATGGCTTAGACTCCTCAACACGCTGCCTACGGGCAGGCCACGCCAGCGGAGTGCTCTTCTAAACGTCGCGCAGCCGGGAAGATACGAAGTCGGCTGAACCTAGCCTGCTAAATTACACCCCCTGAGCGCCACAGGCACTCACTCAGGCGATGTGACCTCCGGAGAGGTCATGTGGTCTCTACCGCTGTTCAGGCGGCGAGGGCCAGCTCAACGTTATCGTTGGCAATTGTGTGTTTCCGGGATTCTTTAGCGAGGCTATCCAGACACCTCGGCACGCATCATCGGTATCAGTATCCATGTCGAACCCAGGGCACCCCCGAGCATCGCGAGCGCTGAACCGCTCGCGACGAGGTTAAGTATCAGCACCACTGCCCAAGCGTCAAGCCCTACTCGCTCTGACGCATGCGATGGTGGGTGGCGTGCTCGCGGGCCATCTCACGCGAGGCCTCGCGCTTGCGCACGGTCTCGCGCTTGTCGAACTGCTTCTTGCCGCGACACAGCCCGATCTCGCACTTGATCTTGCTCTCCTTGAGGTACAAGGACAGCGGGATGAGCGTGAAGCCAGCCTGCTCCACCTTGGTGCGCAGGCGGCGCAGCTCGCGCTTGTGCAACAGCAGCTTGCGCGGGCGCATAGGCTCATGGTTCTCGTGCGTGCCAAGCGTATAAGGGCTGATGTGCGCGCTCAGCAGCCACAGCTCGTTGCCCTCAAAGCGGGCGTAGGCGTCGACCAGCTGCACCTTGCCATCGCGCAGGCTCTTGACCTCGGTGCCGAGCAGCACGATGCCCGCCTCGTGAGCCTCCTCCACAAAGTAGTTGTGGAACGCCTTGCGATTGCGCGTGATGGACTTGGTGCCATTCTTGGCCACCGCGTCATTCTTCTTAGCCATCATCCTCACCTCAACTGCGCGAAAGTCCGCTGACACAGCCTGACATCATACACCCAAGGCTGAGCACATCAGCCTCAAAAGCTCGCGCGCCCGTCGGGATATTCCAAGCAGAACACCCGACGAGCGCGCGGCAGGCTGCGGCAGCCTGAGCGGATACAAGCGCGCGACGCGCTCAGCGCTTGAGGTTGCACGCCATCTTGCGCACGCCAGTCTCAAACAGCACGGCCACGCGGGTGGGCGTCTGGATCTCGATCACGAAGCCCACGCCAAACTTGGGGTGAGCCACCGCGTCGTTCTCCTTCAGCTCCATGTCCATGCTGTAGGGGCGCGCGAGCGCGTCCTCAGTCTTGTCATTGAGCAGCGACCACGCCTTGCGCTGGCCCTCTTGCTTGGACAGCTCCGACTGGCTGATGATGCCCTCGATCACGCTCGACGCCTTCTTGCGCGCCTGCTGGCGCTTGGGGTTCGCCTTGAGCGCGGATTCGACCACGCGATCCGAGTAGTCATCGCGCTCTTTGGAGGACTCCTCGTCGTCGTCGTCATCCTCGTCGCTGTCTAGATCGTCAAGATCCAGATCCTCATCATCAATGTCGGCCTCAAGCGAGGGATCGAAGTCATCCTCAAAGCCCTCCTCGAACGACGCATCATCCATATCATCACGCTCGTCACTCACAGCTCACCTCCAGCAGATGCCATCCTGGGGGACGCCCCCCCGATGAAGGCGAAGGTATGAACGCGCGATGGGGGGGCGTCAAGGCAAAAACTGCGCCCCACCACGGCGCGCTGCTCAGGGCGCGCCAGGCGCTTGGGGGGCCGGTGTGGGCGAGGGGTCAGCCTCCGAGCTGGGGGGCGTCGCGCGCTCGGCGCGCTGCTTCATCGCGCGGCCATAGCTCACCAGATCCTCAAGCGGCACGGACGCCTTGAGCGCGTACTTGCCGCGCTCAAGGCGCCGCTCTAGCACGTTAATCCCCTCGGGGCGGCCGGTGAGCGCGACCGACTCAGGCAGCGCATGGAGCTTGCGCACCAGCGCGCCCACCTCCTGTTCAAACGCCGCCAGCGCCACAGCCTGCGCCGCCGCCTCGTCCTCCTCGCGCCCCGGGCGCAGCTTGCGCTCGACCTCCACCTCAATCGTGAACAGCACCTGGCCCTTGGCATCATCCCAGCGCTCAGCCTGCACAAGCTCGGGCTTGAGCTCCTGCTCAAAGCGCGCGCGCACCTGGGCCACGTAGGCCTCTTGGCGCAGCGTCGCCGCTTGGGCTTGGGCCGCGTTGCGGCGCTGCGGCGAGGTCATCAGCGGGACGATCTTGTCAAGCACCTCGGCCGCTTGGAGCTTCTTGTCCTCTTTGATGAGGCGCTCCGCGTAGTCCCCGTAGAAGTCGACCAGCATGGTGTTAAGGCGCGGGTGCTTGGGATCGCGCGCGAGGCCCTTGCGCACCACCTCCTCGTAGCGGGTGGGCGTCTGGGCGGCGTCGATGCTGCTGGCCCAGGCCAAGTACAGCTCCGTGGAGCGATCCACCAGCAGCCCCTTCTCGCGCTTCTGCGACACGGACAGCCCCTCGCCATCAAGCCCCAGCTCCTGCCACAGCCCAGACAGCTCGGCCTCAGCCTTGTCAAAGGCGCCGCGCAGCATGTGGACCTTGATCATCTGGCGCTGCACCTCCGTGGAGAGCTTCGGATCTTTGACGACCGCCTCCTTGAGGGCCGCCTCGGCGCGATCGGGGTCCTCCTGCGCGATGGCCGCGCCTGCCTCATTGAGCCTGTCGCGAGCGCTCTTCTCACAGGCGATGGGGCCAAAAGCGCAGGTCAGCGACAGAGCGAGCCACGCGGCGGCGCGGCGCAGAGGTTGCGCGTGAAGCATGAGGTTCTCCAAGAGTCTATAATGTATAGGTTCAAGCCCGCACAGGGCGTCACATCGAGCGTCAGGGCGCCGCACGGGCGCGAAGCTCACGCGCGTCGACCGCTCACAATCGCGAGGTCAACGCGCGCCGCCTCATCGCGCGGGCGCCTCATCAGTGATACCCCATCATCGGGCACACGCAAGAACTTCTGCCCGCGCGCCCTGTCGCGCAGCGGCCACGCCCAGGGCGTGTCAGCGGGGGCGGATGAAACCGCCCGGTTGACACAGGGCCATCGCGCGATTAGCCTCACGCACAGCCTTGATCCGGCGTGTGGTGTGAGGCCTGCCTGACGCGATCGTCGCCCAGCCAGGCCCGCTCGACCACGCGTCGGCCCGCGTGAGCCTCCCTTCCAAGACCTCAACGCCGCAAGGATGACGCCTCGCCCATGCGCTCCAACGACCACCAGGCACACCCGCTTGGTGGGCTGTGCAGCGGGCGATCGCGTCGACAGTTCAACCGCCAGCACATTGACCGACGGGTAGACCGACATGGGTATGTTTGACGTGGTCGCGAAGGGGTTTCGCGACGTCCGCCATCGCTTTGAAGGCAAGCGCGAGATCACCGAAGAGAACATTGACGAGGCGCTCAAAGACATCCGCATGAGCATGCTGGAGGCGGACGTCAACTTCCGCATCACCAAGCAGTTCATCCAGCGCGTCAAAGACAAGGCCGTCGGTGAGGTCGTCAAGGTCAAGGCCAAGGGCAACAAGGGCGACGCGATGGAGGTCACCCCCGGAGACCACTTCATCCGCATCTGCCACGATGAGCTTGAGAACCTCATGGGGCCGGTGGACACCTCCATCACGTTCCAGAACAAGCGCCTGGGGCCCACCAAGATCATGATGGTCGGCCTGCAAGGCTCCGGCAAGACCACCACCACCGCCAAGCTCGCTCGCTTGGTGATGGACCAGCACAAGAAGAAGCCCCTGCTCGTCGGCGCCGACGTCTATCGTCCCGCCGCCATTGAGCAGCTGCGCGTGCTCGGTGAGAAGCTCGGCGTGCCTGTCCACTCGCGCGAGGGCGGCGACCCGGTCGAGATCTGCCGTGAGGCCCTCGCCATCGCCGAGCGCGAAGGCTGCGACGTCATCCTCTTTGACACCGCCGGTCGACTCGCCGTCGACGACCTGCTCATGGCTGAGCTTGAGCAGATCGTCGCCAGCACCAAGCCCGAGAACATCTTCCTCGTCGTCGACGCCATGATCGGCCAAGACGCCGTCAACACCGCCAAGGAGTTCAACGAGCGCCTGGAGATTGACGGCTTCATCATGACCAAGCTCGACGGTGACGCGCGCGGCGGCGCCGCCCTCTCCATCAAGGAGGTCACCGGCAAGCCCATCAAGTTCATCGGCGTCGGTGAGAAGATCGAGGAGCTGGAGGCGTTCCGCCCCGAGGGCCTGGCCAACCGGATCCTGGGCTTTGGCGACGTCATGGGCCTGATGAACCGCTTTGAGCGCACGCTGTCCGAGGACGAGGCCGAGAAGGCCGAGACCGACGCCATGCGCATGCTCTCTGGCCAGTTCGACTTCAACGACTTTTACAATCAGCTGGAGCAGATCTCGAAGCTTGGCTCGCTGCGCGACCTCATGGAGATGATGCCCTTCTTCGGCGGCAGCATCCCGGCAGACCTCGCGCTGGATGACTCCGAGCTGACCAAGATCCGCGCCATCATCCAGTCCATGACCCGCAAGGAGCGCGCCCTGCCCGACCTGCTCACGCGCCAGCCCAGCCGCGTGCGCCGCATCGCGCGCGGTAGCGGCCAGCCGCAAGACAAGGTCGAGCAGGTCATCCAGCAGTTCAACATGATGCGCGGCATGATGCAGCAGTTCAGCAACATGGGCGGCGGCTTCCTCGGCAAGCTCCCCGGCTTCAAGCAGCTCAACCAGCTGCGCCAGCTCAAGGACATGGACATCGGCGCGCTGTTCGGCGACATGATGGGCGCCCAGGGCGGCCCCGGCGCGGGCAAGGGCCCCGGCGGCTCGCTCGCCGGCCTGCCCGGCTTCGGCGGCCTCAACCTGCCGCCTGGCTACACGCCGCCCGGCCAGCGCATGCAGTCCACCTCCTCGGGCACCAAGTCCAAGTCGGCCTCAAGCTCCGATCGCAAGCGCAAGCGCCACCTGGCCAAGAAGGCGCGCAAGAAGTGAGCGATGACCTCACCTTGTGACCGATGACGCGCGCGGGCGACGACTCCTGTTCTGTCTTGATGACAAGGATCGTCGCCCGCGCGCCTCTGCCCCCAACCCCCTGCGCCCGATCTCGCTCATGACCTCCCCCGATGACGCCCTCGCCATGCGCTGCGCGACGCACCCCGACGCACCCGCCATCGCGCTCTGCGCGCGCTGCCATGATCCGCTGTGTCATCACTGTCATGCGCATGATCGCTTCGGCGTCACGCTGT
>CAYXWB010000142.1:9069-12548 GCA_964468515.1 uncultured Bradymonadales bacterium | reverse complement strand
GCCTGTTCATCCCGCGCAACCTGTTTGAAGAGGGCACCCTCAAGCCAGGCATGCGTCTGGTCATCCAAGCCCACATCATGAAGTGAGCCTGACGTCAGCTAGCGCGCGCACCTGCTCCAGTCAGCGCGCGCCGACGCTCACATCCTCCAGCGCTCCTCGCGAGCGTGAGCGGCACACCGCTGGCGCCCTCGCCCTCTCCCCCAGGGGCGCGTCAGCACCTGTGCCTGTTCAGCCCGCTCACATTGAGCTAAAATAGCACCCTACACGAGGACACCTTTAAGCCAAGTGAGACACCATGACGTTCGGACGCGACCTCTCCATGATCAAGACCCTCTGGCTCCTCTTCATCGGCGCTCACCTGATCATGGCCATCATCGGCGCCACAGGGCTCGCCATCCGCACGCCTGATGAGGGCGCTGAGCTTGCCAGCTCGACTGTCTTGTTCGCCTATCCCATCATCGCCGTGATTGAGCTGTTCATCGCGCTTGGCCTACGTCACAAGTTCTACTTTAAGCCGCTGCGCGCTGGAAAGTTCGCTGACCTGCAACAGCGCACCATCCTCTACTCTCAGTACTCCCTCATCAGCTTCGGTTTCGCCTACGGAGCGAACCTCATGGGGCTTGTGCTCTCCGTCATCACCCGCGAGCCTCACTATAGCTTACCCTTCGCCGCCCTCAGCTTGATTGTTCACCTCACCTTGCGCCCCAAACAAGCTCACATCGACGCCTGAGCGTGAGCCCCCTGCTGCGCCAGCCCGAAAGAGCCGCCTCATCATGCCCCCCCTCGCAGACGACCTCACCGCGCGCGTCATCGGCGCTCACGCTATGCTGGGTCGCTTGCACCCCGACAGCCCCTGCGCCAAGCGCCGCGCCACACAAGCGCCCCCGCAGCTGGGTCACGACCCAGACGCCTGGCAGCGCGCCCTCGCGCTGCGCCAGCGCGCGGAGCGCTGGGCCGACGCACACCCCGAGGCGCACGCGCGCTGGCGCGCCATCGCCGCCGATCTCCCCGCGCTTGATGATCCCTTGCGTCGTCTGCGCGCTCAAGAACCTTTGCGCGACGCCGACCTCTTCGCGATCAAGCGCGCGCTGGTCCACGCGCTGGCCACATGCGAGCTGCCCGACAGCCCGCTCGCAAGTTATTGTCAACTTGACACACAGCGCGCGCAGCTCACCGACTGGCTCCAGCAGCTGCACCCCGAGCCTGAGCCCACCCTGCGCTTTCACCTGAGCGCGCAGCTTGATCCGGCGCTCGGACCCGCGCGCGACGCGCAGCAGCGCGCCAGACGCGCGCTGCGCGACGCGCAGCGCGCGTTGGAGTCGGCGCTTCGCGCCGACTACACGGGCGCGAGCTTTGATCTCGAAGGCGACATGCGCTTAAGCCACGCGCCCGCATCGATCGAGCGAGACGCGCGGCTTGGCCGCGTTGGCCCCACCACATTTCGCCCCATCAGCGATGAGATTGAGCGCGCAAGCGCGCTGCACGAGGAGGCGCGCGCTCACACCGAGCAGCTCGAACATCAAGCGCGCGCGCGCCTCTCAGCGATCTTCAGCGCCCACGTCGACGCGCTCGACGCGCTTCAAGAGCGACTCATCGCGCTGGACCTGGACCTGGCCTGCGCGCGGCTGCGCCGCGCGCTTGAGGGCTGCTGGCCCACCTGGCGCGACGCGCCAGGCTGGACGCTCACCCAGGGCTGTGATCCTGCGGTGCGCGACGCGCTGGGCGATGACGCCCAGCGCGTCGATCTGCGCCTGGAGGGCGCAGCTCCGCTCATCATCACCGGCCCCAACATGGGCGGCAAGTCGGCGCTGTTGCGGCTGCTTGGCCTGTCGCAGTGGTGCGCGCAGCACGCGCTGCCTGTGCCCGCGCGATCTTTCAGCTTTAACCCCGTCGCCTCCATCTGCTACGTCGGCAGTGAGATTGAGCAGGTGGGCGAGTCGCGCGAGGGGCTCTCATCGTTCGGGCGCGAGGTGCGCCGCATCGTGGAGGCGCCGGGGGGGAAGGCGTCGCCGCGCCGCGGGGGGCTCGGAGGGCGGTGCCGTGGCCCCCCCCCGGGTGAGGGGGGGGGGGCGGCCGGGGGTGGGCCCTGCTGGGTGGGGGGGGGGGGGCCGCCCCTGGGGGGCGGCGGGGCCCGCCCCCCCCCCCCCGCGCCTCTGGCTGCTCGACGAGCTGTGCCGAGGCACACACCCGGATGAGGGCGGTGAGCTGGCGGCGCGGCTGATCGGCGCGATGCGGCGAGAGGGCGACCGCGTCATCGCGGCGTCGCACTTCCCGGCGGTGGCCGCGATGCCTGACGCCCAGCATCGCCGCATCGCGGGCCTGACTGACGATGAGGACGCGCTCGGCGCGCTCGCGAGCGTCACCGCCGACGACCTCGACACGCTGCGAGACACGCTGCGCGCGGCGATGAACTATCAGCCGCTGGAGGTCGCCGCAGGCGACGTCCCGCGCGACGCCGCGCGCATCGCGCGCGCGCTCGGGGTGGACTGGCTCTGATCCAGATCCTCACCGCGCGAGGTCGCCAGGCCCGCATATCATGGGGGCTTGACGACCTCAGGCGCGTCAGATGCAGCTCAGACGAGCTGCCCGAGCAGGGTGTGGCTGGTGGTGTGGGTGATGCGCACATCAGCCATGTCGCCAGGCTTCAGGGTGCAGCCCTCGGGCTTATCAAACACCGTCATCTTGAAGTCGTCCGTGCGCCCGCACAGCTGATGCTCGCCGCGTCGGCTCGGCCCCTCCACCAGCACGCGCACCGTGCGGCCCACGCGCGTGTTGAAGATCTCCGCGCTGATGGCCTCTTGCAGCGCGATGACCTCGCTCAAACGCGCGCGCTTGAGCGCCTCGGGGATGTCATCGGTCATCTTGCGCGCGGCCAAGGTGCCGCTGCGCTCTGAGTACTTGAACAGGTAGGAGAAGTCATAGCGCGCGCTCTCCAGCAGCTCGCGCGTCATCTGGTACTCCTCGTCCGTCTCGCCAGGGAAGCCGACGATGATATCAGTGGAGACGGCCACCTCAGGCATCGCCTCGCGCAGCGCGATGAGCAAGGTGTCGTAGTCCTCGCGCGTGTAGCCGCGCCGCATGCGCTTGAGCATCGCATTGGAGCCGGACTGCACGGGCAAGTGCAGGTACTTGCAGATCTTGTCGTGCGTGGCCATCGTCTCGATGAGGCGCGCGTTGAAGTCGATGGGGTATGGCGAGGTGAAGCGGATGCGCTCTAGACCGTCGATGCGGGCGACCTGCTCCAAGAGGGAGGCGAAGTCCAGGTCCTCGTGGCGGTACGAGTTGACCGTCTGCCCCAGCAGCGTGACCTCCTTGAAGCCCTGCTCCACCAGCTCGTGGCACTGGCGCAGGATGTCCTGAGGCGGCACGCCGCGCTCGCGCCCGCGCACAAACGGGACGATGCAAAACGTACAGAACTTGTCGCAGCCGCGCTGCACGGTGATCCAGCCGTTGGTCCCGGTCTTGCGCTCGTGGCTCAA
>CAYXWB010000142.1:0-8969 GCA_964468515.1 uncultured Bradymonadales bacterium | reverse complement strand
AGCCGCGCTGCACGGTGATCCAGCCGTTGGTCCCGGTCTTGCGCTCGTGGCTCAAACCCTCATAGGTCTCATCACGATCGAGGCGCACGTCGATCATCGGCTCGGCCTGCTCTTGGGCGTAGCCCTTGAGCAGCTCGGGCAGGCGACGGTAGGCGTCGGGGCCGATGACGAGATCGACGAAAGGCGCACGCTCGACGATCGTGTCGCGCAGGTGCTCCGCCATGCAGCCTGTGACGCCGAGCACGAGCGAGGGCTTGGCGTGCTTGTAAGGCAGCAGCTGGGTGAGACGCCCGAAGACGCGCTCCTCCGCCTTCTCGCGCACCGCGCAGGTGTTGATGAGGATCACATCGGCGTCCTCCAGCGAGGTCGCCGCCGCGTAGTCGTGCGACTTGAGGATGCCGCCCATCAGCTCGCTGTCAGCGACGTTCATCTGACAGCCGTACGTCTCAATGAACACGCGCCGCCCACTGGTCACACCCTGGGGCATGCTGTTGACGCCGCCATCGTGGGCGTACGGGTCGCGGGAGGGCTCGTCATGGGGGCTCTGCATGGCGCTTATCCGTGATCTGTCTTGGAGACTGAAGGTGAAGCAGGCGCCGCGCTCGCGCGGCAAGAGGCCGCACACCTCACCACACTTGCGCCCCGCTTGCAAGCCCGCTGTGTGACGCGCGCCCGCACAAAACATGTGAGATCTGGCGAGGATGAGGGAGGTGTTACATCACCACACGCGACCTCACCAAGCCAGCCCGCCCGCTCATCGCAGCGACCAGCGCCCCTCACGCAAGTGCGCCTCCCGGTAGCCCGAGCCGCGCGTGGCGAGCGCGCAGTGAGGATCATCCCAAGGATAATCGGGATGATCGGGCAACAGCATGACGAGCTGCCCCTCACGCTCAATGGCGTGCGGCACGTTGACACACATCGGGCGCCCCTTCGCGACGCTGAAGGCGCGCTCAATGCTCGCCAGCGCGTCAAGCTCCATCAAGGTGGCGAGGGTGGGCGGTGACAAGGTGATGCTGGCCTCGGCATCTGCGGCGAGCGCGGCGGCGGGGGTCATCCAGCGCGTGTCGACCAGCTCGCCTGCCTCATGGTCCGCGCGCTGATCGGCTGGGGCCAGCGCCAGATAGAAGGTGGCGTCAAAGCGGCGCGGCTCGATCACGGGGGTGATCCAGCGCGCGAAGGGGGTGAGCTTGTCGAGCGGCAGGCGCGCCGACAGGCGCGCCAGCAGCGCGCCGAAGGCGCGCGCGTCGTGTTGCACGCGCTGGCGATCCTCGCGCCACAGCGCGAGGTCGGCCACGATCGGCGCCTCACTCAGCAGCAGCCCCGCCTCCTCAAAGGACTCGCGCAAGCCCGCCACGCGCAGCGCGGCGTCGCGCGCATCTTGAGGCGCGCCCACCACGCGCGCGGGATCGGCGGCCAGCGCATGATCGGCCTCATCCAAGGCGCCGCCGGGATAAACGTACACGTCGGGCATGAACCTGCTGCGCGCATCGCGCCGCTGGAGCAAGACCTCCACACCGCGCGGCCCCTCGCGCAACCACAGCACGGTCGCGGCCTGCGTCGGCGCGCGCATCAGCCCTCCTCAGCGCGCGTCGCGCCAGGCAGCTGCGCTGGACCGGCGGTCGCCTGGGCGAGCTGCTTAGGGTTCACAGGCCCCTCAAGCTGCGGTGTGCCGGGTGGTGGCAGCTCAGGCTTATGGGGGGGGCGCCGGATGAGCTGTGAGATGATTACAAAGACGCCCCCCGCGATCGACAGCGTGATGAGGATGCTGATCGCGAGCCCCACCAGATCCCATGGGCGAGCGACGCTTAAGAGCGGTGACATACGACCTCAATGATGCGAACAGGGCGGATGAATGGGCCAGGCGCGCGCACGTCTGCAGTTGCGATGGCGCGTAGGCGCGTTATGCTGGGAACGCTGACGCGGCGCGGGTGTCTTCAGTGAGACCACCTGAGCGACACGCTCGTCACCACGCGTGAGATGAAATGTGCGCACGCGATTGTCATGGAGAACCTAATGCAGCGCAAGACCCCTCGCCAGCTCGCCACCGCCGCCACGCTCGCCGTGGTCACCCTCGCCAGCGCCCACGCGTGGGCGGTGGGCTTTGAGTATGTGGTTGAGAATCAGAAGTCACAGACGGGCGATGCTCACGCCACGCTCGTGCTGCAAGCCACCGACTTTGTGAAACAAGGCAAGGTGGTGGTCAAGAGCTCGTCGGGCAAGACCTTCACCTCCAAGCTCGGCAAGCTCAACCCTGGCGCCCAGCACCGGGTCGCGCTCAAGGACGGCGAGGGCAAGCACAGCTATGAGATGTCCATCAAGGCGGTCGGCATGAGCGATGAGCAGGCCGACGTGGACGTCAAGTTTGAGACCATCCGCGTCGCCCCCATCAAGATCAAGCTCGACGCTCAAGCGGTGGACGCGCTCAACGGGCGCATCCCGTTTGAGTCCAACCGCCCGCTCGATCGCGTCGAGGTCGAGCTGGTCAGCCCCCAGGGCCAGAGCGTGATGACGCACACGCAGCCCTTCGATGGCGCCTACGGCAAACAAGAGCTGCGCTGGAGCTATGACGGCGACGTGGGCGGCATTAAGATCGCCGCGTACGATGTCGACGGCTTCTGGACCAGCTTGCTGCTGGAGCCGTGGTGGATCGAGATCGAGCACCAGGACATCATCTTCGACTTTGGCAAGGCCACCTGGCAGCCTGAGGAGGAGCCCAAGCTGCAAAAGTCGCTCGACGAGGTCAACAAGGCGATGGCGAACAACGCCAAGCATCGCCCCGACATGCGCCTCTATGTGGCAGGTTACACCGACACGGTCGGCTCCGCCGCTGATAATCAGCGCTTGAGCGGTGAGCGCGCGCGCGCCATCGGCCTGTGGTTCCAGAAGAAGGGGCTCAAGGTGCCCGTGCTGTATCAGGGCTTCGGTGAGGAAGGGCAAGCGGTCAAGACGGCCGACAACACCCCTGAGCCGCGCAACCGGCGCGCCATCTATGTGCTGGGCAACTCCCCGCCGCCGCGCTCTAGCGCGATCCCGCGCAACGCGTGGCGCCCTGTCAAGTGAGGTGAGCTTAAGCCGCCTGGGGTTGACGAGGCGCGCGCGGTAGGCCAGGGTCTCGGGGAATTTTAGGGGCCACGCAGACCTTTTATGAAGGTGAGCGTGAGCCCCCGCCACGCGCGAACGCTTCGCGATGATTTCTTGCGCCCGCCCTGGTCGCTGGCACTATGAAGCATGAAGCGCGCGTGGCGCGTCGCGCCGCCAGACCCGAGCCGCCGAGCGCCTCTCATGAAGACCTCCCCCCCTCGCCGCTGGCATCTCGCCATCGTCACCGCGCTGCTGGCGCTCTCGATCGCCGCGTGTGAACGCGCGCCGCGCACCATTACGCCCGAACAAGCGCAGCCTTTTGTGACGGCGTGGGCTGACGGCGTGGGTGACGCGCTCAAAGAGCGCGCCGAGCAGGCCGCCTCCTCGGAGGCGCTCGCGGAGGCGCTGGCCAAGGGGCGCGAGCAGGAGCAGGCCAACACCAACCGCAAAGAGCCGCCTTATTATGAGCTGGCCGAGCGCGCTTACGAGGCGCGTGAGGGCAAGCTCGCGCTCGTGCATCATGGCGAGCTGACCGCGCGCGGGGTGAGCGTGCTTGAGCTGCTCAAGCGCGTCGAGGAGGACGGCTTTGATCCCGCCCCCTATCGCATCGATCGCGTGGAGCAGCGCCTTGAGGAGCTCAAAGCGAAGCAAGCCAAGCTCGCCGCGCTGCAAGAGTTCGCGCCCGGTGAGTCGGAGCGCGAAGCTGCGCTGCGCTACCTCACCGCGCTTAAGCCTGAAGAGTTCGCCCTCACCCCAGACCAGCATAACACGCTCACGGAGGCGCTCATCAAAGCTGAGGGTGGCCAAGGGCTGCGCGACTATCAAGCGCGCTTGGAGCAGCTCAACCAAGACGCCGCGCGCCTCAGCGCGGAGGTTGAGGCCACCTTGGCGGTGGGCCTGTTGCGCTACGCGCGCAATATGAAGTTCTTTCGCATTAAGGAGATCTTCATCCATGAGCGCCACGATGATCGCTACAACGATCCTGAGACGCGTGGCAAGCGCCCTATAGACGCCCACGCGGCCTATGTGGCGGGCACCATGTGGCGTCGCGCGGCGTTCACCGCCACAGACATCGCCAAGAAGAGCCCAGCTCAGGTCATGCGTGATCAGCTTGAGAGCTTCTTCACGCAGGCGCTGAGCGCAGAAGACATCAAGCCCGCCCTCACCACGCTGTCGCCGGGACCTCAATACGACGGCATCAAGCAGGCGGCGGTGCGCTATCGGGCGCTCGTCGCGAGCGGGGGATGGGAGAGCGTGGCGGAGCAGAAGCTCAAGCTAGGCTCACAGGGCGCTGGCGTGCGCGCGCTCAAGGTCCGCTTGCAGCGCGAGGGGTATCTGGCCGCCGACGCCAAGCTCGATGATCGCTTCGACGCGGCGCTGACCGAGGCGGTGAAGGCCTACCAAGAAACGCACCAGATGAAGGTGACCGGCGAGCCCGATCGCAGCTTCTGGCGCAGCGTCAACGTGCCCGCTGAGCGGCGCTTGGCGCAGCTCATGCTCAACCTCAAGCGCTGGCGCGAGTCCAACGTGCGCCACCATGAGGATCCTGTCTACGCGCTCGTCAACCTGCCTGACTTTCACGCCGAGATTTGGAAGGATCAAGCGCTCCAGATGCGCATGCGCGTGGTGGTAGGCAACAACGACTCCAAGATCGATGAGGCGACACGCGAGCGCGTCACCCCTAACCGCACCCCGACCGTGTCCGCTTACATTGATCGCGCCATCTACAACCCTTTTTGGAACGTGACGCCGCGCATCCGCGAGGAGGAGACGCTGGTGGACGTTCGCAAGGACCTGGAGAAGCGCTACCAAGCGAAGCTCGACAACATGCTCGGCGGCGCGCGCCCCTCCCCGGCCACCCCGTCGGCCTCACCGACCGGTCTGGAGGCCTCGCCAGCGCTTGGCCAGCCGCCCGCCCCCGCGCCTGCGATCGCCCCGAGCGCGCGGCTGACGCGCCCTGGCGGCAAGGATGGGCTGATCTTTGATGTCGAGGGCATCCGCAGCGCTTATCTGACGCGCCATGGCGCCGAGGCAGACCTCAAGGCGCTGCTGCCTTACCTCAACGTCGAGACAGGCCGCGTTGACGTGAGCACCACCGATCCCAACAACATCCCGCCTTGGTATGAGGCCAACGGCTATGAGCCCATGCATCCGGGCACCAAGTGGGAGTATGTGCGCCAGCTCAACGGCGATGATAACTCGCTGGGGCGCGTGAAGATCATCTTCGCCAACCTGCATGACATCTACCTGCACGACACCAACGCCAAGGCGCTGTTTAACAATGAGATTCGGGCCTACAGCCACGGCTGCCTGCGCATGCACAAGCCGCTCGACTTCGCGCGCTGGCTGCTTGAGAACGATGGCAGCTACGATGAGGCCGCCATCAGCAAGGCCCTCAAGGAGACGATCTATACGCCGGTCTTCCTCAAGAAGCGGGTGCCCGTGCATGTAGAGTACTTCACGGTGCGCGCCGATGAGCAGGGTCGCCCCCACTTCTTGATCGACATCTACAGCCGCGATCCGAGCTGATGGCCCAGAAGCCGAGGCTAGATGAGCTGCTGGTCGAGCGCGGGCTGGTGGACACGCGCGCCCAAGCGCAGGGCATGATCATGGCCCGCGAGGTGATGGTCGCGGGGCAGGTCGTCGACAAGGCGGGCGCGCGCTTCGCGCCGCACGTCGAGGTCGCCTTGCGCGGCGCCCCAGCGCGCTTTGTGTCACGCGGCGGCCTCAAGCTTGAGGCCGCCCTCGACGGCTTCGGCTATGACTGCACAGAGCGGGTGGTGATCGACGTGGGCGCCTCGACGGGCGGCTTCACGGACTGCGTGCTGCAGCGCGGCGCGGCGCGCGTTTATGCGGTCGACGTCGGCTACGGTCAGCTCGCCTGGCGGCTGCGTCAAGACCCGCGCGTGATCAACCTGGAGCGCCAGAACATCCGCCATCTGGCCGATGAGGCGATCCCTGAGCCGTGCGCGCTGGCGGTGATCGACTGCTCTTTCATCGCGCTGTCTAAGGTGCTGGCGCCCACGTTGCGGTTCTTGAGCGAGGGGGCTGACGTGCTGGCGCTGATCAAGCCACAGTTCGAGGTGAGCAAGGAGGGCGTCGGGGAGGGGGGTGTAGTGCGCGACCCGCAGGTGCGAGCGCAGGCGATTGAGCGCAGCTTGGCGCACGCGCACGCGCTCGGCTTGGTGACGCGCGCGGGCATGGACTGCCCCGTGCATGGCCCCGCCGGAAACGTGGAGTATCTGGCGTGGCTTCAGCGGGTCTCTGGGGTGGGGGCGTGACGGGTTATATTTGGCGATCGCGCGGCGTTGTGTTATCACGGTGGGGATGTGATACGGCGTGAACGCCTGGGCTGATGAGGCGACGGTGTCGAGGAGCGCCTCGCTCAGCGCGCCAGCGCGTGTGCGTCACATCGCAGCAGCTAAGTTCATCCTATGTCGTGCCCGCTCGTGCCGCTTTCGCACCTGCTTCACACGATGCTTCAGGGGCGCGGCGTCGCTGCCCCTCCGGCCAGGACGCCTCGAAGGGAAACGCCCGATGACTGATCAGAATCGTAAGACGCTGCGCAGCTTCTATTGTCGTGATTATCTGTGGGAGCTGTTTGAGCAGATGACCCATGAGCTTGGCTGCTCTATGGACTACCTGATCAACGAGTCGATGCGCATGTACGCGCGCAGCCGCGACTTCCCCACCGATGGCCCGCAGCCTGGTGGACCGCCTCAGCCGCCCAGCGCGCCAGCGCAGCCATCGGGAGGGTTCCCAGCGCAGGGGCGCCCTGGCGCGCCGCCCACGGCGCCCGTGCTCGGTGGCGGCCAAGCCCCGCAAGATCGCTTCAACGCGGGCTTCCCCAGCAGCACGCCCTTTGAGCATCGCACCTTTGACAAGATCCCGCCCGTGGCCCCTGGCGGCGCGCGGCCTATGCCACCCATGCCCCCGCCAGGACACCCAGGCCCAGGCGCGCCCACGGGGGCGTTCAGCGCGGTCACTGGCGCCCCTGTCCCAGGAGGCGGCATGGCCAGCGCGATGCCCGGCGCCCCGCCGCCGCCGCCTCGCCCCGGCTCCGCCGGGTGGCCCCAGACCCCCGCGCCGCCGCAGCCGCCCGGCGCGGGTTTTGGCGCCATGCCCGCGCCAGCTCAGCACAACAGCTTCAGCTCCCCGCAGCCCACCGGCCGTCAGACGCTCTATCTGATCTTCAACAACAACCGCTACCCGGTCGAGAAAGAGAAGTTCGTCATCGGGCGCGGCAGCCAGCAGACCGACCTCACCATCCGCGATGGCAACATCTCACGCAAACACTGCGCTGTGATCTTCCATAACGGCGCGTATTATATCAAAGATCTTGGCTCAACCAACGGCATTGAGTTTCGCAACAATCGCATCGAGTCCAAGAAGATCGAGGACGGTGATGTGTTCTACCTGTGCGACTACGAGCTGCGCTTCAGCTACCGCTAGCGCGCGCCGATGATCCGCCTCTATGACGAGCGTGAGCGCGGTCGCTCACGCTCGTCGTCGTCTCTCCCCGTGCTGCGGCGCGACCGCCGCGAGGCTCACATGTTCGCCCTTCACCAGCTCGACGCCGCGCTCTGGCAGCTCACGCTGCCCGCACCAGAGCTTGGCGGCCCCCCCTTTGGGCTGCCGGTCAACGTCTATGTCATCGGTGGTGACGCCCCCGCCCTCATCAACACGGGCCATGCCAGCCAGCATCGCGCGCTGAGCGAGGGGCTGCGCGAGCTGGGGATGTCACCGGGCGACATCACGCGCATCATCGGCATGAGCTGGAGCCCCGCCTGCATCGGCGGCGCGAGCGCCTTGTCACGCGCGGACCTGCTCGTGTTCAGCCCTGACATGACCCGACCGCGCGATCACGATGGCTGGATGGCCACGCAGCGCGACGCGCGTCTGACCTTCTTTGATGACCTCCACGCGATCGCACCGCAGGCGCTCGGCGACCTCACGCGCGCCGACTACGCGGCGCTGCTTGAGCGCGTCTGGATGCCTCGGCGCGGCCCGCTGCGCTTCGCGCCGCTGCGCGCAGGGCACGTCGTGCGCGCAGGTGAGCTGAGCCTCACGGTGATCCCCGCCCCAGGGCCTGATCCGGGTCACATCGTGCTCCATGAGCCGCAGCGCAAGCTCCTGTTCAACGGCGCGCTGACCTTGGAGGGCATGCCGATGGTGATCGATGACGCGCGCGATTACCTCACCGCGATGGATCGCGCCGCGTCGCTTGAGGCCGACCTGCTGCTGCCGCTGCATGGGCTCGTCGATCGGCGCGGCACAGCGTCTATGCGGCGCAGCCTCAAGTTCATCGGCAACTTCATGAACAGCGCGCCGATGGCGCTCTATGGCAACCCCACGCTGCTGGAGTTCGCAGCCCAAGATCTGGGCTTTGAGCCGCGCGATCGCGCGCGCTACTTGGAGACGTTGCAGGTCTACAACAAGCTGCTTGAGGAGCTGGGTCGCGCGGGCATGTTGGAGACGCGCGGCGAGGGGCTCAAGCGCCGCTACGCGGTCGGGATGAACGATCCTCGCAAGGCGCTGCGAGGGCGGGCGCTGACGGCGTCACCTGAGTGAGCGCGGGCACACTCGCAGGAGCATCAAGCGTCAGCAGCTCCAGCACGGGCCAGCTCACGCCGCGCTCATCGCGCGCGACCTCACCCGCGCTCACCAGCCACACCAGCAGCGCGTCTTTGGGCGCGCTTGGGCGCTGACGCATCGCGTCGAGCGCGCGGTTGACCTCTTGGGAGGTGGTCTGCACGATGACGCGCTGCCAGCGACCTCGGGTGAAGACCTCAAAGGGTGGCGCCTCACAGCGGGCGGGGTTGTGACGCAGCAAGGCGCGATAGCGCGGCTGCGCGTCGGCCTCTTGGAGCGCGCGCGTCAGCGCGCGC
>CAYXWB010000141.1:0-12674 GCA_964468515.1 uncultured Bradymonadales bacterium | reverse complement strand
TATCACCTGACAGTGTCAAGTCAGAAGACATCCTCTTACGAATCAATCTATCAACACAAACTTACACTTATGATGGCCCGTACATCTTCGAAGCTCCTGACTGGCCCACGGAGAGCCCCCTGTGCGGCCCGTACGTCACAGACGATGCAGACATGGGCAGCGATGACATGGGCAGCGATGACATGCCTCATGACCTCACGCCAGACCTCATCGACACCGCCGACATGAGCGATGACGCCTTCGATGACCTCGCCGATCTCGGCGATACCACCCCTGATGAGGCGCCTGATGGCCTCTAAGTGAGGTGTGGCAGGGGCGCAAAGGTTGCGCGAGGGGGCGTTTGGGCGCTGGCGCGCGCTGGACAGCCCGCGCTGGGTGCCGTAAATGTGATGGCTTCGTCGCGTAGACTTGAACTCCCGAGGAGAGCCGCATGAGCGAGCCTGTTGACGTCATCACACACCTGAACGAGATCGCGCAGAACCTGTGGTGGACCTGGCACCCCGAGGTCTGGCAGCTCTTCAAAGAGCTCGACGCCGCGCTTTGGCGTGAGTCCAATCACAACCCCCTCGCCTTCCTCGCGCGCGCCGACGCTGACAAGCTCCGCGCGCGCGCTCGTGAGCACGCCTTGATGTTCCGCGTGCAGCAGGCCAGCCGCAAGCTGCGCGAGTATGTCGCGCACAGCGGCCCCCGCGCTAACATGGAGGCCGGACCCCTGCACAAGGCCCCCGTGGCCTACTTCTGCGCTGAGTTTGGCATCCACGAGTCCCTGCGCATCTACTCCGGCGGCCTCGGCGTGCTCGCAGGCGATCACCTCAAGGCCGCCAGCGATCTGGCCGTGCCTCTGGTCGGCGTCGGCCTGTTCTACACGCTCGGTTACTTTCGCCAGTCCATCGACCCCGAGGGCTGGCAACAGGAGCACTACGACCGCGCCAACACCAAAGAGCTGCCCGCGAAGAAGGTCTTGGGCGAGGATGGGCAGCCGCTGGAGCTGATGGTCGAGAGCGGCACGGGTGATATCTATGCGCACGTCTGGCGCCTTGATGTGGGGCGCAACCCCCTCTACCTGCTCGACGCTGATGTCCCTCGCAACAGCGAAGAGGATCGCGGCCTGACCTCGCTGCTCTATGGCGGCGATCATCGCACCCGCGTGCGCCAAGAACTGCTCTTGGGCGTGGGCGGCGTCAGGCTGCTGGAGCGTCTGGGCGTTAAGCCCGGCGTCTACCACCTCAACGAGGGGCACAGCGCGTTCGCCCCGCTGGAGGTCTGCCACACCCTCATGCGTGATCAGGGCTTGAGCTTTGAGGCCGCGCGCGCGCACATCGCCAAGAAGACCGTGTTCACCACCCACACCCCCGTGCCTGCAGGTCATGATCGCTTCTCTCCGGGGCTCTTGGAGGAGCACATTGGGCCGCTGCGCGAGCGGTTGGGGCTTGATCATTACAACTTCCATGCGCTCGGGCGCGTCAACCCCAATGACCCCAACGAGCCCTTCTGCATGACCGTGCTCGCCATCAAGATGAGCGAGCATCGCAACGGCGTCAGCCACCTGCACGGGCGCGTCAGCCGCGAGATGTGGCGTGAGCTGTGGCATGAGCGCGCGCCCCATGAGGTGCCCATCGGTCATGTCACCAACGGCGTCCATGTCAGCTCCTTTATGGCCCCTCAGATGCACGCCCTCTACGATCGCCACCTCCAGCGCGGCTGGGAGCAGCGCATGGATCAGCCCGAGGCCTGGGCTGGCATCAAGGAGCTTGATCTTGGCGAGCTGTGGGAGGCGCACCAGATCCTGAAGTCGCGCCTCATCAACTTCATTCAGGCCCGCGTGCGCGCCCAGACCGCACCGCGCGGCGATCAGCCCGGCCAGCTCATCCCCGGCAGCGGCTTTGATCCCGAGGTCCTCACCATCGGCTTCGCGCGCCGCTTCGCCACCTACAAGCGCGCTGACCTGCTGTTCTCCGACATCGAGCGCATCAAGGCCCTCATCACCGACAGCGAGCGCCCCATCCAGCTCGTCTTCTCCGGCAAGGCGCACCCCAAGGACGAGCCCGGCAAGCGCCTCATCCAGAGCCTCGTCAAGCTCACCACCGACCCCGCCTTCAAGGGCCGCATCGTGTTCTTGGCCGACTACGAGATGAACGTCGCGCGACACATGGTCCAGGGCGTCGACGTGTGGCTCAACAACCCGCGCCGCCCGCTGGAGGCGTGTGGCACCAGCGGCCAGAAGGTCGTGCTCAACGGCGTGCTCAACTGCTCCATCCTCGATGGCTGGTGGGCTGAGGGTTATGACGGCCTCAACGGCTTCGCCATCGGCGCCGGCGAGGAGTTCGCGCGCGCGGAAGACCAAGAGCGCTACGACGCCCAGGCGCTGTATCGCGTGCTGGAGGAGGAGATCATCCCCCTCTACTACAGCCGCGACACACACGGGCTGCGCCGCCAGTGGGCCGAGCGCATGCGCTGGGCGATCGTGAGCATGGGCTGGCGCTTTAACGCCAACCGCATGGTCCTCGACTACCTGCGCAACGCCTACCTGCCCGCCTCCGGCGCCACCAGCGCCACCAGCGCCACGCGCTGAGCTGATGTGGCGCATCGCCCGCCCAAAGCGGGCGAGGGGGGGGGGGTAGGGGGCCCCCCCCCCCCGCGGCCCCCCCCCCCAAACGGCCAAACCCACCCGCCCCCAGCCCAACGCAGCGCAGCTGCAACGGCCAGCCTTACTTGGACGATCCCCGCATAAAATCTAGCCCTGCGACGCACCGCTCGGGAGGTTGTGCGAGCGACATGAGGGACAACCTCGCGCCCGATGCGCTCACAGCCCAAGCTCCGCGCGCACCTCAGCGGTGATCTTGGCGCCGGGGCGCAGGCGATCGTCGATGGGCTTGACCAGCGCTGCGGTGTCGGGGCTCACGTCGCGCATCGCGTTGACCCAGGCGCGGTACGAGCCGCCGCCCTTGTGGGCGAGCTCCGCGACATCGGCCATGGCCCAGCCGCCTTGGGCGAGCTGGTACTCGATCCAGGACCAGCGCGATGAGGTGGAGCGGATCTCGACCTGATCGCGCGCCAGCGCCTTCTGCACGTGCTTGATCTTGGCGTTGATGCTCTTCTCATCCTCGAACGGGACGCCGTCAAGCGGCGTGTTCTTCTTGGCCACCAGCGGGCTTAGGCCGATGGCCACCTTGCACATCGACGACAGCTCCTTCACGAGCGCGATCATCTCGTCGAGGTCGTCCATCGTCTCGCCAGGGTACGCGAACACCATGTAGAGCTTGAGCAGGCGCAGCTTGTGGCGCTGCACAAGCTGCGCGGCGTGGCGCAGGTGCTTCTCCTTGATGCCCTTCTGGGCGAAGTCGCGCATGCGCTGGCTGGTGCCATCGGAGCCGATGGTGAGGGTGCGGGCGCCGCCTCTGGCGAGCAGGGCCATCAGCTCGTCATTGAGGCGATCGGCGCGCAGGCTGGAGAGGCCTAGCTCGCGGCCCGAGTCCACGATGGGGCGCACGATCTCCAAGAGCTTCGGGTGGTCGGTGGTGGCCGCGCCCACCAAGCCCACGCGCTTGGCGTGCTCGGGGATGGTCGCCAGCACCCGCTCCGGTGACACCGCCCGCATGCCCTGGTTGGTGGTGCGGCGCATGACGCAGAACGTGCAGCCGCGATGGCAGCCGCGCGCGTTCTCCACCAGGTGCATGTCGCTCAGCTCCGTGTCCGGCGTGAGGATCGGGCTATACGCTGGCAACATCGAATCATCGACCTGCGCCACTGGTCGCAGCACCTCGCCATGCACCGAGGGCACATAGACGCCCGGCAAGAGCGCGGCGTCTTGTAAGAACCTCTCCTTATCCTGCGCGTCGCGATACCAATCCAGCAGCACCCCGATCAGCTCCTCCCCCTCGCCCATGACAATGACGTCCGCGAACGGGGCCACGGGCAGCGGGTTGGAGAAGGTGAGCGGGCCGCCGATGATGAGCAGCGGCCAGCGGCCCTCCATGCGGTCGGCCGCGCGGCGCGGCAGGCCGATCAGGTCCAAGGTGTCGATGAGGCCGATCACCTCCGTCTCATACGCGACTGACAGCGCGATCACGTCGAAGCCGCCCACCGGGCGCTGCGTCTCATAGGTGAACAGCGGGGTGCGGGTGCGCTGGTAGGCGTCGAGGTCATCGGGCAAGAAGCTGCGCTCGCAGACCGTGTCGGGGCGGTCATTGAGCAAGCGGTAGATCGTCTGAAACCCGAGCGAGCTCATGCCGATGCGGTATGGCGAGGGGTAGACGAGGGCCACCTGATAGGGCGCCTCTTTGTAGATCGTGCCGCGCTCTAGCGCGAGCCGCGCCTGAGCCTGCTTCTTGAGATCGAACGTGCTCGCCATGCATCCTCATCGGGGGCGCTGTATCATCGCGCGATAGCAACTAAAATCGCGCCCGCGTGTCGGGCGCGAGCATGGGATTACCTCGCGCCGCGATCAGATGCAACCGCACACGCGAACAAGCGGCGCGCGGCGAGGGGGCGCAGCGGCCGCGTGACCCCCTCTAACAACCTGTCTCGCTTGGACAATCCCGCGCATGACGACGATGCCACGCTCACGCGCTGGGCAGGCCCAGCCGCGACGCCGCGCGCTTGTGACGGCCCGTGGCAGGGATAAGCGGCGCGAAGGCGCCTAGGCCGTGCGGCGGCATGTGGTGGTAGACGGCCTCGATGTTTGCGCGCGGCACCACGTACGTCTCGTGCCAGATGCCCACGTCGCCGTTATCGCGCAGCAGGCGGTTGAACGCGGCCCAGGCGGGATAGTGCGCGCTGTCGCGATCGGCGGCGTAGGCGATGAGTTCTTGGGCGCTTCGCCAGTACTGCACGGAGAGGCCGGGGGTGAAGGCGAGCTGGTGGAGCATGGGGGAGTCGGGGCGGCTTTGCAGCTCGCGCACCATGCGGCCCATCGCCCAAGCGACGGGCAGCCATGACCACAGCTTCCAGGGGCGGTTGAGCCGCATGCCGATCATAAAGACGACGACCTCGTCACGCTCCAGCGCGACGGTCAGGCGATCGGTGGAGGGTTTGTGGCGCGCGGGCATGGGGCCTCCTGTGCGGGTTGACGGCGCCCGAAAGTGAACACCGTTAACACAGAAGATAGCGAGACAGACAATCCTTGTAAACAGCGTTTACATGGCTAGAGCGAAGCTCAGGTGGCAGGATCGCGCGGCGCGCCCAAACCCAGCAAAACGCGCGATAAGGTCGCGTCAAACAGCGCCCGAAACTGCGCCGCGTCGAGCTTGAGGTGCCCGTCAAGCTGGAGCGCGGCCAAGCCGTGGCACTGTGACCAGATCTGCACCGCCAGCGCCTCGGGGTCATGCTGAGGATCGAGGCCACCTTGGCGCACGCACTCCGCCAGCCGGTCCACGAGGAAGCGAAACGTCGGTGAGAAGGTCGCCTGGGCCGTGTCCGCGAGCTGGGTGAACTGGGGGTGAGGTCGCATAAACAGCGCCCGATAGTAGGGCTCGTGCGTCAGCGCGAAGTCGCGGTAGCCCTGGCCCGTGAGCCACAGCCGTGACAGCGCGTCGTGCCCACGCAAACCGCCGTACAGGTGCGCCTCGAACGTGCGCCACGCCTGCTCACACACCGCCAAGATCAGCGCCTCTTTGGAGGCGAAGTGGCGGTAGATCGCCGCCGCCGTGATGCCACACTGAGAGGCCACCGCGCGCATTGAGAGCCCCTGCGCGCCGTGCTCGGCGTACAGCGCGCGGGCCACCTCCAGGATCGTGTCGCGGGTCGTCTCCATGGGGGTGAAGTTAACCTTGTTTACGGGATCGCGTCAAGGGAGATGGGTGTTTTTGGGGGAGGAGCGCGCGGCTTGGATGGGGCGCGCTTTGCGGGCTTCGCCCTGCACCCACCAGGGACTACCGTCCCTGGACCCTGATGATAGGGGGATGAGGCGCGCTGAGGGATCATTTGAGGATAATCTCAACGCGCGGCCCCGCGCTGAGCGTGACCACGCCATCGTGCGAGGTGTGCATGTCGCCATCCACCGTGTAGCTGATGGGCTCATCCGCGCGCATCACCACCTCACGCGCGACCTCGCTGGCCATCTGCTCTTGCGACAGCGGGAGGCCAAGCCTGATCCGAGGCAACATCTGCGCCACCGCCAGCGCAGGCGCCGTCAGACCCAGCAGATGAAACGTGCCAGGGCGCTCCTCCGCCCGGATGAACGGCCTAAACCCCAGCCCGATCTGATCCACCGTGGCCGCCATCACCGCCTGATAATCGCGCGCGGGCCAGACCTCCCCCGAGTCAAACGTCAGCTCCGCGTGAAACGGCTTGAACAGCCGCGCCACCGTCGGACCGCCGCCCACCGCCATCTCGGCCAACGCGCGGCTCACCAGCACGCCCGCGATCGCGGGGCTGGGGCGCCCCGTCTCATAATAAACATCCAAAAAGTTCGCGATGAGCCCGTTGCCAAAGATGAACCCATAATGTGGCCCATGCTCATCACGCACGCACAGCGTGTCGCGCTCGGTCGTCTCGAACGGCTGCCCCGTGTAATACTTCTCCACCAGGTTCGCCAGCAGCCGCGCCGGCGTGCCACGGATCCCCACGCTCTGCGACACCGTGTTCATCGTGCCCCCGCGCAGCAGCGCGATCTTGGGCAGCGGATGATCCCCGTAGACCTCGATAAACCGCGTCAGCGTGACGTGGTTGGTGCCGTCGCCGCCGTTGAGCGCCAGCACGTCGATGTCGCTCTCCAAGAACTTCTGCGCCACCGCCGTCACGTCCTCGACCTTGTTGGTCAGCTCATACGCGTCATGCTGCCCCAGCACATAGCCCATGCGGCGCATCTGCTCCGGGAAGCGGCGATTGCGGCGGCTGTGCGGGTTGGTGATAATCCCAATACCAGGCATCGTGCTGCTCCCTAGCGCGCCTCAATCACGGCGCGGTACACATCCAACGTCTGTCTGGCGCACGCCTCCCAGGTGAGCGCGCGCGCGCGCTCAAGCCCGCGCGTACGCCAGCGCATCGCCTGCGCCTCATCCTCCAACACCTCGCGCATCGCGGCCGCCATCGCCGCCACATCGCGCGGGTTCACAAGCCTCGCGCCCCCTGCGACCACCGCCCGCATCGGCTCCAGCTCCGACACCACGCACGGCACACCCGCCGCCATCGCCTCCAGCGGCGGCAGGCCGAAGCCCTCCACCAGCGATGGGAACACGAACAAGCTCGCGTGCGCCAAGACCTCACACAGCGCCTGATCTTGCAGCATGCCCGTCAGGATCACGCGCCGCTCAAGCCCCAGGCGCTGCACCTTGGGCCGCAGCGCCTCACAGTCGCCCACGAGCACCAAGCGCAGCTTGGGCGACCCAGGCACAAGCTTGGCGAAGGCCTCGATCAGCGCGCTCAAGTTCTTGTACGGCTTCGCGTTGCCCACGGCCAGCACATAGCGCGCCCCTGAATCAAGCGCCGCGCCGACCTCACCGCCAGGCGCAGGCTGCGGCGCAAAGTAGCGCGGCTCGACGCCGTGGCTGATCACGCTGTGCTGACCCGCTCTAAGCCAGGGCCTGGCGCGATCGCGCGTCGCCTCACTGATACAGATCACGTGCGCCGCGCGACGCAAGGTGTGCGGGATCGCCACGCGCGCATACGCGCTCATCCCCACCGCGCGCGCCAAGGTCGGCTGCGACGTGCGCGGATGATCGATCCAGATCAGATCATGCAGCGTCACCACCAGCGGCCCCCCCAAGCGCCCCATCGCCCGCAAGCCAAGCGGCGCCACATGGAACAGATCATGGTAGATGTCCGCCCCAGACCACAGCCGCAGCGCGCGATGCACATGGCGCGCGCCGAGCAGATAATCCGCGGGGCTGCCGATCTTGCCCCCCACGAACACCTCCTGCACACGCCCACGCGCGACATCGGGCGCCACAAGCGGCGCGCGGTGGCTGTCATGGCGCAGCAGCACCAGCTCATCGCTCGGCGACGCCTGATCCAGCAGCGCCGGGATCAGGCTCTGCGCGTAGCGCCCGATCCCTGCGGGCTGCGCCGTGATGTTGCGCGCGTCGATGCAGATCCGCACAGCCGTCAACGCCTCATTGAGTGTCTTGCGAGGGCTCAAGGCCCAGCGCGACGCGATAGGTGTGGAGCGCTTGGGCCGCGCCCGCGCGCCAGGTGAACTGCGCCGCGCGCTCAAACCCGCGCGCGATCATCGCCTCGCGCACGGGCCCGTCCTCCACCACCGCGCGCAGCGCCGCGCCCAGCGCCACAGGATCGCGCGGGTCGGCCTGCATCGCGCCAGCGCCGCACACCTCCGCCATCGCGCCATGATCGCTCGTGACCACCGGCGTGCCACAGGCCATCGCCTCCAGCGGCGGCAGGCCAAACCCCTCGTACAGCGACGGGAACAGGAACGCGCGCGCCGTCGCATACAGCGCGTGCAGCTGCGGCCCCGTCACATAGGGCAAATGGATCACGCGTCCGCTCAGCTCAGGCCGACGCATCAGCGCGTGCAGACGCGTGGCGGGGCCACGCGTGAAGCGACGCACCAGCACGAACGCGACCTCTGGATCATCGCCATAAGCCTCCAAGAAGGCCTCCAGCGCGCCGTCGTGGTTCTTGTAGGGGGAGCCCTGCCCCACCACCAGCACGAACGGGCGGCGCGGCCTGATCCAGCGCGCCAGGCGCGGCCACGCCTCCTCCGGCGACAGCGGCCCAAACGCCTGATCCAACCCATTGTAGGTCACATGCACGCGCCCGCGCGCCTGCGGGAACTGCCCCTCAATCGCCTCGCGCGAGTGATGCGACACGGTCATGATCTGCGCCGCTTCATCAACCGCGCGCGGGATCAGCGCCCCGTAGAAGCGCCCCAGCACCGCGCGCCGCCACGCGCTGTCGGTGCAATACGCCGGATCCAGCAGCCACATCACATCATGCAGCGTGAACACCGCTGGCACCGGTAGCCCAGCGGGCAGGATGTTAAACGGCGAGTGGAACAGATCGACGCCGTCAAAGCTCACGCGGCTTGAGAGCAAGAGCCGGGTGCGCAGGGAGTTCGGCGGCGCGTCGAACGTCTCACAGCTCACGCGCGGGTGCGTCACAGGCTGGGGGTTCGCCGGATGGGTGATCAGGCGAAGCTCCAGCGCGTCATCCAACAGCAACAGCTGCTCGATGATGTGCGAGGTGTAGCGGCCGATGCCGCTGACCTGCTCGCGAATATAGCGCGCGTCGATCATCACGCGCGCTGGGGTCGATGACACAGCCACGATGGTTCGCCTCGTCCACGTCCGGTCCAAGCGCCCGCTCGCGGCGCGTGCGTTGCATACCAGATCGCTCGCGCGCGCGCATCGCCCAATCTCGCGTGCCCTAGGCACACCTCATAAGCGCGCTGGCGCGCTTGGTCAGCTTCCCCCATGAACGCTCAAAGGCCACGTCGCTCAACGCGACGCGCACAAGACCTCAAGCTCATCGTGCCTATCACAAGGCAGCGCCGACTGGCCAAAAGCTGACAGCAAATACAAGGCCTCATCATTCAACACCAAGCTCACCTCTTGCTCATGCGCTTGCGCGAGGTAGGCCAGCTCATTCCACACAAATTGCAAACACAGCGTCTGCACCTCATTGGGCCGATGATGCCAGACCTTACAGGCCAGCGTCACAGGACCATCCAGCGTGTAGACCGAATAATACGCGTCGTCCGCCACCTCGTAGGGGCCAAACAGCGCCACCTGCAACAGCTCTAGCGTGCCCCCATCCTCACCCACCATCCTGCTCTCCGCCTCCCGGCTCGCCGCGCTCAGCAAGGCCGCCACCTCGGCCGCGCTCACGTGGTTGCCAGGATGCCAGCTCGGGCATGTCTTGAGCAGCGAGGCGCGCGCAAGATCGACCTCTTGTGCCATGGTCGCGAGGTCATCCACGCGCGCCGTGGGGTCAGGGTCTTGATAGCGCGAGAGCGCGGCGAGCGTGGCGGTCGTGCCCACGGTGCCAAGCGCGTAGAGCGCGTAGAAGCGCACCATGTTGTTTGGGTCATGGAGCGCCGCCTAGACCACCGCGACCGAGCCGTAGGAGACGAGCCCCGCGAGCGTCTCTGCAGACCTCGATCGGACGTACGGATGTTGGTTGGGATCAGAGAGCGTCGCCTCAAGGAGCGCGACATGGTCGGCGCAGCAGAGGGCGTACATCAGCTCGGAGGCCAGCTCCCTCACCGTGAGCGATTCATCAGCGAGCAGGCGCGCAAAGGGATCGACCATCGTGATGTCGAAGCAGGTGGCGCGAGGGAGGATAGCGATGAAGATCGCCTCTTTAAGTTTGGTCGATGCCGCCTCAATCGGCGGTGAGCTCAATGAGCCAGCGCGCCGCCACCTCACCACAATCATCGAGGGCGGCGTTCAGGAGGTCGTGAAGCGCCGGCGTCTCATCGCGCAAGAGCTGTGCCTTCAAGGCCTCCACCGACGCGATCCCAAGCGCGCTCAAGCAATCGCCAATCTTCTCCATTGAGGCTCCCCCGCGAGGGTTAAAATCAGCGCATCAGCGCGTGGTGAACTCGCGCACATGGGTCACCCACTCGGGGCGAAGCTCCCACGTCACGCCTTGAACCTGCCTCTCTGCGACAGGCTCCCAGCAATCCGACTCATCGCTGAGCTTGAAGATACGCTCCCAGCTGGCCGTGACCAGCTCGCGAATATCGTCAGGCAAGTCTGTAAAGGAGACATAATCATCCTCAGTCACGCCGAGGCGACACGCCAGCAGGCGATCATAGAGCGCGCTCTCCACAGAGTCCGAGCTCAAGTAGGCTCGATTCAACACCATGTACCACTTCTGATAGTCCGACTGGAGCACGAGGCTTCGAGGGATCTGACAGGTGATGAGCACCTGTCGAAGCCCTGGCGTATCCCAGCCACGTGTCCTCAGATCAGGCTTGGCGCGATGGCTGTGGGCCTTGATCCAGAGCCATATAGGATACACGACCTTGGGAGGCGCGGGACACTGCGCGCGGAGCTGATCGGCCATCCAAAGATAGGCAGAGCGCAAGTCTGGATCGACCCCTATCCGCTGCTGCACAGGCCTGGATGGATAAGCAGCCCGGAACATCTCAGCATCTTGCATGGTCCAACAAGTGATCAGCTCTGAAGAATCGTTCACGCCAGCGCCTCAACCCACAGCTTACCAGTTAGCCAGATGCCCAAAATGGCATAGTCTGAGGGTGCACGCCAACATCAATACTTAAATTAGATACTTAATTCAAAAAGTATTGAACTTGGGTATTGAAAGCATCATGAGGCACCTTTAACATCGCGCATGCTTGATGCAAGACGTGCCAAGCGCTGATCACCTCATAGGAGTCGCGATGCTTTCCGTGACGCAGGTCGCCAAGCTCAAAGGCCTCACGCCCGACGCGGTGCGCAAAGCGCTCGCGGATGGACGGCTCAAGGGCGAGCGCCAGGGGCGCCAGTGGAGGATCTCTCAGCTGGCGTGTGATGCCTGGGAGCCTGCGCCGCGTGGCACATGGACGCCCACCATGCAGATCGTCGCGGGGCATGGCGCGGTGAAGGGCGCAAAGCTCGCGTTCGACCACGATGGGCTCGACACAAGCGCGCGCCAGTCTGGCGAGGGTCACGTCTATCGGCATGAGCTCACCGAGTGGTCTCGGCTCGTCGTGCTCGTCGTGAGCGCTGGCGAGGCCAGCTGCTACGAGCTAGCCCCCGACACGACGCCGCTTGAGCTGGAGGGGGTCGTGCCACCTTATGGTCTGCGCGGTCACGCGCGCGTGATCAAGCAGTGGCATGGACGCGGCGCACGCGAAGCCTTCGCCCGAGCGCGCGGTGAGCTGGGCGCGCTCACCCATGAGGAGCGTGAGTGGCTCGCTAAGCTGCGCGCCCTCAGCGAAGAGGCCCAAGCCCTCAGTGAGGCAACGCAAGATAAGGTGCGCTGGGAGTTTGCCAACGCTGCGCAGGCCGAGGCGGAGGCGCTATGGCACGCAGCCTTCATTTTGAGACGCCGCACTCGCCCTTTTATTTGATGACGCCATGCCCTACGCCAGCTCAGCGAGAGAGGAAAGGCTTCGCGCTCACAACCCATGCGGGCTTAATACCCCATGTCACCCCTAAGATCTCTTGCTCATGTGGCGGCTCCCATATATCCAACTCCGTGTCGATGTCAAACAACCGCTCCCAGCTCGCCTCAATCAAAGCAGCAAAGTAAGAGGGGACATGATAATGCCTCGCGTCGCGATCGAAGCCCCAAACACTTAGCAGGTGTTCGAACGCCTCATCCTCGCTCTGCGTCGACGGGACAAAGCAGCCCATGAGGACAAAGAGCCACTTTCGCCATTGCACGAGGAGCACCTCTTGGTCGGGGACCTCAAGCTCGACGAGATAGAGCGGCTGCCCAGGGAGCCCATGCTTAGAGCGCAGATCGGGCTTCGGCCTAGCGAGCGTTTGCGCGCGATACCACGAGAGCTCAAGGTATGAACGCGCTTCGTCATTCGCCGCGCCCACACGCTCACGAAGTCGCCTCGCCAGCCACACATGCGGCAACGGGAAGTGATCATCAATATCATAGATGGGAGGGGGCGCATAATGACCCGATTCGAGGGCCTGATAGCGCGTTGGATTCATAATCGAATATAACCTCATCGCGATGCCTCACAGTGCAGCTAGAATCTCTGAACCTATCCCACTAACAGTCGCGACAGCCAGATCATACAAAAGCCAAGATTG
>CAYXWB010000140.1:0-12811 GCA_964468515.1 uncultured Bradymonadales bacterium | reverse complement strand
GAGCTGCTGCCGGCCTCACAGATCACCAGCTCGCCGTGGCCGCGCAGGTGCGGCAAGATGGCGGTGCTGAAGTGGTGGTTGTGGCCGTGGATGGCGAGCGAGACGTCGCGCTGGCGCAGCACCTTGCGCACGGCGTCGGCGTTGATGAGGCGGCGCTGGCGATCGATCTTGGCGTGGGCGAAGGGCATCAGCGGGTGATGTAACATCACCACCTTGCAGCGCCCCTCCAGCGCCGGATCATCGAGCAGGCGCTCAAGCGCGCGCAGCTCGCGCTCATCGACGCGGCCTTGGGCGACGAACCAGGGCGTCGGGATGCCCGTGTTCACGCCCACCAGCGCGATGTCATCGCCGAGCAGCTTGCAGTAGGGGTAGCCCGTGGGGAGCTGATAGTCGGGCAGATCGCTGACCATATAAGGCGCGAAGTGCGACTCAAAGCGGCGCCCCTTGGCGGCGCCCTGGGTGTAATAGTCGTGATTGCCGGGCACCACGCTCACGCGGCGCTCATGGTCGCGCACCTCATGCAGCAGCGCGGCGGCGGCCTTAAACTCCTGCTCCATCGCGAGGTTGGTGAGATCGCCGCTGACGGCGATGTGATCAACGCCGAGCGCGTCGAGCATGGAGAGCGCGGCGACGGCGACCACGTTGTCGTGGCTGCGCTTGCGCTTGAACAGCAGGTTCGACGCGCCCAAGATGCGCTTGTTGGCCATCTGCACCATGTGCCTGCGCCGCAACGCGAAGATGTGCAGATCGGAGACGTGTCCTAACGTGAACATGATCCTCTCGTCGTGCTTAGCGTGGACATGACAGCGGCGGCGCCTCATCCTCCCAGGCGCTGATCCAGCGCCCGCGCGCTTGCACCGCGTCGAGCATCGCGCCATACGTCTCATGCGCGCCTAAGGTGGCGCTGTCGCCGACCACGAGCAAGAAGCGACGGGCGCGGGTGAGGGCGACGTTGAGGCGGCGCACATCGGCCAAGAAGCCGAGCTGGCCGCGCGTGTTGCTGCGCACCAGGTCGACCACGATGGCCTCCTTCTCGCGGCCCTGGAAGCCGTCCACGGTGGCGACCTCCAGGCCCTGGGCGAGCTCAGGCGCGAGGAGCTGTCGCAGCAGGCGCGCTTGGGCGTCATAGGGCGAGATGAGGCCGACGTCAACGGCCGGCAAGCCTCGGCTCAAGAGCCTGCGGAGCTCGGCCACGACGCGCTCGGCTTGAAGCGGGTTGCTCGTGCTCGGGTCCTCCTCGTCGCTGAGCTCCTCCCAGCCCTTGCCTGCGGTGTCGATAAACAGCAGCGGCCCCTCACGCAGCGGGTCAGCCCCCACGCCGAGGTCTTCGAGCGTGTGCGCGCGCACCGCGTCGGCGGCGATGAGCGCGTCGCCGTAGAACTGGACGGCGGGGAAGGCCATGATCGCCTCGTGCATGCGGTGCTGACGCACCAGCATGACGCAGGCGTTGGGGTGACGCCCGCGCACGCGCTCAAAGGCGGTGGTGGCCAAGCCCTCGCGAGCGACCTGAGGATCGAGCACGGTGGGCGGCAGCTGGCAAGGATCACCAGCGAGCACGACGCGCTCGGCGCGCATCAGCGCGATGAGCATGAGCGGGTCGCTGGCCTGGGTGGCCTCGTCGATGACGAGCAGGTCAAAGCGCGCGTCGGCGAGCAGCTTGGAGGCGGCGCCTGCGCATGTCACGCATACGACTTGGGCGCGCGCCATGACAGCGTCTTGCAGGCGCGCGAGGTGCTGGCGCGCGTCGCGGCGCAGCGCCCCAATTTCTTGTCGCAGCGCGCGCCGCTCATCGCGGCTGAGCTCACCGCGCGCGTCCTTGGTGACGAGGCGTCGGCGCGCGTCCTCGGCGCGATCGAGCCACTCGCGCGTGAGGGCGTAGGTCGCGTGGCGCTCGATCTGGGCGTCAAGTGTGGCGGCCTCGACCGCCTCGCTGACGCGCGCGACGTGGCCCAAGCGCACCAGCGGCACGTCATAGGCCAGCAGCTTCGCGGCGACATGATCGGTAGCGAGGTTGGACGCGGCGCAGACCAAGACGCGCTGCCCGCGCGCGACGCTCTGGCGGATGATCTCGACCAGCGTGCGCGTCTTGCCGGTGCCGGGCGGCCCGTGGATGAGCGCGACATCGCGCGAATGTAAGGCCAGTGAGACGGCCTGGCGCTGGACCTCGTGCAAATCTTCATCGAGCGGCGTCCAGGGCCGCTGCGCGCCGTGCTGCGGGGCGATGTGCCCGAACAGGATCGCGCACAGCTGGGCAAGCGGCGACGCAGGCGAGGCGTTAATCGAGGCCTGGATGGCGCGATCGCCGCGATCAAAGGTGGCGTCGTGATCTTCCAGATCGAGGTGGAAGGTGCCCTCATCAAGCGGCTCGGGCAGCTCGCCATCGATCACGACAGCGAGCGCGTCGCGCTTGCGCTTAGCGATGACGCCGCGCACCGCGCCGGGCTCATCAGGCGCGTCGCGGTAGAGGCTGACAGGATCACCGGGGCCAAGGCGCAGCGTGTCGGGGAGGGGGCCGCCCACAGAGGGCGCGATCCACAGCCGCAGCTTGCCGCCAGCGGCGATCTGGACCTCGGCGAGCTGGAGGCGCTGGGCGGCGACGCCGCGCGCTAAGCGCTTGGAGAGCGGGGTGGTCGCGCGCTCCAGGTTAAAGCGCGCGCGCGCCTCGCGCCGCTCGCGCGTCCAGAGGGCGGCCAGCGCGCTGAGGGCGTCGCGGTGCGGCGTGGTCATGGCGTGTGCGCTGGTGATGGCGCTCAGGCGATCGCCTCATCACAGGAGAGGCTCGCCAGCGGCAAGGTGAAGGTGAAGGTGGTCCCCACGTCGGGGGTGCTGGTGACCTGGATCTTGCCGTGGTGATGCTCGACGATCTTGCGGCAGATGGCGAGCCCAATCCCCGTGCCCTTGTAGTCGCTGGTGCGGCCATGCAAGCGCTGGAAGGGGGCGAAGATGCTGTCAGCATACTTCTGCTCAAAGCCGATGCCATTATCGCTGACTTTCAACTCGACCATGGGCAGTTGGGGGGCGTCCTCAGCGCTGAGGCGAGGCGCCAGCGGGAGGGCGCGCGCGGTGAGCGTGATGCGCGGGGGGCGGCCTGGGGCGCGGAACTTGATGGCGTTGTTGAGCAAGTTCTGAAAGAGCTGTCGCAGCTGCACCGGATCACCCATCACATCGGGCAGCTCATCCACCTGCACCTCGCCGCCGCTCTCATCAAGCGAGATCTCAAGATCGCCCAAGACCTCATGGCACAGATCATCGAGGCAGATGCGCTGGCTGGGGCGAGGCTCAGCCTTCACGCGGGAGTAGTCGAGCAGCGACTCGATGAGCGCGCTCATGCGGCTTGATGCGGACTGCATACGCATGATGTAGTCGCGCCCTGTCTCATTGAGCGCGTCGGCGTGGCGCTGCTGGAGGCGATCACCGAAGGCGCGAATCTTGCGAAGCGGCTCTTGCAGATCGTGTGAGGCGATATAGGCGAACTCCTCCAGCTCGCGGTTGGAGGCCTCTAAGTGCTTGGCGTAGCGCGCCAGCTCCTCCTCGACGCGCTTCTGGGCGGTGATGTCGAGGGCGGTCCCGAGCACGCCGATGGTCTCACCCCGCTCATCGGTGAGGATCTGGCCGTGGCAGCGCAAGATGCGGTAAGTGTCGCCGCTCGACTTGACGCGAAACACGCTCTCATAGGGGCGCTGCGCCTTGAGGGCCTCTCCCTCAACCTGGGTCACCAGGGCGCGATCTTCGGGGTGAATCACGTTGTAGAGATCATCCGCAGTGAGCTGCGCCATGTCTAGGTGTTCAATGCCGAACAGGTGCACAAGCTCCACGGAGCAAGAGACGCGCCCTGTAGCCAAGTCCCACTCCCAGCTGCCTACCTGCGCCATGCGCTGTGACTCGACCAGCTGACGCTCTTTGCGCTGGAGCGTCTCCAGCGCGTCATGCTCCAGCGTGATGTCGCGGCAGTTGCTGATGATGGCCTTGATGGCGGGGTTCTTGAGCTCATTGCTGGCGTGCGACGACAGCCAGCGCCAGCGCCCATCAGCGTGCTTGACGCGATAATCACAGACGAAGATGTCATCAGGCGAGGCCTGCACCTCTTGCAACATCGCCCGCACGTTGGGCTGATCTTCGGGGTGAATGAGCGGCAGCAGCGCCTTCCCCAGCATCGCCTCTGGTTTGTAGCCGAGCATGCGCAGCGCAGAGGGGCTGACGAAGCTGAGCGTGGTGTCTTGATCGTAGGCCAGGGTGAGATCCAGCGAGTGCGCGAACACCGCACGCCAGCGCTCTTCGTGAGCGTCAAGGCGCAGCTGCGTATGCACGCGCGCGGTGACATCTTGCACCAACACCAGCATCAGCTGCTCACCCGCCCGAGTGACGAACGGGCTGGAGTGCAGATGCACGAACCTGTCCTCACCGCTGGACTTCGGCTGCTTGATCGCCACAGGCTGCACCAGCTCGCCGCGCTCGGAGAGCTGACGCATGGTGTGCAGCAGCTTGAGCGCGTCAGGCGTCTCACTGAGCATCTGCAACGTACAGCCTCGCAGCGACTGCTCGTCGCGCTCATAGAAGTGGAGGGCCGCTAAGTTGGCGTCTCGGATGGCGCCTTGTTCTGGGTCAAGCAGCAGCGCAGGCATGCCATTTGACGCGAAGAATTGCATAAACAAGGTAGTCAGGCTCGGGAACAAGGGGAGGGTGAGCGGCGAGAGGATGTGAATACGATACCAACATGGTTAGGCTTTTGTGACCTTAAGCACATCGCCTGCGCTTGACAACCAGAGGGTAGGCCTTCCAGCGCTACAGCGCCGCCAAGAAGGCGACGAGCGCGGCCTGAAAGAATCAGGCCGCGCTCGTGCATCATCCTCGCCCGGTGCTTAGCGATGAGCGCGGGCTCAGGGGGCGGCTGTCGCGGGCTTGGCGGCGCTGTCAGCGGCGGAGAGGTCGAGCTTGATGGGCTCAAGCTTGCTCTGGAGCGCCATGCCGATCTTCTGGCGGCCGCTGAGCTTGACGCGGTTGTCTTTGACGGCCTGCTTGTAGAGCGACTCAAGCCAGGGGCCGTAGCTGTCTTGCGGCTCAGCGAACAGGCTCTGCCAGCCGCGCGCCAGCTCATTGATGCGCTTCTGGCGCAGCTCACCCTCGACCTTCAGCGCGGCTGCGACGCTCGGATCGACCTTAGCGTCTGCGCTGTCGTCCTTGGCGGCGTCCTCGGCCTGAGCGTCATCTTTCTTGGCCGAGTCACCAGGCGCTTGGCGCGCCTTGAGGCGGATGATGACCTCACCATCAGGCATGGCGTAGGGCTTAGGCGCCAGCGGCTTCTCGGAGGTGAGGGTGAAGGCGTCAAGCGCGATCTGGCGATTTTGGCCGATGCCGGGGATGCGATCCCAGCTGCCGCCGAACATGCTGATGTCGAGGCCGGGGGGGAGCTGACCGCCGAACATGGCGCTCATGTCTTGGCCTTCTTGGCTGAACATGCCGGTCTCCTTGGCGCTGACGGCGTCCCATGGCGAGGCGGGCTGCTGCTCGCCCTCGGCGGGCGCCTCAGCGGCCTTGATGGCGTCGAGGGCGGCGGCGAGGGTGGGGTGGTTGGGGGCCTCAGCTTGGAGGCGATCCATCATCTGCTTGGTGACGGCGCTGGCCTTCTGGGCGCGCAAGAGGTCGCGTGCGAGGTCGAGCTTGACCTCATCGAGGGGGGTGGTCTTAGCCTCCTTGCGGCCCTCGACCTTGACGAGCATGTAAGCGAAGTCGGTGACGACCTCCTTGACGCTGCCTTGCTCGACGCCCTCAATGGCCTTGGCGATGTCTTGGCTCATGTTCTCGGTGGTGGACCACTCCATGAGCCCTTGGTCCTTCTTGGCGTAGTCCTCGCTCAGCTCACCGGCGACGACACCGAAGTCTTCTTTGTCTTCGAGGACACGCTTCTTGGCGGCGTTGAACTTATCTTGCGCGGCCTGCTTGAGGTCCTCGGTGCTGGACTCATCGGGGCGCAGGATGTAGATGCGGCGCACCTGCACCTCGGCGTCCTGCTCGTACTTGTCCTTGTCGGCGTCGTAGCTTGCCTTGATCTTGTCGGCGTTGGCGGCGCTAAACGCTGAGGCCTCCTCATCGGAGATGGGGAGGTTGTCTTGGAGTTCTTGGGCGGAGAGCTTGACGTACTCGAGGTTGACCTTGGTGTCACGCAAGGCGACGCGGGCCTCGATCTCAGCGGGCAGGGCGTCAATCTGCATGATGGCCAGCTCAAGGTACTTGCGCGCGAGCAGCTCGCGCTTCTTGAACGCCTCGTAGCGCGGCAGGCTGACGCGCAGGCCGTTCTGGACGTAGTTCTTGTAGTAGGTGCCGTCGAGCTTGCCGTTGGAGCCATAAGCGCCCAAGAACTCGGCGTTGCGCAGCGGATCGAGGAGATAGTCGCGGAACTCCTCATCGGTGGCGCGCAGGCCCATGCGCTCGGCCTCATCGGCGAGCAGATGCATGAGGATGAGGGCGCGCGCCGAGCGGGCCTGGGCGTCGAGCAGGGTGGCCTCATCGAGGTCGCGCTGGCGGGCCTGGCGGGTGCGGTAGTAGACGAGGTTGATCTCGTCAGTCTTGAGCGAGTGCCCGGCGACGGAGGCGACCTCTTGGGCGCCGCCGCTGGAGCTGCATCCATCGGTGGGGGCGCCAAAGGAGAAGGCGAACACGACGATGATGATGGCGAAGATGACCATCGTCAGGCCGCCGCGTGAGGACTCTCGAATACGCTCGAGCATGACAGCTCCATGCTCCACGGGCGCGCGACTGCTAAGGGGCGATCGCGACGCGCGGGGTCGGGTGGTGTGAGGGGCGCGCTGAGGTCAGCGCCTCGTCATGGCGAGGACCGCCATCAAAGCGGCGCATCTTAGACGAGCGTGGGCGCTCGTGGCAAGCGCTGTCAGCGCGCGGTTTCTTGTCTGTCGCGGCGACGGCGCTTGAGCCGCGCGTGTATCCATACTATATGACGCGAGCGCCCTTGAGCGCACGCGCGATGATAAACGCCTTGAACCTTTAGAGTTCGGCTTATCAGCGCGCCCCCATCTAACAGCGCAACATGACGCCCGCGCGCGCGGGCGATCGAGTGTCGATATGCTCAACAAGCTCTTTGGCCTGTTCTCGAATGATCTGGCGATCGATCTGGGGACCGCCAACACGCTGGTCTACGCCCGTGGCAAGGGGATCGTGTGCTGCGAGCCCAGCGTCGTGGCGGTTCAAAAAGACGCGCGCGGCGGCAAGCGCGTCAAGGCGGTGGGACGCGCCGCCAAGGAGATGCTGGGGCGCACGCCTGGCAGCATCGTGGCCATTCGCCCCATGAAAGATGGCGTCATCGCTGACTTTCAGATCACCGAGGCGATGCTGCGCTACTTCATCAGCCGCGCGCATGGGCGCAGCCGCATGATCGCGCCGCGCGTGATCATCTGCGTGCCCTTTGGCATCACCGAGGTCGAGAAGCGCGCGGTGCGCGAGAGCGCGCTGCACGCGGGCGCGGGCAAGGTCTACCTCATCGAGGAGCCGATGGCCGCGGCCATCGGCGCGGGCATGCCCATCGCTGAGCCCAGCGGCAACATGATCGTCGACGTGGGCGGCGGCACCACCGAGGTCGCCGTCATCAGCCTCTCGGGCATCGTCTACTCGCAGTCGGTGCGCGTGGGCGGCGATAAGATGGATGAGGCGATCATCCAGCACATGAAGCGCAAGTACAACCTGCTCATTGGCGAGCGCACCGCTGAGATGATCAAGTGCACCATCGGCACCGCGTATCCCACCGAGGAGATGCTCACGATGGAGGTCAAGGGTCGCGACCTGGTGGCGGGCCTGCCCAAGACCTTGGAGGTCAACTCGGATGAGATCCGCGACGCGCTGCAGGAGCCGATCAACGCGATCGTGGAGGCGGTGCGCATCGCGCTTGAGCGCACGCCGCCTGAGCTGTCCGCTGACATCGTGGACAAGGGGATCGTGCTGGCGGGTGGCGGCGCGCTGCTCAAGAACCTCGACATCTTGCTGCGCGAGGAGACGGGCCTGCCCGTGCTCATCGCCGATGATCCGATGAGCGCGGTGGTCTTAGGCAGCGGCAAGGTCCTCGAAGAGATCGAGCTGTTGCGCGATGTCGCGGAGCAATCCTCTTATTGAGCGCGCGTCGATGATTCACCTGTCCTTTATCACCGCCACGACGCGCTCATGAGAGACCTCATCCACAGACATAGCCGCCGCGCGGCGCTGGCGGCGCTGCTGATCATGCCAGTGGCCTTGCTCGCCACGAGCGCGGGCGCGGGTGTGGGGCAGCGCGCTCAGCGCGCGCCCGCGCGTCACGCGCGCGCCGGGCTGGCGCTGTCACAGAGCGCGGGCGCGGGGTTGCTCGCGACGGCCGGGGGCTGGCTTGATGGCCTGTGGGGCGACGCCACGCAGGAGGAGGAGCTGGAGGCGCTGCGCCAAGAAAACGCCACGCTGCGTGAGGAGAAGGCGCGGCTTATCGGGGTGCTCCAAGAAAACGCGCGGCTGCGCGAGCTGGTCGGGTTCAAGCTGGCCAGCCCCGAGCTGACGCTCGTGCCCGCGCGCGTGGTCGCGCGTAACACCTCCCCATACTTTCGCGTGCTGACCGTGACGCTGCGCGTGGACGCCCAAGTGCGCGCGCGCATGCCCGTGGTGGTCGCGGGCGGGGTCGTCGGTCAGGTGCACGTGGTGCAAGGCCAGACGGCGCAGATCATCTTGCTGGCCGATCCGCGCAGCCGCGTCGACGTCATCAGCCAGCGCAACCGCGCGCATGGCGTGGCGCAGGGCTTGGGGCGCGATCGCGACTATGAGGCGCGCATCGCGTACTTATCGCAGGCCGATGAGGTTCGCCAGGGCGACGTGATGGTCACGAGCGGCATGGGGGGGCTGTTCCCGCGCGAGCTGATCGTGGGCAAGGTGGCGCGCGTGGCGCTTGATGAGCAGGGCCTGTTCCAAGAGGCGGTGTTAGAGCCAGCGGTGGACCTGTCACGCTTGGACGAGGTCTTCATCGTGACCAACCTCGCGCAAGACGCGCCCGCCGACGCGTCGGCGGGCGCGCCATGAGGGGGCGCTGATGCCCGCGTGGCTGCTGTGGCCGCTGGGCGCGCTGCTGCTCGCCAGCGAGGGGGTGGTGCTGCGGGCGTGCGGCGTCAGCGGCTGGAGCGTCCAAGTGGCGATCGTGCTGACCGCTTATGTGGCGCTGCGGCGCGAGGTGGTGCCAGGCGCGCTCATCTTGGCGCTGTGGATGCCGCTGATGGAGTGGACCACGGGCGGCCCAACCGGCATGTATAGCTTAGGGTTGGTGGCGGTGTACGGGGCCTTGCGGCTGCCGCGCAGGCTCTTAGAGCGGCGCTGGGGCGTGGGGCACGCGTTCTTGTGCGCGCTGGCCGCGCCGCTACACCACCTCACGCTCGCGGGCTACCTGCTCGTCACGCGCCCAAGCTCACCGATGCTGAAGCCTATACTCGCCAGCGCGCCTTTATCGGCGCTCATCACGGGCCTTGGCGGGCTGCTCATCGGCGGCGCGATCGCGCGCCTCGACCGCGCCGCGCGCCCGCGCGCGGCCCATGACCAGCTGCTCTAGCTCGCCCCCCCGTCGCGCGCGCCCTTCACGGCGCGCCGGTTCTGTCTTAAGCTCACGCGCGATGAGGCTTGCAGCGCACAGGAGAGCGCGTCATGGCACAAGGACAAGTAGCACAGCAGGGGGAGTCGACCAGCGTCTACTTGGCCCGCTATAAGTGGCTCGTGCTCGTGATGTTGCTGGCGATGAGCGGCGTCGTGGCGCGGCTGTGGTACCTGCAGATCTTGCAAGGGGAGCTCTATTATAAAGCCAGCACGCAGAACATCATCCGTGACGTGAACCTCTCGCCGTCGCGCGGGCGCATTTATGATCGTCATGGGATTGTTTTGGCGGACAATCGCCCCTCATTTGACGTGTACATCACCCCGCGGGTGCTGCGTGAGCAGCCCAGCAAGACGCGCGATGAGGTGATGTCGCTGCTCAAGCGTCACTTGAACCTGACGAACCAAGAGATGACGCGCTTGCACAAGCGCTTGGAGCAGCGGGTGGCGGAGGTGGTGGTGCGCCGTGACGTGACGCGCCAGCAGGTGTCGCTGCTGGAGGCGCATCAGCTGGCGCTGCCGGGGGTGGCTGTGCGCCCCAACGCGCACCGCGTCTACCCGCTGCACGCGCTGGGCGCGCACACGGTGGGGTTCATGGGGGAGGTGGGCACCAACGAGCTGCAGTCGATGTCGGACTTCGGCTACCGCGTGGGCGACTATGTGGGGCGCATGGGGTTAGAGCAGGCGTTTGAGCCGATCTTGCGCGGCTCACCGGGGCTTCGGCGCGAGGTCATTGACTCAGCAGGCACGCTGCAAGGCGAGTCGGCGACGGAGCTGCTGTTGGGCGAGTATCAGCAGGTGCACACGGTGCCGGGGCGAGATGTGGTGACGACGCTGGACGCGGAGCTGCTGCTGATCATCGATCGCGCCATGCGCAAGCACCCAGCGGGCGCGGTCGTGGCGCTTGATCCGCGCGATGGCAGCGTGCTGGCGCTCTACAGCAAGCCCGGCTTTGATCCTAACTCATGGAGCGGCAGGCTCTCCTCCCAAGAGAAGCTGCGCGCGGACAATGATCCGTATCGACCCATGCTGGACAAGACCGTGAACGCCTATTTTCCGGGCTCGGTCTACAAGATCGTGGGCAGCTTGGCGGCGCTGGAGACGGGCAACAAGCAGGTCGAGGACGAGGTCATGTGCCCGGGCTATTATAAGTTTGGCGGGCGCCGCTTCCGCTGCTGGAAGTATGCGGGTCATGGGCACACCAACGTGGTCGGCGCGCTGGCGAGCTCGTGTGACGTCTATTATTATAAGGTGGCCGAGGAGCTGGGCATCGACAAGCTGGCGGAGTACGCCTATCGGTTCGGCTTTGGCGAGCCCACGGGGCTGCCGATCAACCATGAGAGCGCGGGGCGCGTGCCGACCAAGGAGTGGCACCGCAAGTATGGCCCTGATGGCTACCAGCACGGCTTCGCGCTCAACACGGTCATCGGCCAAGGTGACACGCTGTCAAGCCCCCTGCAGGTGGCGCTGGCGTATGCGGCGGTGGCCAACGGTGGCGACCTCTATTATCCGCGGCTGCTGCGCGAGGTGCGCACGCGCGAGGGGGAGGTGATGTTCACGTTCCCCTCGCACAAGCGAAAGCGCATTGAGTTTGATCCTGTGCATCTGGCCACGATCCGGCGCGGGCTATGGGAGGTGCTCAATGAGAAGCACGGCTCCGCGTTCGCCGCGCGCCTGCCAGATGTGGAGATCGCGGGCAAGACGGGCACAGCCCAGGTGCACAAGATCGGGCGCGTGCGCATCGCTAACCGCGACAAGGCCTTGAAGTTTCGCGATCACGCGTGGTTCGCGGCTTATGCGCCGGCGACCGCGCCAGAGCTGGTGCTGGTGACGTTCTTGGAGCACGGCGGCTCGGGCAGCTCGGCCGCGGCGCCCGTGGCGGTGGAGATCTTCGACCAGTACTTTAAGCGCGACGCGGCCAAGCCGCTGACGGCGCGCATCAGCGCGCAGGCGGCGCAGCTGGCGCGCGAGCGCGCGCAGCAGCCCGAGCCTGCGCCGGAGCTGCTGATGGAGCCTGTCTTCGAGCCTGGCGATGAGGGCGAAGACGAGCCGGGGCACGATCATCCTCAGGAGCCAGCCCATGCGCCCTGAGTCCAAGAGCGCCAAGCTCACCTCGTGGTGGCGTCGCATTGACTGGCCCTTGCTGCTGGTGCTGCTGCTGCTGGCGAGCACGTCGGTGGTGAACCTCTACAGCTCGGCGGCGCTGAGCGGGGGCACCTACCACATCGCGCAGGGTGGAGCGTTCTTGATCGGGCTCGCGTTGATGGCGCTGATGAGCCTCTTTGACACGCGCACCTATGCGCGCTTGGCCTATGTGGCCTATGGCGCGGTGCTGGGGTTGTTGTTGTTGGTGATGGTGTTTGGCACCACGCTCAACGGCTCCACGCGCTGGCTCAACCTGGGCTTCTTCATGATGCAGCCCTCGGAGCTGCTCAAGCTCGGGGTGATCCTCATCACAGCGCGCTACTTTCAGGAGCGCGACAAGGATGAGCCGCTGACGCTGCGTGAGCTGAGCAAGCTGGCGCTGATCGTGGGTGGCGGCGTGCTGTTCGTCCTAAAGCAGCCTGATCTGGGCACCTCGCTGACGATCTTGGCGATCTTTATGACGATGGTGCTGTTCGAGCGCATGAAGCTCTCAAGCCTCTTGGGGCTGATCTTGGTGGGGCTTTTGGCGTTGCCTGTGGGCTGGACCTTTGGGATGAAGGAGTATCAGAAGGATCGCGTGATCAGCTTCCTCAACATTGAGGAGGATCAGTACGGCCAGTCCTGGCAGGTGCGCCAGTCGATCATCGCGTATGGCTCAGGGCGCGTGTGGGGCAAGGGTTTCCAGAGCGGGACGCAGAGCTCGAAGGGGTTCGTGCCCGAGTTTGAGAACGACTTCGCGTCGGCCAACTGGGCCGAAGAGCACGGCTTCGTGGGGATGCTCTATCTGCTGTCGTTGTATGTAGCGCTGATGTTGTGTGCGCTGCGCATCGCCATCCAGTCTGACGATCGTTTCGGGGTGCACATTGGGGTGGGGATGGCGGCGTTCGTGTTCTGGCATGTGCTGGTGAACTTGGGGATGGTCACCGGCATGCTGCCTGTGGTGGGGCTGCCGCTACCGCTGATGAGCTATGGGCGCAGCAACCTGCTGACGCTGATGCTGGGCATGGGGCTCTTGATGAACGTCAGCATGCAGCGGCGCGGGCGCCGCTCGCTGTGAGCCAGAGGT
>CAYXWB010000139.1:0-12828 GCA_964468515.1 uncultured Bradymonadales bacterium | reverse complement strand
ACAGGCGACAGCCAGGTGCCCAAGAAGTCGCTCTGGAGCGAGACGATCACGTCCGCGCGATCAAAGCGATAGTGGGGCAGCGCGCGCGCGCCGTAAGAGGCCTCATTGGCGATGAGGGCGGCCTCATCGGCCAGCGGCTCATAGGTATAATGCCTGAAGTTCGGGTAGGCCTCACCGATCGTCGCCAGCAGCGCGCGCTGCGCGCTGCCCGAGAGCGAGCGTGTCAGCAGGCGCACGCGCGCCTGCTGGCCCGCGCTCTTGAGCCTGTTGATCACCTCTTGATCAAGCTCTTGCCAGCTCACGCGGGTGAGCGTCTCACCCTGGAGCTTGGCCGGGCCCTTGGCGCGGTCCGGATCGTAGAGGTTCATGTAAGCGGCTTGACCGCGCGCGCTCAAGGCGCCGCGGCTGAGCGGGTGCTTGGGGTTGCCCTCAAGCTTGATCGGGCGCCCGGCGCGCGTCTGCACCAGCACGCCGACGTGCTCCCACACGCTGGCGTACAGGCTCGGCTTGCCGATGCGCACCTGCTCGGGGCGATCGACATAGGGCACGATCTTCTCGACCGGGTTGCGCATCGCGTCGCAGCCCGCGCCAGCCATCGCCGCGGTGGCCGCGGCGACGCCCGAGATGCGCATGAACTCGCGACGATCCACGCGCAGCGGCGTCGACCCATCTGAGAAGTCCACGACGACGTCGCCGCTTTGCTCGGCGCGCAGAGTGACCTCGGCGCCAGGGCTCGGCTCAGCATGCCGGGGGATAAACGATGTCTTACGATTTGGTGTCTTCATCAGTCTGATCGCCTACAGTGCTTTGCAGATCCCGATAGCGTCTGGCGCGGGGCGCCCGGCGCTTGAAAGGGCCGGGCTTTCTAGCGAGGTGGCAGCGCTTCGGCGCAGCTCAATAGTGGCAGCTCACGCAGTCGACTGGCGCGTTGTACTCAGGCTGACGGTGGCAGTTGACACACCAGCCCATGTTGAACGGCTTGACCACTTGGACCACCTCCATTGTGTTCACTTGGCCGTGGCACTGCGTACAGTCCACACCCGCGTTGATGTGCGGCTGGTGGCTAAACCGAGCGTGGTCAGGCAGATCGTGGACCTTCACCCACGCGATCGGCTTGTCCTGCTCCCACGCCTCACGGATCTTCTTGATCTCGGGCGACTGCGTCTTCACCATCGCGTGACAGTTCATGCAGATGTTGACGCTTGGCACCGACGCGTGCGGTCCCTCCGCGACGCTCACATGGCAGTAGCGGCATGGGATTTGATTTTGCCCAGCGTGCAGCTCGTGGCTGAACGCGACTGGCTGCTCAGGCGCATACCCGACGCGCGGATTCACACACGCGTTGAACCCGACGAGCACGACCAAGATCAGCAGGCTGAGCAATTTGAGGAGGCGGCCTTTCATCGAATTCTCTCTCGGTTTGCTTTCTCTGCGGCGCGCAAGCTGAGCGGCGCGCAGCCCCGAAAAATCGGGGCTTCCTATCCCACGGGCTTAAAGCCCCTGTCAACATCTTTAAGTCGCGTGGCAGGCACCTCATCCCCCCACACAGCGCGCCGCAAAGCTTGCGCCTGCGCGTCACATTCGGGGCTCGGCTCAAGTGGGGGCGTGGCTCGCCTGTGGCCCTCCACGACGATGCCGTATCTAGCAGAAAAATACACCCCCTGCTAGTGAAATGAATGTTCATTCATTGGCTTGAACTCACAAGGGAATCTCCATTTGGCGCCCGAACTCCCCCGCTAAATCGCCACCCGCTCGCGCGCCGCTCGCGCCCACCACACCCCCATCACCGCTAACAACACCCCAGACAACACAAAAGGCGCCCTCGGATCCGCGTCAAACGCCACGCCCCCGATCGCTGGACCGAGCACGCGCCCCATGCTCGTGGCGCTCTGCGCGAGCCCCATCAGCCTGCCCCCCTCATCCTCGCTTCGCCCCAAGCTCGCCATCAGCGCCAGACCCCCTGGCTGCGTCAGCGCGCGCCCCACCGCAGCCAGCGTCAGGCACACCAGCAAGAATGGCAGCACCTCCCACAGCGGCGTCATCCCCAGCCCCAGCGCCAGCAGCGCTAAGCCCAGCGCGCTCATGCGTCGATCGCCAAGCAGCCCAGAGATGCGCCCGATGCCACCCTGCACCAGCGCCGATAAGAGCCCCATCCCCGCGAACAACACCCCCACCTGCGCCTCGTCAAACCCGTAGCGCGCGTTGGCATACAAGAAGAACGTCGTCTCTTGGATGGTGACCCCCACTGTCAGCACGGTGAAGAACACCCCCATCACCACCACGCCTGGGCGGCGCATCAGCTCGCGCAGCCCCGTGGGCCTGCGCGCCATGCGTCGCCTCGCGCGCTCCTCAATGTCGCCGCTAGGCTCGCGCAAGAGCACGACCGCAAGGAGCGCCGCGATGAGGTTGATGCTGGCCGCCACCACGAAGGGCAAGCCGCGCCCAAGCGGCCCCACCCCAGGCGCCCCCCAGGTGCTCGCCAGCGCGCCAAGCCCCGGCCCCATCGTGAAGCCTAGCCCAAAGCAGATGCCGATGATGGCCATCCCGCGCGAGCGGTTGTGCGCCTCGGTCGCGTCGCTCACCAGCGCTGACGCCGTCGCCACGTTGCCCGCGCACAGGCCCGCAGCAAAGCGCGCCAGAAACAAGAACACGAGCGAGGTGCTAGTCGCCGTCAGCAGGTCGGCCATCGCCGCGCCAAAGATCGTGAGCGCCAGCACCGGCTTGCGCCCGATGCGGTCCGAGAGCTTGCCCCACAGCGGCGCCATGATCAGCTGCCCGATCGCCTGGAGCGCGAAGATCGCGCCCACCATGGCGCCCGTCGCGCCAAGCTCGCGCGCGAGCGCGGGCACCACCGGGATGGACACGCCAAAGGCCGTCAAGTTCAGCAGCAAGACAGGGAAGAGCCGCAACAGCGGTCGCGCGGCTGGGGTGCTCATGGGGCGCCTCGGGCGGTGAGTCGTGGGCCGGTGCGATCTTGACAAGGTGGGTGAGCGCGCGCATAGTAGATGCCTGCCGCGTCGCTCGGGTGTTGTAGCGGGCGAGGGCCATTTGCGCAAACGCCACTGTCCTCACCCCCTCGCCCCCCTCTCCTAAGGGGGCTAGGCTGCCCCCAAATCCCCTCGCCGCAACCCGCACCACGCGCCGCCTCTCCCTCACCCTGGCGAGCGCTGCGCGCTAGGTCGCATTGAGGTACGCTCGCCTTGGACGCCATCATCGCTGAATCCGTTGGGATTGCGTTTTGTCTGCTCATCTCAGCCTTCTTCTCAGGCTCTGAGACCGCGCTCACCTCCCTCTCCCACGCTCAAGCTCAGAAGATCTACGAGGAGACCAACGCGCGTCACCTCAAGCTCTGGCTTGATCGGCCGATCCACGTCCTCACGACGATCCTGATCGGCAACAACATCGTCAACATCACCGCGTCGGCCCTCGCCACCGACCTCGCCAATCGCTTGCTCTCAGGCACCAGCGCCAGCGAGTGGGCCATCCCCGTCGCTGTCGGGATCATGACCTTCTTGCTGCTCACCTTTGGTGAGATCACCCCCAAGGCGGTGGCCAAGCGCTTGTTCAAGGCCTGGTCGCTGCGCTCCATGTTCTTGCTGCGCCCCTTCTACTTCATCTTTTATCCCGCCACTTACGTCTTCAACGCGATGACGCGCTTGGTCATGCGCCTCACCGGCAATGACCCCAACGCCCCTATCCCCTACGTCACCGCTGAGGAGATCGAGTACATGATCGACCTCGGCTCTCGGGAGGGCACCTTCACCGAAGATCGTGAGCGCTTGCTTCGCTCCGTGTTCGAGTTCAATGACACCATCGTGCGTGAGATCATGGTCCCGCGCACCGACATGGTCGTCGTGGACACCGAGATGACCTTGCCCGAGATCGTGGAGACCTTCCTCAACCACGGGCACAGCCGCATCCCCGTCTATGAGGACACGATCGATAACATCATCGGCATCTTCTACGCCAAGGACCTCTTGGAGCTGTTCGCCCGCGCCAACGGCCAAGACATCCCCTTTGATCTGCGCGCTCACCTGCGCAAGCCGTTCTTCATCCCCGAGAGCAAGCACATCTCCGATCTGCTGGCTGACTTCCAGCGCCAGCGCATTCACATGGCCATCATCGTCGATGAGTTTGGCGGCGTGGACGGCCTCATCACCCTCGAAGACATCATCGAGGAGTTCGTCGGCGAGATCCAAGACGAGCATGACGCCGAGTCTGAGCAGATCACCGTCATTGATGAGCGCACCATCCGTGTGGATGGCCGCTTGCCTATCTATGAGCTGGAGGAGTACCTCCACACGGAGTTCCCTGAAGACGCCGACTACGAGACGATCGGCGGCTTCATGATGACGCAGCTCGGCACCGTGCCCTCGGTCGGCGATCGCACCACCTGGATGGATCTGCTGTTTGAGGTGCTGGAGGCCGACGAGAAGAAGGTCATCGCGGTCGAGATCCAGCGCGTCGTGGCTCAAGAGCCCAGCGAGCAGCTCGTCTCCTGAGCTGATGAAATAGCGCCCCTTGCGCGCGCTGTTGCTCGGGCGCGCCTCAGCTCGCATGCATAAAGCGCTCAGGCGCTGCGTCTCAAAGATCATAGGCGCCGCGCGCTGCGCATCGCTCGCTCCCTCAAGACCCCCTGCCCCAAGAGGACGCTATGCCTCGTCAACTCATCGTCGCGCTCCTCGCCTTAGGTGCGCTCTCCTCACCAGCGGCCGCTCAGCAGCCCGCTGACGCGGCATCCCCTGCGACACCCGCGCTCCTCAGCGCCCAAGACTACGCACGCAACATGCAGGCGTTCTACGACAAGACCACCGACTTTCAAGCCTCGTTCAAGCAGACCTACACTGACCTCGCCGCGGATGAGTCCAAGGAGAGCATCGGGCGCGTGTTCTACAAGCGCGCCGGGAAGCTGCGCTTTGACTACTACACCCACAAAGAGGGCTCCAAGGCCCCTGAGCGGGAGAAGGTCCTCGTCAGCGATGGCAACACCTTCTGGGTCCATGAGATCGCCTTTAATCAGGTCTTCAAGGAGTGCGTCAAGGATGACAAGGCGGCCGCGAGCCTCAAGTTCTTGATGGGGCAGGGCGACCTCGTGAAAGAGTTCAACATCACGCTCGCTAAGGGCGCCACCGCCGCTCATCCTGAGCTGAGCCTCGTGCCCCGTGAGCCCGACTCGCGCTACAAGGAGCTGCGCTTTGTGCTCGATCCGGTCACCTTCCAGGTCCTCAAGACCACCATCTATGACCCCTACGGCAACACCAACGTGCTGGTCTTCGCGAAGATGCTGACCAATAAGGGCCTCAAAGATGCTGACTTTGAGTTCAAGCCCCCCAAGAACGCGCGCCAGCTCAACCCCAACAAGGCATGTTGAACGCATGAGCTTGGCTCCGCTCACCCCACGCGTGCTGTGTCAGCCCGACGCCTCCAAGAGCTGCGGCTCGTGCTGTGGCATGTACAACGCGCGCGACGCTGGCCCTGAGGTCACCCCCGCGCGCTTGCTTGCGCGCACGCGCGCCTTCTTTGGCGAGGCGGACGTCACGGACGCCGCCTCGCTCAAGCGCTTTCGCGCCCGCTGGCAGCCGCGCCCCGAGGACAAGCTCCTTGATGGCCTGCCAAGCTGCCCCTTCTTGGGCCTGCTCGATCATGACCCCGCACGCCCCGACCATGACGCGCGCGCGGGCAAGGTCGGCTGCCTGATTCATCCCACGCGCCATGGCGGCCTCGATCAGCGCGACTGCGGCGTCTACGACCGTCACATCTGCCAAGACTACCTGTGCGCCGCGCACACGCTGTTGCGCGAGGAGGAGCGGCGCTTGGTGCTCGACGCCGTGCAGGACAGCTACCTCTACGGCCTGATCATCACTGACGTTCGGTTTGTGCGCGAGCTGTTCGCGCTGGCCGCCCACCTCAACGCCATGTCGCCGCCTGTCCACACGCTGCGGCGCGCGCGCGTGGTCGAGGCCGCGCGCGACTTCTTCGCGCTCAAGCGAGGCTGGCCCTACGCTGGCGCTTCGGGGATCTTTGGGGCGGTGGTCCCGCTGCGAGGCCTGGAGACGGCGCGACGCCAAGGCCCCAGCGCGCGCCTTGGCGTCGCGCCCGACCTCAGCGAGCAGGCGCTCACCTGCTTGGGCACCGAGGTCGACGACCTCGACGCGCTCACCCACGCGCGCCAGCTCGTCTGGGCGGCCGCCGCGCGCTTCGCGCGCGCGGTCGCGCTCGATCAAGACGCGCCCGCAGGGCGCGCCTGATGGAGCTGAGCTTGTCAGCTGACGCGCTTGACCCCACCCTCATCGTCGTGGGCGCCTGGATCATCGTCGCGGTGGGGCTGACGCTCTGGTACCTGCTGCGCTCCGCGCGCTGATGTCGCTGACCGCGCGCTCGTCAGCGCAAAGGCCCAATAAACAGGTCTAATTCGAGCGATCTGGCGCGCTTGAAAAGATGCATGGTCACGCAACCTCCTGAGCGGTGCGTCGCGAGCTTAGATTTTAAGCGGGGATCGTCCAAGCGAGTCGGTGGGACACAGCGCGCGCATGGGGCGCTCACTCGTCATCGCGCAGGCGCGCTGCCTCGATCTGCTCAGGGGTGTGCAGCGCTCCTTGCCCCATCCCCTCGCACTGGGTCGCCTCAGCGTCCCAGGATTGCGGGCTCTCAAGCACCTCTGGCCAGAACGGGTACGCGCGACACTGCAGCGGCTTGTCCTCATGGATCATGCACCCTGACTCGCCCAAGAACACACACGCGCCGCCCTCACGCACGGACAAGACCCAGCGCCCCAGCCTGCGACGCAGCAGCCGATCGCAGAGTTCTTGCTGGGTCAGGCCCAAGGTGGTGGCGATGCGGGTGAGATCGTCGTCGTTGAGGGCGACCACGCCGGGGCGCTTGCAGCAGTGGCCACAGCGCGTGCACTCAAACTGTAACCCGCCGCGCTCCTCGTACCACATCATTAAGCCTCGCGCTGACCCGCGCGCCTGTGTCGTTGGCTGTTGCCGTGACCTGTCGCGGGCGCTATGAAGACGAACCATCTGAGCGCGCGAGCCTCGCGCGCGCGTCAACTCGCCCATCTTGCAGGGGACAGACCTCTTGGACAATGATCAACCTGTCGAGCAGGGCGCCGCGCGCCGTCGTCAAGCGCTGTGGCCGCTGCTCGTGTTGGCGGCGTCTCTGCTGGTGGTGGGGATCGTGGCCGCCTCACGCAGCCCGCAGATGAGCGAGGCGCCTAGCGCCACGATCGCCGCTCCAGCGCTGTCTTTGGAGCTGCCAGGCGACCTGGAGCGCGAGGGGCCAGCGCGCGCGCTGGTCTATCAGTGGCTGCCCGACGTCACGCAGCAGCGCCGCTACAGCTTGCATCAAGAGAGCGTGGTGACGCGCGAGCCCGAGGTCAGCCCGGGGGCGCCGCTTGAGCGTGAGGCGCAGGCGCCTCGCTCGGCGCCGATGAAGGTGACGCTGGTGCTCGATGGCGCGCTCGGCGCGGCGCCTGATAGCGCGCGCGCGTTGAAGCTCACGCGCGCGCAGTTGGCCGTCCATCAGCAGGAGCGCGCGCTGGCGCCTGCGGTGACCTCTCAGCTGGAGCAGGTCCTGGCGAGCGCCACGTTGTTGCTTCAGATCGAGCCTCACGGTCGCGTCACACAGTCGCGCTGGCGTGGCGCCACCAACCCTCAGCTGCGCCCGTCCATGCGGCTCGTCGAGAACGCGGTGGTCGCGCTCTTGCCGCGCTTGCAGCGCGAGCCGGTCAACCCGGGTGAGGCGTGGACCTATGCGTTGCCTTGGGCCGGTGAGCCCAACGCCAATGACCTCGTGCTGCGCGGACAGCTCAGCGTGAGGAGCGTCTTTGAGGGCACCGTCACGCGCGAGGGGCGCCTGCTCGCCATCATCTCTCAGCGCCTCATCAGCCAAGGCCAGGGCCAGCGCCCAGGCGCTGACGCCATTGATTATGATGTGCAAGGCCAGGGTGAGGGGCTGGTGTGGTTTGACATCGAGGCGGGCCAGCTCATGCGCTATGACCTGCGCGTGACACAGTCGGTCACGTTCACACGCGACGCGCAGCGCGTCACCCAACGCGCCGAGCTGGCGCTGTCGAGCGCGCCGCGCTAACACCACAGCTTCTCAAGCTGGGTGCGGCTAGCGCCGCCAGAAGTCAGGCAGGCACAGGACCAAGAGCGTCATAAACTCCAGCCGCCCCAGGATCATGCACAGGCTCAGCACGACCTTGCCAGAGGTGGGGATGTGCGCGAAGCTCTGTGTGGGGCCGACCGTCGCGAGGCCAGGGCCGATGTTGAAGATCGAGGCCAAAGAGGCGGTCACCGCGGTGACAAGATCCAGCCCCAGGTAGGTCAAGTAGAGGCTCGCGCCCGCGCAGGTGAACAGCGCCATCGCGAAATAGGCGAGGCAGGCTGACAGCGCCTCTTGCGAGATGACCGCGCGCCCGATCCGCACCGTCATCACGCTCTGGGGGCGAAACACCTTATAGATCTCCACATAGATCGCCTTACAGATGATCAGCAGGCGGATGATCTTCATCCCCCCTGCGGTGCTCCCCGCCATGCCGCCAAAGAACATCAGCAGCACAAGCAGCAGCTTCGACATGGGCGGGTAGAGGTTGTAGTCATCTGTGCAGAAGCCCGTGGAGGTGATGATGGCGACGACTTGGAAGGACGCGTAGCGGAAGCTCGTCAGCGCGGAGCTGTGGCGCGCGTCCATGCCGACGATGTTCGCGGTGACGATGAGCGTCACGACCGTGATGATGCCCAGATAGGCCCACAGCTCACGGTCCATCAGCGCGCGCTTATAGTGACCCCGCAGCACACCATAATAGAGCGTGAAGTTGACCCCTCCCAAGAGCATGAACAAGGTGGTGACGGCGTCGATCGAGGCAGAGTTAAACTCGCCCACGCTGCCGTTGCGCGGCGAGAGGCCGCCGGTGGCGAGGGTGGAGAAGGCGTGCGTGATGGCGTCGAACAGAGGCATGCCGAGCGCCCACAGCAGAGCGATCAGCGCGAGGGTCATGGTGAGGTAGATGCGCCAGAGCATCGCAGCCGTCTGCTTGATCTTGGGCTGTAACCCCTCCGTGATGGGGCCAGGCACCTCGCTCTTGAACAGCAGCTTGCCGCCCACCCCCAGCTGCGGAAAGATCGCCACGAACAGCACGATGATCCCCATCCCCCCCAGCCAGTGCGTCAGCGCTCGCCACCACAGCAAGCCTCGCGAGTGGCTCGCGATGTCGAGCATCACCGTGGAGCCGGTCGTGGTGAAGCCTGAGACGTTCTCAAAGTAGGCGTCGGCGGGGTTGATGAAGGCGCCCTCAAGCATGTAAGGCAGCGCGCCGAAGACCCCCAGCGCCATCCAACTCAGCGCCACCAGCAGCAGCGCATCGGCGCGAAACAGCGTCCCACGCTCGCGTCGCCCCAGCGCCCACAGCGCGCCGCCGCAGCTGACCGTGATCCCCGCGCTGATCAAGAAGGCGCGCGTCGCGTGAGGCACGCCATCAAGCACCGTCCACACCAGGCTCGTGGCCATACAGCCGCCTAGCGCCACCAGCAGCAAGCCGAGCAGGCGCGCGATCTGTAAATAATGCATCAGAGTGCTCCTCGGAGGTCGTTGGCGAGGGCGCTCAGCGCTTGCGAAAGAAGCGCTCCACCGTGCTGCGATGCTCCGGCGTCGTGAAGATGATGACCCGATCGCCCGCCTCAATCATGTCGTCGCCTCTTGGCACGAACGCGCCCTTGGTGTCGAGCACCGCGCAGATCTTGGCGTTGGTTGGGAACCCAATGTGCTTGATCGGCTTGCCCGCGATAGGCGCGTCATCAGGCACCACGAACTCCAAAAACTCCCCCTTGTCTTCGAGCACTGGCACGATGCTCAAGACCTGCCCCACGCGCGCATACTTGAGCACCTGCTTGGCGACCTCAATGCGCGGTGACAGCGGCGCGTCGATCCCGAGCCGCTCACAGATGGGACCATAGTCAGGCTTGTGCACCAGCGCTAACACTCGCCGCGCGCCTAAGTCGCGCGCCAGCAAGCTGGCCATCAGGTTGACCTCGTCGTCGCCGCTGGCCGCGATGAACGCGTCACACGTGGCGACGCTCTCCTCTTCGAGCATGTGGGCGTTGGTGCCATCTGCGTTGAGGATGGTCACCCCAGAAAGCTGGCGCGACAAGACCTCACAGCGGGCGCGATCCTTATCGAACAGCACCACCTCAATGTGATCGCGCACCAGCGCCTCAGCCACCATCGCCCCCACCTGGCTGCCGCCGATGATCAGCACGCGCCGGGTGTACTTGCTGCGCTGGCGGTTGAACAGCTTCTCCACCTTGGAGATCTGCTCAATGCGCCCCACGATCAGCAGCTCATCACCCAGCTTGAGCGTGTCTTGGCCGCCAGGCACCACGATCTCATGCGCGCGGATGAGCGCTGCGATGAGCGTGTTGCTCGGCAGCCGGATGTCTTGGATCATGCGATCCAGGCCGAAGCTGCGCTTATCAAGCGGCAGCTGGATCATCTCAATGCGGTTGTCCGCGAAGTCCTCGACCGCCACCGCGCTGGAGCTGCGCACGATCTTGTGCAGCTCCAGCGCCATCAGCGCGTTAGGGTTGATCACCAGATCAATCCCCATCACGTTGGCGATCAGCCCCTTGTCATTGTCAAAGTAAGCGGGGTCGGCCACGCGCGCGATGGTGCGCCGCGCGCCCATCTCCTTGGCGCGGATCGCCGCCAGCAGGTTCACCTCGCAGTGATCTGTCACCGCGATGAACAGATCGCAGCGCTCCACTTGCGCCTGACGCAAGGTCTTGGTGTTGGCGCCGTGGCCATGCAGCACCATCGCGTCAAGCGTCTCCTCAGCCTGGGCCAAGGCCTCGGGGTCATTGTCGATGATGACGACGTTATGATCCTCTTGGACCAGCACGCGTGAGATATAGCGCCCCACCTCACCCATGCCCACGATCGTGATGTTCATCGCTCTCCTTGATGCGCGAGGTCGCGCCGCGCGACGCGCCAGCAGGGTAGCGACTCCTGGATTGTCATGCCAGCGCGTCATGCCAGTGACGAGGCGCTTGACCCGCGCGGGCAGTGCGCCTTAAATCGTGGGCGCTGCGATACCACGCCAACTTTTCATCCTGACGTGTCACACCCTGAGGTGTTAGATTTCAGCTGTTGGCGAGGCCGCACCTCATCCCTACGCGCCCACCGGGCGCAGAGCAAGGCATCAATGAGCATGGATCGTCGGCTGGTTGACCACTTTGTCAACGCGAGCGTCATCTCGCGTCAGGACATGCAGCGCATCATCTTGCGCGCCTCCAAAGAGCGCAAGACGCTGGTCAACGCGCTGCTCGACGCTGAGCTCGTCCACGAGGATGTCGTCGCACAGCAGATCGCGTACTTCTATCAGCGCGACACGTTGAGCGCGGCTGGCTTTCGCGTCGATCCGCGCGCGCTCCACCTCATCACCCACGCCATCGCCTCGCGCGGCGGCGTGCTCCCTTACGCCTTCAACGGTCGCCCTGATCAGCTCTGCGTCGCCCTCTATGACTACGAGGGCGCCGCTGAGGTGCTCGACATCATGGAGAAGACCACAGGCGTCCCCCCTGATCTGAAGTTCGCCCCGCGCGCTTGGGTGCGCGAGGCGATCGAGCACTACTACATCAAGAGCCCCCCTTCGGCTGAGTCGAGCCTGGGGCGAGGCGGCCTTGAGGCGGCCACCGCCAAGCACTCCCCGACCGCGCGACGGCCAAGCGTCAACACCCCGGGGGAGACCTCGCGCGCCGGTGGCCTCTCTCGGCCTGGCTCCTCACGCGCGCCCATGCTTGAGACTGGCCATCAGAGCCGCGCGATGCAAGGCCCCGCCTCGCTTGATGAGCTGGACGACTTCCTCGCCGACGATGCGCCCTCCTCACAGCTTCGCCGCAGCGCCAAGGAGCGCCCCGAGCACAGCGGTATGGGGCGCGCTGATCGCAGCCTGCCTCCCGCGCGCGCCGATCGCAGCTTGCCAGGCCGAGGCGGCGCAGAGTCCGATGTCGCCTTCGGCGAGCTGAGCACGCTCGGCGCCTCATTCTGGGAGGATCCCAACGCCTCGCGCTGGAGCTGGGACGAGCAAGCAGGCGCTGCCCCCACCAGCGCCGCGCCTGCCGCCTCGTTTGACCTCTTTGACGTTCAAGAAGATGTCGCCAAGCGCGGCGTCTCCTTGCAAGAAATCGTGGAGCGCCAGCAGCAGCGCGTGGATCGCCTCAAAGATGAGCTGCGGCGCCAGCGCGAGGTCATCCAAGTCCTCGCCGAGCTGCTCGTGGAGGCGCGCGTCATCACCCGCCGTGATCTCAAGCGCAGGCTCAAAGATATGCGCGATCAGTAGCCCCGAAATCCCACCCCCAAGGTCAAGATGATCATGTCGCCGGGCAGCCCCGGCGTCCACTGATACAACCCCTCCACGTGCAGCTCCGCGCTTGACATCGTCAGCCGCAGCCCGCCGCCTGCCGCGGCGCCGTGGTAGCCAAGCGCTGGTCCGGTGAGCCGCACCAAGCTGTTCGCCCCTAAGCCTAAGCGCGCATAGCTCACCCCCGCGAACAGCTCCACCGGTCCCAAGGGCAGATAAGCGCGCGGCCCCACCCGCGCCCCATAAGTGATGAGCTGGCGGCTGTTCGGCGGCGCCTGCTGATGTGTCACGAAGTAAGCGATGTCTAGCTCCAGACCAGCCCCCACATAAAGCCAGCGCAGCTCTTGGCCGATCTGCACGCCGATGCCCGCCTCCGACACCGCGCCCAGCTCCCCCGTCAGCCAGCGCGGCCCCGCGCCCATCCCAATAGGCGCGCCGCCGCCAACCTCGGCGCGCGCGGCGCGCGG
>CAYXWB010000138.1:0-12843 GCA_964468515.1 uncultured Bradymonadales bacterium | reverse complement strand
ACGGGGCCGACCTGCTTGAGAGCAGGTCGGCCCCGTCGCTTTGGCATCCTCGTGAGGAGGCTCAGGGGCAACCACCCGGCGCAGGCGGCGTGCCGAGGTGGGTCGCGTCGTTCTTCGCGTGCTGCGTGTAGTGGTCGAGCACCACAAACGGCCCCGTGCCGTCGTAAGGCGTCAGAGCGCAGCGGCGATAGGTCTTGTCTTGCCAGGTCGTCATGCCGACGCTCTGGGTGAGGTTGCCAAACGCGTCGAGCACGCGATCGCCCGCGCTCAAGGCGTTGGAGTTATCCACGTCATCAAAGATCGCAAGCTTGTCATCCCCGTTGAACTGCATCAGCTGCTCGGAGGGGATGAGCTCGCAGCGACCACCCGACGCGCCACTCGACGCGAAGTGGGGGTGACACAGCACGACCACGTCGCCTGCGGCCAGCATCCCTGAGAGCGTGTAAGTGCGGTTGCACGCAGTGAGGCTGCCGTTGACCTGGCACACCTTATAGAGCGACAGGTCCAGGCCCTGCGTGCCGCAGTTGTACAGCTCGAACGCCTTGTTGTTGCTATCACCCTCCAAATACTCGGAGAAGATCAAGCACTCCGCAAGCGGCGTCGGGGTCGAGGCGGTGAGCGTGAGGGTGGCGACCGCGCTGTCCAGATCGCCGTCGTTGACCGTCAAGGTGAGGGTGTAATCACCGTCCAGGTCGGGGGTGAAGCGCGGCGACGCGAGGGTGGCGTCATCGAGCGTGGCGGCGCTGCCTGCGGGCGCGGCGGTGATAGCCCAAAGGTAGGTCAGCGCGTCTCGCTCGGGATCGTTGCTGCCGGTGCCATCAAGGATCGTCACGACGCCCGTGTTGACCTGCGCGGACCCCATCGCGATGGCGACGGGCGCGGTGTTGCCCGCGGTGAAGGACAGCGTCACGGGGGCGCTGACGTTGCTCTGGGAGTCCGTCACGATCAAAGAGAAGGTGTAATCACCGTCCACATCCGGGGTGAAGGTGGGCATGAGCGCCATAGGGTCACTGAGGGTGGCGACGCTGCCTGCGGGGGCTGTGGCGATGGTCCAATCACAGGCGAGCGCGTCATCCTCGGGGTCGGAGCTGGTGGTGCAGCTGAGGGTGATGGGCTGGCCTGCGCGCCCGCGCGCGGGGCCTGTGGCGTGCGCGGTGGGGGGGCCGTTGACGCCACCTTGGCAGCCAGCCACGGGGGCCACGCCCAGATCATCGAAGCTGTCCACCTCCGCGATGCGCGTGTAGAGCGTGTTCACGTCGAAGGCGCCTGGGGGGATGAACGGCGTGAAGTCGCAGCGACGGAAGCCGACATCAGCCCAGGTGTTCGCGGCGGGGCGCGTGCTGGGATGACCAAAGGCGTCGAGGATCTGATCCACGCCGTTGGTGTAGCCGATGCCAGCGGAGGTCTTCTCGAAGATGAGCAGACGATCATCGCCGTTGAAGTTGGCCGTCGCGTTACGGAAGTCGCACTGCGACGGATCCGTGAGCACGCCAGCCGAGATGGCCGAAGAGCACACCGTGACGACCTCGCCAGGGGGCAAGCCGCCGGACAAGATCAGCGTGTTGGAGCAGGTGACGCCGTTGCTGTCATTGCTGAACAAGCACACGCCAAAGGTGGCCAGATCGAGCGTCGAGGTGCCACAGTTGAACAGCTCAATGGCCTTGTTGTTGCTAGAGCCCTCGATGTACTCGGAGAAGATCAGGCAGCTGATGGAGCCATCGGTGGCGGTGATGACGAGCTGCACAGCTGGGCTGTTGAAGGTGCCATCATTGACCACCAGCTCGACGGTGTAATCACCGAGCACATCGGGGGTGAAGCTGGCGTTGGCGTTGGTGGCGTCCATCAAGGTCGCGTTGCTGCCAGCGGGCTTGCTGACCAAGCGCCACTGGTAGGTGAGCGGATCATTGTCAGGATCGACGCTGGCGCTGCCGTTGAGGACGACGGGCTCATCAAGCGGGACGCGGCGCGAGGCCAGGATGTAAGCGACCGGGGGGTTCGCGCCCATGCCAGCGACGTCCAAGCGCACGGTGGTGCTGTGGCTGACTTGGCCATCGTTGACGGTGAGCTGAAGCTCGTAGACGCCCGCCACATCGGGCGTAAACGCGGCCACCGCGTTGGTGGGCGTGGTGGGCATGGCTTGGCTGCCCGTGGGGCGCATGAGCACGGTCCACTGGTAGGTGAGGGGATCGCCATCGGCGTCGCTGGAGGCGGAGCCATCAAGCGTCACCGACTCACCGACGCTGGTCTGGATGGGGCCGCCCGCGTCGGCCACGGGGGCGGTGTTGCCGGAGGTCTCAGGCAGCACGGTGAGCAGCATCGCGGAGGGCATGCTGTCGAGCGCGCCATCATTGACCACGAGGTTGAACGCGTAGTCACCCGCCAAGGTGGGCGTGAAGCCCGTGACCGCGCTGTTTGGCGCGTCGAGCGTCGCCGCGTTGCCCGCAGGGCCGCTCACCAAGCGCCACTGATAGGTGAGCTCGTCACCGTCAGGATCGACGCTGTGGGTGCCATCCAAGATGACCCGCACGCCCAGCGGCACGACCTGATCTTCGCCCGCGTTGGCCATCGGCGCGCGGTTCTCAATGCCGCTGGCGGTGGCGCGCAGCGTCACACGATCGGTCGCGCTCAGCTGCCCATCGCTGACGGTGAGGGTGAGCACATAGTCACCCGCCACATCGGGGGTGAACGAGGCGCGAAACGAGCCCGTCAGCTCAGCTTGGCTGCCCTCGGGGCGCATCATCGACCAGCTCACCACGAGCGGATCATTGTCGGGATCGCTGCTGGCGAGCGCCGTCACCTCCACGCGCTGCCCCACGCGCACGATACGATTCTCACCGGCCTCCGCGATGGGGGCGCGGTTGGTCCCTGACGGCGGCGTCGTCCCATCAGGCGGGGTGGTCGAAGGCTCATCGCTGCACGCGATGAGCGTCACGATGGCGAGCATTGGCGCGAAGCACACGAAGCGGCTGAGCATCTTCATGAGGATCATGACCCTGTGAATGTCTGAACAACGCAGCACGTCTCACTCCCAACGAGCGAGGTGGGCGCAGCTGCCTCAAGAGTATGACGCCATGCCCCCGACCATGCCAGCGCTTGTGACCGCTGCCCAGTGGCAGCGGGTGTGCTCAGCGCTACATTCACGATGGAGCGCGTGGCGTCACCCACTCGCATAACGCGCGACCCTCACTTTGACAAGCAAAGCATCGTCACAACTCTGCAACGCAGGTGCTCTTATGATCTCTAAAAACCCTCCCCCTCTCCGATCGCTCATCCTCATCGGGCTCACCGCGCTGATCCCCACCCTCTTGCTGATCGTCGCCTTCGCGGGCAGCGGCGCGGTTGATCCGCCCCCTGCTGAGGACGACGTCCCCTTCAAGGCCGCCAACGTGCAGCCCATGGGCGCGCCGAGCGCCCCTAGCGCGCAGGCGCAGCCTGAGCGCGCCGACTCAAGCGCCGCAGGCGCGCAGCGCCTCAGCGATGAGGACGCGCCGCCACCCGAGGTGCGCCGCGTCGCGGCGCCCGCTGACAGCGTCGTCCCGGCGGCGCGCATTGAGCGCGCCGATGTGCGCCAGGGCCTCGATCAGCTGCGCCCCTTGGCTGAGCGCTGCGGCGAGTCGCTGCGCGCCAGCGGCGAGTCGAGCGTGCTGGTGAAGCTGACGCTGAGCACCCAGCAGGGCCAAGGCACGTTCGCCACGCAGCCGCCCCAGGAGGGCGCCTCAAGCGGCGCGCTCGCTGTCGACGCCTGCCTGCGCGACGCGCTGGCCCAGCTCAGCTACCCGGTCCAGAGCGCTGGCGAGGGGCGCGTGAGCCTCACCTTGCCCGTGCGTGCGCCGCGCTGATCCTCCCCTCAGGCAGCGAAGCGGCCCACACGCCATGCGCGTGTGGGCCGCTTCGCTGTCTGGATGCACGCGGTGACCTGCAGCCTAGACCTTCATCGGCAGCTGCCACACGATCGGCTCACGGCCCATGCGCGCGAGGGCGGCGTTCACCTGAGAGAAGGGCTTGGAGCCGAAGAAGCCGTTGTGTGCTGACAGCGGCGAGGGGTGGGCAGACTCGATGATCTCATGGCGAGCGCGGTCGATCTTGCTGGCTTTCTTGCGCGCGGGCGCGCCCCACAGCAAGAAGATCACGGGCTGCGCGCGCGCGCCGATCTTCTGGATCACCGCGTCGCTGAACTTCTCCCAGCCCTGCTTGCTGTGCGAGTTGGGCTCCTTGTGGCGCACCGTCAGCACGGTGTTGAGCAGCAGCACGCCCTGCTCGGCCCACGACATCAGGTAGCCATGCTTGGGGAGCTCAAAGCCGACGTCGTCGCGCAGCTCCTTGTACATGTTCGCCAGCGACGGCGGCACACGCTCGCCAGGCAGCACCGAGAAGCTCAAACCGTGGGCCTGATCGGGGCCGTGGTAGGGATCTTGTCCCAGCAGCACGACCTTGATGTCATCATAGGGCACGGTGTTCAGCGCGGTGAAGGTGTCCTCCTCGCTGGGGTAGATCTTGCCCGGGTGAGCGGCGCGCTCAGCGGCCACGAACGCCTCCAGTGGCGCCCAGTAGGGCTTGCTGAACTCAGCGGCTAACACCTCGCGCCAGCTCGCGCTGAGCTGATCTTGCAATGCCATCATGTCCTCATAGGGTAAGGGTTCAAGCGGTCTTCTGTCGCGCGATGGGCCTGATTATATCGCGCGCGCGCGCGATGCCAAGCGCACAAATGATCGGGAGACGATCACTATCTCAAGGCGCCCGCGCCGACACCTCCAGCGTCACGACGACCGGCATGTGGTCCGAGATGTCGAGCGTGTCGTGCAACCTCACATAGCGCTCATGCAGCGTCATGTCAGTCGGGGTGAGGATGTAATCAATGGTGCGATCGAGGCCGCCCGCGCGCGGATCGTTAGGCGCGTGAGTCAACCACTTGGCATAATCCGCGCCCTCGATCTCGGCGACTGATGGGGTGGCGCGCACTTGCTGAAGCAGCGGCGCGAACTCCGTCTGAGGGCTAAAGTAGCGGCGCTCGCCAGGGCCGAGCCGATCATAAGCTGCGCGCGCGCCAAGCAGGTTCAGATCGCCGCCCAGCACCCACGGCTGCTTGGCGTCATCGAGCGTCTTGATGAGCGCGCTGAGCGCGCCCACCTGCTGCTGCATCGTGTCGCTGCCCTGGGCGAACGCGTCGAGGTGCACGTTCAAGGTCGCAAGCGGCGCGCTGTTTGTATCCTCCATGGCCAGGTCAGCGCGAAGCACCGCGCGCTTGATGTAGAACATGTCAGTGAGCGGGTTCTGCTTGAACAGCGGCAGCGCGATGCGCTCGGCGCGCGCGATCTTGTGCTTGGTGAGGGTCGTGAGCTTCAGCCCCACGCTGCCCATGATGCGCGGGTGCGGCACATAGGCCGCCTTCCAGTAGAAGGCGTCTGCCCGACAGGCGAACCTGTCGGGCATCAGCGCCTCAAGCAGCGCGGCCTGATCGGCGCGATCGGTGCGCGACGCGCCCTCGTCGACCTCTTGCAAGAGCACCACGTCAGGATCCTCCTCTCGGATCACGCGCGCGACCTGCTCCAGCGTCCAAGCGATGTGGGCGGCGCTCGGGCGATCATCGGGGCCATCACCCTCGAAGGTGTCGTAGTAGAACACGTAGCGCTTGCTGGCCATGTACTGCACGTTCCAGCTCAGCACCTTGAGCCGCTGTCCAGGCTTGAGCGAGGGCGCGTTTGGGGCGCAGCGCGCGGACACCACCTCACGATCGGCGGGGTGAAACGTGATCGCGTAGATGACGACGCCGAGCAGCAGCGCCAGCGCCACCACCCCACTGAGCCCCAGCTTCACAGCACGACGCAGACGCGACATCACGCCACCTCATCAGATGAGCTGTGGCGCGACCAAGGCGCCAGACAACCTGAGCTAACGCCCCTGGTTATCCCCTGCCCTCAGCGCGAGCGCAACCTTGGATCGGGCGCGCCGAACCAGATCAGGCGGCTTCGCCATCACTGCGACAGGCTGACGCCTGTCGCGCCGCTCGCTCCAGCGCGCTCACGCGCGCCCTCGCTCGCCGCTGGCGAGCCCCTTCAGGGCTCGCCCTCGGTGACATCGGCGCTGGCGTCGGCGTCCTCGACCTCGCCAGCGGCGACCTCCTCGGCGCTGACCTTGAGCGACTTAAGCGCGTCATTCACATCACCGCGAAAGCACTTATAGCAGTCAAACTTGTTGAAGAACTTGCCGCAGCTCTTGCGAGGCAGCCGCTGCATCTCCTTGAGCACGGGGACGACGCGCGGATCGCCCAAGGCGACCATCTTCGCGATGACGGCCTTGTTGGCCTGACAGCCTGAGACGTTCTTCATCTCAATGGTCAGCTGCTGCCAAGGCGGCAGCTTCTCAAACTCGCCCATCTCCTGGAGCAGCTCCATGGCGCGCTTGCGGGTGTTCTTCTGGCGGTGCGACTGGGCCTGCTCAGCGAGGGTGGTGGCGGCTTGGGGGCCGAGCTGAGACTTGATGAGCGCGGTGGCGGCGGCGGCGGCCTCTTTATCGCGCCCGCTCAAGGTGTCGAGGGCGTCAGCGACGAGCTGAGGATCGCGCGCATAGCGCGGATCGAGCTTGAGCGTCTCGCCATAGCTGGCCATGGCGTCGTTGTAGCGCTTGGTCTGAAAGTAAGCGGCGCCGAGATAATAGTGCAGGTGCGCGCTCGACGCGTTGGTCACGCGGGCGGGCTCAAGGAGCGCGATGGCGCTGGCGTGTTCGCCGCGCGCCATCTGCTCCAAGGCTTGGCGCATGCCGGTCTCGGAGACGAAGGCGTCGCGCTCATCGGCGAGGGTGCGGCGCACCTCTTGGGTCTCCACGATGGCCTCTTCGGCGGCGGTGGCGACCTGCACGATGGGCGCATCACGCGACACCACGAGCGCGGTGACGACGCCGAGCAGCAGGATGATGGCCGCGCCCATGGGGACCACGACGAGCAAGAGCTGACGCGCGACGGGCAGCTTGCGCCAGCGCTTGACCATCAGGCTGACGCGAGCGCGCACGGTCTCACGGCCAGGCAAGCGCTGGGCCAGCGGGGCGGTCATCGCGGCCGCCTGAGCGCGGATGGTGCTGCGCCCTTGGCTTGCCGGCGTACCCAACAAGGCGAGCAGGTGGCCGCGGGCCTCGGAGGCGCTTGAGGGGCGCTGCTCAGGCTCCTTGGCCAACAGCTGCATCACCAGCGCCTCAAGCTCCGGCGGCACGCTCACCTGTGGCGCCGCCTCGCGCAAGGGAGGCGGCGCCATGGTCAGGTGCATGCTCATCATGCGCGTGATGCTGCCCTCAAACGGCAGCTTCCCCGTGAGCAGCTCGTAGAGGATCACGCCCAAGGTGTAGAGATCCGAGCGCGCGTCGACGTCTTGCCCCATGACCTGCTCGGGGCTCATATAAGCGGGCGTGCCATAGACCACGCCTGCGCGCGTGAGGCGCGCGGTCGCGGCCCCGCTCTCATCCTCCTCGGGGCGCATGCTGGCGACGCCGAAGTCCATGACCTTCACATAGTCAGGATCGCCATCATACTCGATGAGCATGATGTTCTCGGGCTTCAGATCGCGATGCACGATGCCCAGCTCGTGCGCCGCATCGAGCACGCCGCAGATCTGCTGCGCGATGTGGGCTGCGCGCTGCCAGGACAAGACGCCGCTGGCGCGCAGCGCCGCGTCGAGGCCACGCCCATCCAAGAACTCCATCACCATGAAGAAGGCGCCCTCGGGCGTGCGCCCAAAGTCGGTGGTGGAGCAGATGTTCGGGTGCTCAATGGAGGAGGCCGCCTGCGCCTCGCGCTGAAAGCGGGCGAGGATCTCGGCGTTGTGCGCCAGCTCCCCGTGCAACACCTTGACCGCCAAGGACTTGCGCATCAGCGTGTGCTCGGCCATGTAGACCGCGCCCATACCCCCCTCGCCGATGCGGCGCAAGATGCGATAACGATCCGAGAGCGAGCTGCCGATGAGCGCGTCGACGACGCTCGCAGCTGCCGCGGTGTCTTGGAGCGCGGGGTTGGCCGCTTCGGGCGTCACATCCTGAGACGCTTGAGGTGCTGGCGTCTCCTTGCCGGGCTGGGTCATGTTTGTCGCGCTCGCAGAGGCGGTGAGGGGTGGGCTTGGCGCGTCCCAAGCTAAGGACAACGCGCGCAGCAGACTAGCACAATCTCGCGAGCTTGTGGATCCCCTCACGCGATACGCTCTCACATGGCAAGTTCTTGCCGCACCGCGCGCGCGAACCCCTCCATCAGCGCCTCCTCCATGGCCACGCACTCCGACAGATCTTCCACGCCCAAGGCGCGCACATGCGCCAGCGCCCGGCTCTCTAAGACCTTGCGATGGTTGGCCTCCTCCAATATCACGCGCTGCACCTCATCGCGCACCACCTCATGGCGCGTCAGGCTCTTATACAGCGGATACAAGCGCATGGCGCGGCGCTCAATGAGCGTCGTCACCAGCAGATAGCTGCCCCACATGTCGCGCTGGCCCGCGCGCGCGGCGATCCAGCCCGAGGCCGCCTCATCCAAGTGCTTGAAGTAGGTCACCGCCGCCGCAGGGCACAGATAATCCGGCTCGCCCCCATCGCCCTGGAGCGTGCACGCCAGCTGCTTGAAGGCCAGCGCGTGGCGCGTCTCGTCGGCCAAGTGCTCCAGCACCTCCACAGAGGGGTGTGAGGCCGCCACCGTGCGGCTGATCTTGCGCGCCCCGATGTGCTCCATCATGGAGACCGTGTTCAACCAGCGCGCCTCCAGCGCGTCATCCTGCGTCACTCGCTCTAAGATCGCTCGCATCCTCGCTCCTGTGTTCTAGCTCTCTGATCGTCACGCGTCACACGCTCAGCGCTTGCGCCACGCGCGCCTTGCCCTAGCACAGCGCGGCGCGCATGAGAACGCTCTCACCGCACGCCAGACCTCTTATCAAAAATTATCAAAGCACGATACACCAGGATAATAACACCCGCGCCTCGTCGCACCGCGGCGCCTGACCTGAGGCGCGCTCCTCAAGCGTTCATCAGGGTTTATCCTAAAAATCACCGCCCCTCGAAATAGCTGGCACACCATTTGTAATTACTATACCCCGAACCGCTCGTGAGGGCCACGACAGGTGACTTAGGCGGCGCGCTCAAACCCTCTCCTCGCTAGTGATGGCGAGTGTATCGGCAGCGCGCGTCCCGCGATTGGCACACCTGCGTGATCACCCCCTCGTTCGGTTCACTGCCAAAGGACGGAGGTTCGAATCCTCCCCTGCTGAGCAGGTAGCTCAACGGTAGAGCGTTGGCCTCACACTCAGGTTCGACTCCTGCACGCGCTGACTCAGCGCGTGGTTGCTGCATGGTGCAGCGCTTGTTTTGGGAACAAGATCGCCCCTTTAAGGCAAACCATCCGCCCCCAGGCGGCAGCACATACGCGTCGCGTCACTTCTTTCGCTGCTGCCTCGCAGCGCGTCAACCCGCTGCATCCGCCCGCAGCGCCTGCTCGCAGGCGCTCACGGCGTCGCCGCTGGCGGGCGCGACATGACGAGGATCACGGCAGCGGACGTGAGCGCAGGCTTCGCTGGATGAGCGCAGCGCAAACCCCAAAAGTCACCCTCGGGTGGCCCACAGGGCGCGCGCTGTCACCCCCTTCGCCCACCTCGCCAGGAGACAGCCGCCACGGCGGCTCGATCTGGCCAGGTGGCCAGGGCTCACCACCGCCTCGCGCCTCACGACCCCGACGCGACGTCAACCGCTGCCGCCTGGAGGCAAACCTCACCCAAGCGATCCCTGCGCGCCTGCCCCAACAGTCCGCGCCATCACGATAAGGAGCCCATCATGCCTCGCCACGCCATCACCCTCCAAGATCATGAGCGCGCCCTGCTGCGACGCGATGGCCTCGTGTCAAAGCTGCTCGGCCCCGGCGCCCACCACCTGTGGAGCTGGAGCGCTGAGCTGAGCGTGGAGCGCATCGACCTGTCGTGCGGCTACATCAAGCTGACGCCTGAGCTGCGCGCGGTGCTGCCCGAGGGCGCCGCCGTCGAGCTGAACGTGCGCGCTGACCAGCTCGCCCTCATCACCCTCGATGGCCTGCCCTCGACGGTGCTTGAGCCCGGTCGCTACGCCCTGTGGCAGCAGCGCGCCGAGGTCAAGGCGTGGCTCTATGACACCACCGCGCTGCGCGCCGAGCTGAGCGAGCCCGTCGCCAAGCTGTTCGCGCGCAAGGATCTGCAGACGCACATCGTGCGTGAGCATGAGCGCGCGTTCGTGATGTGTGATGGCGAGGTCGTGGATTTTTTGACCCCTGGCAAGCACCAGCTGTGGTGTCGTGATCGCACGATCGAGCTGCTGCGCGTCAACGTCAAGGAGGGCTACCTCGACGCCATGCCCGAGCTGATGCGCGTGCTGCCCGCTGAGCTCGCGACGCCCTTGGACGTCCCCGAGGGCCACCTCGCGCTGATCAGCATTGATGGTCTGGCGAGCGCCTGCCTGCGACCTGGCCAGTACGCCTTGTGGCGGCTTGGTCAGCAGGTCACTGCCAAGCTCTATGCGACCACGACGCTGCTGACTGAGCTGCCCGAGGCCGCATGGAGCAAGCTGTCGGCAGACATGATGCAGGTCGTGCTGGTGCGCCCCCATGAGCGCGGCTTGTTGTACGTGGATGGTAAGCTAGAGCGCGTGCTGGAGGCGGGCCGCTACGGCGTCCACACCATCAACCGCCACGTCGAGGTCAAGCTCGTCGATCTGCGCGAGCAGGAGGTCCAGATCGTGGGCCAGGAGGTCATGTCGGCCGATAAGGTCACGCTGCGCTCGAACCTCGTGGTCAAGTTCCGCGTGCTCGACCCTGTCGTGTGCGCCAGCGCCCACGAGGATCTGCGCGCGGCGATCTACACCGAGGCCCAGCTGGCGGCGCGACGCACCATCGCGGCGGCGACGGTGGACGAGCTGCTGGAGGGTCGCAACGCGGCCAGCGACACGATGCGCCAGGATCTGCAGCGCCGCGCCACGCCCTGGGGGGTCGAGGTGCTGCAGATCGACCTCAAGGACCTGATCTTGCCCGGCGAGATGAAGGCGCTGCTCAACCAGGTGATCGAGGCTGAGAAGCGGGCGCAGGCGAACGTGATCATGCGGCGCGAGGAGACGGCGGCCACCCGCTCGCAGGCCAACACGGCCAAGATGATGGAGGCCAACCCCACGCTGATGCGGCTGCGCGAGCTGGAGGCGATGCGCGACATCGCGGGCCAGATCCAGCACCTCACCGTGGTCGCCGGTGGCGACGCGCTGATGAGCCAGCTGCGCCTCGGCACGCAGCACAGCTGAAGGGGCGCGCGCGAGCGACGACGCGACACACAAGGGAGGCGCCTGTGCGACACGCACAGGCGCCGCCCGTGTGTGTTTTGATGCGGCGCGCGGCGCGCGCGGCGGTTACATTTAGCGCGCACGCTTGGCCCCACCGCAACGTCGAGACGCCTCATGTCAGCGCCGCCCACGCCGCCGCTCTCCACCATGCAGCTGTTCGCCATCGCCGCAGCCCTCATCATCGGCGCGCTCTTGACCGCGACGCTGGCGCTGAGCATGCGCCCCTGAGGCGACTGCGCAGGCGCAACATACTCACCGCACTCGGCCCCCATAGCCTTGAAAACACAGCTTACTTTCACGCATTTTTGCATCGCAAAATATATTGCAAAGCAACAATGTGCGTGCTAATCGTGAGCCCCGAAGCCTTGTTGCGGTGCAGCAAAACGAGCGCCGTCGTCACCGCTGCGCGTCGCTCGTCCGCTCGACGAGCCTGAGGCCGCGCGCCATGCAGCTCTTTGACCTCATCCAAGCCAACCCCCTCATCTGGGCGCTGCTCGTGTTCTACCTCGTGGCCACCAGCGCGCTGGCTTGGATGGGTCACAAGAAGACCTCCGATCTGGAGAGCTTCGCGCTGGGCAAGGGGGACATGAACCCCATCGTGGTCGGCATCACGCTCGCAAGCTCCATCGCCTCAAGCGCCACCTTCATCATCAACCCGGGCTTCGTCTACGCCCACGGCCTCAGCGCGCTGATTGCACTTAGGCGTGGCCGCAGGCCTCGGCGTCATCCTGGGCCTCATCTTGCTCAGCCTCATGGTCGCGCTGCCCGTCGCCGTGCGCGGTCGCAGTCGACGCGCCGCCGATGCTCAAATCAGCGCCGCGCCATGAGCCTCCCCTAACGCAGCCGCGCCTTCAGATAGAGGACGATCATCATCAGCGCAGGTGACAAGGAGAACAGCCACCACAGCGGCGTGCCCCTGTGATAGACCTGCGCCAGCTGCGCGCTCACTGGCAGCGCTTGGCCCTCAGACCGCACCGCCGCTTCGAGCCATCCCTGCCCGATCATCCCCACCAGCGTCGCCGCCGTGATGGCGATGATCGCGCCGATGAGCAGCGGCACGCGCATCTCATCGAGCGTCGCGTTGCGCCCATGCGCGATCTTCAGCCCGAGCAGCGGCGCCATACTCATCAAGACAAACAGCACCACCAGCGCCTTCAACGTCCAGAGCGGCCAGAGCGCCGAGAGCGCCATGAGCGCGCTCAGCACGCAGATCGCAAAGCCCGTGCTCCCGAGCGCCAGCGCACCGCGCCCAAGCTGCCTCGCGCCGCCCCCCTCAAACATCGCCGCATACGCCTGCTCCTGTGCTTGCATCATCTGCCTCCGCTCAGCTCTCGTTCGTGTCGCCGCGATGACACCACCACGGCGCCACGCATGAGCTGTTATCGGACGCATCGCGCGCCGCTGTGCGTCGCGCTGCCTCAAATAATCGTGCCGCTCGCGAACACCTGCGCTCGGCGCGCGCCTGACGGCGCGCTAACCTTAACGTGAGTTCTGAGTTTATATCAAATAAAGTCAATAGCTTAGGTGGGTCGC
>CAYXWB010000137.1:0-13117 GCA_964468515.1 uncultured Bradymonadales bacterium | reverse complement strand
CTCGCCGCGCTAGCGGCGCAGCTTGCTAGCCCGGGCGCGAAGCGCCTGGGCCTCGTCTTTGGCGCCCGCGTCCTCTAGGGCCTTGGCGCCAAGGCTGAGCTGCTGGGCGGCTTGCTCGGGGCGCAAGAGCGCCAGCGCCTCGTAAGCGGCGCGCGCGTCAGCGTGCGCGCCGCGCGCGAGGGCGCTGCGCGCCATCGCCTCTTGTGAGGCCGGCTCAAAGGGGCTGATGTCGAGCCAGCGACGCGCGGCCTCATAAGCGGTGCGCTCATCGCGCTCAGTCACCGCGCGCTGATAGACCTGCTTGGCGAGCGCTGCGTCGTGCTGGTTGAGCGCGTAGAGGCGGCGCGTAGCGCGCTTGAGCAGGGCGTCGTCCTTGAGGTTGCGCCCGAGCGTCGCCAGCAGCGCCCACGCCTCATCCCCATCCTCATAGAGCTGTGTGGCGGCCACGAGGTGAACGCGCGCGGAGGGGATGTCTTCTAAGGCGAGGGCGATGCGGCCGAGCTGGAGGCGGATCTCATAGCTCTCATGGCCCTTGGAGATGAGCGCCTCACCGTGAGTGAGCGCGTCGCGCGCGCGACCTTGCGCGACGCGCAAGGAGAGCGCGGCGAGCTGGACTTGAGGGCGCTCGGGGTTGATCTCCAGGGCGCGCTGGACGGCTTGCTCGGCGCGGGCCTCGTCGCCCGCGCGCATGTGCGTGATGGCGAGCGCGACCCAGGCGTCGACGTCGAGGCGATTGCGCGTGAGCTTGCGCTCAAGCTCCGACCGCGTGGGCAAGACCTCCCAGTCGGGCATGAGCTGGCCATAGAAGTTGATGTAGCGCCGCTTGAGCCAGGTCACGAAGCCGCGATCAAAGCCTGCCACATCGGTCTTGAGCACCCGCTGCAACACCTCGACCGTGTCCAGACGCTCGCCCCACGCGCGCAACATCGCGACGATCGCGTCGAAGCCGTGCGTCTGGACGATGTAGTGCAGCGACAGGCTCGCCAGGTGGTAGGCGCGCAAGATCTCAGCGTGCGAGCGCGCGTGGGTGAAGCCGCGATCAAACTTGGTGACGCTGGGGATCTCATCGCGCAGGAGCTTGACGGCGATCTCACGGTCGTGGTGGCGATCCCAGCCAGGATCGTGGACGTTCGTCTCGTACTCGGCCAGCCCCTCGGTGAACCAGCGCGGGACGCGGGATTTGGAGAGCTGGAGGTGGTAGACGTGGGCCAGCTCATGCCAGACGACCTGACGCCAGTTGAAGTTGCCATCGGAGGGGCTGCGCACGGTGACGACGCGCCCAAAGCAGATGCCGTGAGGGCTGATGTGCGGCATGCCGACGCTGCGCACGGAGAAGGTCGCAGGATCGGGGTAGACCTCGACGGCGAGGTAGGAGGGATCGGGTGAGAAGTCATATTTGAGGTTGAAGGCGGCCATCGCGGCGCTCACGACAGGGGCGACGAGCAGGTCCACCAGCGCGCTCTGATCCTCATGGGAGCGCAGGGTGAAGCCCTCAAACTGGGAGAAGTCATAGCGAGGCATGATCTTCTCGTACAGCTCGACCATGTTGTAAGCGCGCACGTTGTAGTTATCGACGTCGAACGCTTGGCGCAGCACATCGAGCGCCTCATCCTCTCTGCCGACGCGCGACAGGCCGATGCCCAAGCCGAGCAGCGCGCCTGAGTGGTCGGGCACGAGCTTGAGCGCGTCGCGGTACAGCGACAGGGCCTCGACGTAGCGGTGCGCGCGGATGCCATATTCGGCGGTGGTGACGAGCAGCTGGGCGTCGAGGGGGTTGAGCGCCAGGGCGCGCGCTTTGACCTCCTCAAAGGCGGGCAGGTCATCGTCGAGGTAGTGACAGGCGGCTTGAATGGCGAACGCTTGCGCGTGCTTGGGCCGGCGCTTGAGGACGGTCGCGGCCAGGGCGCGTGCTTGATCGCAGTCCGCGTCGCTGATAGCGATGTGAGCGCGGGTGAGCAGCAGGTCAGGATCATGGGGCGCGATGTGGGCGGCGCGATCGAGCAAGGCGCGCGCGCCGTCGGCTTGGCTGGAGGTCATCGTCTCGACGAGCGCCGCGCCAATGAGCGCGCCGGGGTGGCGCGGGTTGAGCTTGAGGGCGGCGTCAAAGGAGGCCTTCGCGGCGCTGATGTTGTACTTCTCTAAGAACAGGTGACCCCAGGCGACCTGCGCCTCGGGGTTATGAGGCTCGGCCTCGGTGGCGCGGCGGATGGCGAAGTTCGCGTCATCATAGCGGCCCAGCCGCTGGAGCGCGCGCCCGGCCCAGAGCTGATCGTGACCTTTGAGGCGCCCATCATTAAAGAGCGAGGTGAAGGCATCGAGGATGGGCTGGGCCTCCTTGACGCGACCTTGGCGCCACAGCAGCTCACCCAAGCGGGAGCGGACCTCGTGGGCCTCGGGCTGCGCCACGAGGCGCTCACGCAGCAGCGCCTCAGCCTGCGCCCACTCCCCGCGCTCGATGAGGGCGGCGCCGAGCGCGGCGGTGGCGTCCGCGCGCTGACGCGCGTCGGAGGCGCGCGCCAAGGCCGCCTGCGCGAAGCGCGTGGCCGCCTCTAGATCGCCATCAAGGGTGGCGATCTGTGCGCGGCCCAGCAAGGCGGGCACGTCGTCATAGCGCATGGCCATGCTGCGCGCGCCGTCATAATCACCGCGCCACAAGGCTTGGGTGACCGTCTCAGGCTGCGGTTCAGCGGGGGGCGCTTGGGCTGAAGCTTGAGAGATGAGGCAGGAGGCGCTGATGGTGACGCACAGCGCGAGCGTGGCGCTGCGGGCCACGGCCTTTCGCCAGTCGGTCAAGGCGCGCTCCTTGGTCTGTAGGGAGAGTTCACATCGCGCGCGCGCGATGCGCGCGCCTTCAGATGAGCAGCGCGCCGCAGCGCCGAGTTATTTCCCGCGCGCGCGCGGCGCGACTCACAAGCCGCTGACGATCTTCCAAGCGCCGTCGCGCTGCTGCAGCTCGACGCGGTTGACCTCGACGCCCGCGTCCCAGGTCAGCTCATTGCCAGTGCGATATTGGTAAGCATACTTGTACTCGTAGTCGACATGCGCGGTCAGGTTCTCGACGCTGAGCTGCTTGACGATGATGCGATAGCGGATGGTCTCGGCGCGCTGGGCGAGCAGCTCGAAGATCTCGGCCATCTCTTTGTAGCCGTAGTCATCGCGCGTGGTGTCGGTGGTGCTGCCGTTGTCATAGTAGTCTTCGGCGATGATGCGGTTGAGCGAGCCGAAGTCTTTGCGCACGAGCGCGGTACGATACTGGGCGAGCACATCAAGGATGGCGCGGTGCGTGTCCGTGTCAGCGATGAGGGCCTCACGGTCGATCGTGAAGTCTGTGTCTTGGGTATAGAAGTTATCATCGCGAAGATAATCACTCCCACAGCCGCCCAGGCACAAGGTCAGCCCGATGAGGCTCATCAGCAGCGCGCGCGACGCTCGATTCATGCAGCTCTCTCTCTAGATTTTTGCGAGGACGATCAAGGCCACAGCGCGTGGCGAGCAGGAGACCAGAAGTCCTAGCCGATCGTGGCGTCAATGTGAAGGGGCTTGCGTCATCGCGCGCTCAGACGCGCGGGCTGAGGTCCAAACGGCGTCTGTCCTGCCCCCTATTCCTACACGCTAGCTTGCGCCTCCAGCTCGCGCGCATAGCATCCTCCCACACCTCGCGCCAAGCGAGCCTTATCACCGCTTCGCTCCCCCTCGCTTTGAGTGATTGTCATGATGTTGAAGTTGATGTCTGCTGGGATGCTCGTCGCTGTGAGCGCGCTGTCGCTGCTGTCTTTCGCTGATGCCCACGCCCAAGCGCCGCCTGAGCGCGCCGCCGTCACCGTGCAGACGCGCGTGGAGGTCGGCTTCTTGGATGTGCTCTCGCACAAGGTCCAGTTTGATCGCGGCGGCACCTATTTTGACTATGTTGAGCGGGGCGGCCAAGACACCCTCTCCTTCTTCACGCGCGCGAGCGTGGAGCTTGGCCTTGGCCAATCGCAGCGTCACCGGGTCGTGTTCTTGTATCAGCCGCTGGAGCTGAACAGCGCGGTCACGCTGACGCAGCCGCTGGTCGTGGATGGCGAGACATTTGAGGCCAACACGCCGATGAACCTCCAGTACGCGTTCCCCTTCTATCGCGCGAGTTATATGTATGATGTGGCCTCAAGCGACGCGTGGGAGGTTGGGCTTGGCGCGTCGCTGCAGCTGCGCAACGCCACCATCACCTTCACCTCGGCCGATGGGACGCAGCGGCGCAGCAACCGCGACGTGGGCCCTGTGCCTATCCTCAAGGCGCGGGTGCGTCACAACACCCCCAGCGGCTGGTTCTTCGCCACGGAGATCGACGGCTTCTATGCGCCGGTGAAGTACATCAACGGCGGCGACTCTGATGTGACGGGCGCCATCGTAGACGCGAGCGTGCGCGCGGGCTACCGCATCAACATGGACCTTGAGGGCTACCTCAATCTGCGCTGGATCGGCGGCGGCTCCGAGGGGACGTCAGATAACACCGAAGGTTTTGGCGATGGTTACAGCAAGAACTGGCTCAACTTCTTCGCCGTGTCGCTGGGCTTCAACTACGACCTGGCGCGCCTCTAGGGCGCGTCAGGGCTAGCAGCGCGCTGGCGCAGCCAGCGGATGCGGTCAAGCCCCTCGCGGGCCTCCTCGCGCGAGGCGCCCAGCGGGTGCATCGCGAAGGCTTCAAAGGCGGTCTGCGCCTCATCCAAGCGGCCCAAGCGCGTCAGCGCTTGGGCGCGCAGCATCATGCAGGCGTCGGCCAGCTCGGGGTGTCCGAGCGAGGCCTCCGCTGCTTCAAGGTAAGGCAGCGCCTCAGCCCAGCGCAGCGCGTGCATCAGGCGACGCCCGACGAGGTAGCTCGCGAGCGCGTCATCGGGCGTCGTCTCCAGCCAGCGCATGGGGAAGAACAGCGCGACGCTCTCCGGGGGTGACTCTAACAGGTAAACGCGCGCCAGCGCGCGCGCTGGCGCGGGGCGCGTCAGCGCCTCGCGTCGGGCGCGCGTGAGGCGGCGCGCGTCGGCGTCGAGCGCGTCGCTCTCAAGGCACATGTCATAGGCCATCGCCGCCTCCTGCTCGCGCGACTGGAGCCAGAGCATGTCGCCGCGCAGAGAGTGCAAGATGGCGCGCGTGACCAGCTCATGCTCGCCAGGAGGCTCAGCGAGCATGGCGTCGAGGCTTATAAGCGCGTCGTCGAGGCGGCCTGCGCGCTCCAGCGCGCGGAGCTGATCGATGCGCGCGCTGGTGTCCTCGGGCAAGAAGGCCACGATCTCCTCATAGAGCGCGAGCGCGGTCACAGCGTCACCGCCGCGCGAGGCGTCATTGGCGCGACGGCGCAGCTCCGCGATGGCGCGGGCGCAGACCTTGCCGAAGATGCTGGGGCGCGTGTAGCGGTAGCGCGCGAGCGCGACCCACTCGGGGCGCACTGTGATGGTGTCTAAGGAGGCCTCCCACGCGCTGACGAGGGTATCAACGGGCTGCCCATAGGCGCCCTCAAAGTCGCCCTGGCCATAGGCTTTCTTGAAGGGTTCGATGCCGTGCGTCTCGATCAGGTAGCGCACGAACGAGCCCATCAAGGTGTAGGCCTTGCCGGAGGCCTGCGTCCAGAAGCCCGACGCGCCGACCAAGCCGCGAATATCGGGCGCGATGGCGAGGTGACGCATGGTGGCGCTGGCCTCATGGGGCGTCAGCTCGGAGACGGGCCAATCGGCCGCCGTGGCGATCCCCTCCACCAGCCCCATGTTGACGCCTACGCCGCCTCGCATGCTCAGCTTGAGCGGCCCCGACGCAAACGGCGCGGTGAACAGGTGTGCCAGCTCGTGGGCGAGCAGATGATCGCCGACACCGCGCCACAAAATATGGATCTCACCGAGCCAGATCTTGGCGATGAGGGTGTTGCGCGCGCCCATGAGGGCGCCCTTCTGGTCGCGGTTGAGGTAGACGTAGCTGCGCAGCTTCTGGCCCGTCTCCTTGACAGGATCGGTGCCCAGGTAAGCGCGCAGCTCATCGTAGCGATACTCATGATCCTCGATCAGCAGATCGAGCTGACGGCGCATCCCATCATGGAGCGGATAATAGATGATGAAGTGCTCGGTCTCGACGCGACCCCCGAGCGTCTGCGCGATGTGCTCACGATCGATGGCCACACCGAAGCGCTGACGCTCGACCTGGGTCACGCCCCACATCAAGGCGCAGGCGATGGCGAGCGCGGCCCAAGCGCCGCGCGGCGCGCGGGCGCGGTGGCGACGCCACAGCTCGACGCAGGCGACCAGCGTGAGCACGCCCGCGAGGTTGATGAGGCGATACCACACCAGGCTCACAGGCACGCCCAGCGCCTCATCATAGAGCGAGCCGCTCATGTAGCCGATCCACCCCTGGTGGCCAGTGATGGGTGGTTGAAGCGCCAGATGCAGCCCCATGCTGAGCGCGTCGAGCGCGACAAAGCCGAGCGCGAGCGCGAGGCGCCGCTTGCCAGGACCAAGCAGCGCGGCGGCCGCCCAGCTCGCGCTCTGGCCCAGCAGCGACGCCATCGGCACGATCAGCAACCAGAAGGTCAGCCCCGTGCTCCAGTCGCAGTGACGCACGCGCAGCGCGTTGAGCGTGAGCACCGCGAGCGGGAGCAGGCCCAGGAGCATCAAGCGCCAAGACTGGCTGACAAACCAAGCGGGCGCGTCATGCCAGCCAGGATCGCGCGGGCTGCGTGCGCCAATGCGCCGCCACGTGAGCACCAGCGAGGCTAGCCCCAGCGCGACGCCAGCGGTCGCGGCCGACTCATAGCCCACCAGGTTGAACAGCGGGATGAAGGCGCAGACGGCGCCGACGAGCGCCAGCAGCGCGGCGCTGACGCGCACATCGCGCGTCGACCAAGCGGGCTCACTCGTGGTAGCGCGCACCATGCCTCATCCCTCGCGCGCCGACGCTCAAGGCGTGGGCATGTAATCTTCGCGCACGCGCTCAATGCGCATGTGCGTGCCCTTGCGGATGCCCACCTGTGAGGCGGTGCCGGCCTTCAGCTCTAGCACATAGCGAGAGACGCCGGGCACGCTGCGCGGGCTCAAGGTGAGCGGGTCAGCGCCCTCGACCACGCCGTTGACCTCACCGGAGCTGTGGATGAACACCATATCCAGCGGGATGTAGGTGTTCTTCATCCAGAAGCTCAGCGGCGCGTCATGGTCGTAGATGAACAACATCCCCCAGTCAGGCAGCATGGTGCGCCTGAACATGAGGCCACGGGAGCGCTGCGCGTCATCGGTCGCGAGCTCCACATGGAAGCTGGCGAGCGGCTCGCCTTGGGCCTCGCGCGTGGCGAAGAAGCGAACCTCAGGGGTGCGCTCATCGCGCACGCCCGAGATGGCGCTCGGCACCACGCAGCGGCGCTCAACGCAGCGCAGGTAGTCGGGGCAGCCGCTATCCAGCGCGCACGCGAGGCCTACGGAGGCCTCTAAGCTCGCGGCCTTGAGCGCTGACGAGGACGCGCCTGCGGTCGCAGGCGCGTCCTCGTCTGAGCTAGGGGGGGCCGCCGCCTGCGGCGGCTCCACGGGAGGTTGCGCCTGACTGGCGGGGGGGCGCTCGCACGCGGCGAGCATCTGGAGCGACAGCAGCGCGAAGAGGGCGATCTTCACGCGCATCACAGCTCCTTGATGGTCTGTCGCAGCGCCTCTTGGACCATCTGATCCTTCTCAGACTTGAGGCGTTCTTGGAGCACGTTGCGCGCAGACTTGGCCTTGAGCGCAGACAGCGCGCGTGCGGCAGCGGCGCGCACGCGGGGGCTCTCATCGACGAGGCCCGCCTGCGCGGGCTCGACCGCGCTGGGGTGGCCCGTGGCGCCGATGGACTCAAAGGCGACCATGCGGACCTCCTCATCCTTGGCGCTGAGCTGCGCGGCGATGGAGAACACGGCCGTCTCATTGTTGAAGGAGCCCAAGCCCTGCAAGGCGGCCTTGCTCACCACGGGTGAAGGATCGGAGACGGCGCCGCTGAGGGTGCTGATGACCTCGGTGGTGCCCGCCTTATCATCGCGCGAGACGAGCAGCGCCAGGGCGCGCAAGGCGCTCGCGCGCACGGGCTCTTGCGCGGAGCGGGTCATGCCCTTGATCTTGTCCCAAGCGAGCGCCTCTTTGCGGTCGGCCAGGGCGTCAATCGCGGCGGCGACGACCTGAGGATCTTTGTCATCGAGCATGGCGACGAGCGCGTCGACCATGACACCATCCTTGAGGCGCCCGAGCGCGACGGCGACATCACGGCGCACCTCGGCGTTCTTGTCCTTGAGCAGGCCCTTGAGGATGTCAGCGGCGTTGTTATCCGCGAAGCGCCCGAGCGCGCGCGCGGACGCGCCACGGATGAGCGGATCACTGCTGCTGGCGCCTTGGCGAAGCGTGTCGAGCACCTTAGGCCCGGCGTTATCACGCATCGCGCGCTCACCGATGGCCAAGTAGGCCATGCGCTGCGTCACGTTATCGCTGCTGCGCGTGAGCTCCTGCACCGCCTTGAGCGGCTGCGCCACGATGATGCTGTAGCCTGCCTGCTCCAGCGGCTCCACGTTGGTCTTGTTCTTCTTGATGGCGGCGCTGATGGCGGGCAGCGAGGCCGGATCTTGCAGCAGCGCGAGCTGCTCAGCGGCCGCCTCACGACGCCACGCGACGGGGCTTGTCAAGAAGGCTTCGACGGCCTGGCGGCTGGCAGGGGTGCGCGTGGTGGCGAGCGACGCGATAGCCTGGCGCGAGTCGTACTCGCTCCCATTAGTCGCCAAGTAGGTGAGGCCCGCGAGGCGGCTCGCAGCGTTCTTGTCTGCGGCGAGCTTCTGAGCGATGGACTCGCGCACGGGGGCGGCGACTTGGTCATTGGCGAGGGCGGCGATCAGACGATCGGACTGACCCATGTCAGCGAGCGCGGTGGCGGCGGCCTGAGCCACGGCGGGCGTTTTGGCGCCGAGCAACGCCTCAAGACGCGCCAAGACGCGGGCGTCAGACTTGTACTTTTTGAGCGCGTCGATAGCGACGGGCAGCTCCTCGGGCTTGCCGCGCTCGGCCAAGAACAGCGGCAGCAGGGCGGCGTACTCGGCGTTCTTGGACTTGCCCAAGAACTCGGCCTGCTGACGCGCGAGCGCGTCGGCGTTCTCGGCCTCCAGCGCCTTGGCGGTGGCGGTGAGGACCTCCGCGCTGTCACGCTGGGTGGCGAGCAGCTCCAGGGCCTTGGCGCGGATGACCGGGCTTGGGTGAGTGAGCAGCGGGATGGTCTGGCTGGTATAGGGGAGCTTCTGCTGAGGCAAGAGCGCCATCACATAGGTGATGGTGAACAGGTCAGGGCTCTTGAGGTAGCTGTAGAGGCCATCCACCAGGGCCTGATCCTTCTTCTTCCAGCGCGAGTAGAACTCGCGCATGTCGATGGCTTGGCCATCGGGCAGCAGGACCTGACCTGGGCCAAGCTCGCCACCTGCGGCGATGGCCTTCCACATGGGCACGGTGAGGGTGTAGACGGGGAACGGTACATGAGCGCGGCTGATGGCGCCATCGGCGTAGCCGGGGAACGCGACCTCATCCACGCCAAGCTCCGCCATGGTGTAGACGGTCTCGGCGATGACAATGGGTGCATAGGGCGCGAACTGAGGATCGACGATGACGGCGACCTTCGCGTTAGGCAGGTTACCCGTGACGCGGATCTCGGCCTTACCATAAGAGGAGCGCTTCTTGCGGCGCAGCAGCTCAAAGGCGTCGATGATCTTGGACTTGGAGAGCTTAGCGCTGAGGCCAGTCTCGGCTTGAGGGACGAGGACCCACTCAGCGGCAGCGCCGCCGATGCTGACCTGCTCGTAAGAGTAGCGCACGCTACCACCCTCAGCCAGCGCGCTTGACGCGCTGGCGAAGGTGAGGACGCCCGCGAGGAGCCACGCGGCGCGGCGAGCGCGCGCGCGACACTTATAAGAGTCGTCGGATCGTTGCATCCAGGGCCTCATCGTCAGCGCGAGCTGCTCTCGCTCGCCGCTCAGGTCAATGCGTGGGCCAGACAATCGCGCACACGCCGTTTGAGTGCAAGGCATCTGGCGCGCGGTCTATTCCGCGCGGCCATGGCCGCGCCAAGCGGCGCGCGCGCCAAGGTGGGCAGCATCTTGTGTGATGCGCAGGTGTCATGCAAGTGTCATCTTGAGACCCAAGAAAGCAGCGAAGCCCCCCAACTGTTAAAGTTAGGGGGGCTTCGCCTTGGTGACCCGTACGGGATTTGAACCCGTGTTACCAACGTGAGAGGCTGGTGTCCTGGACCTCTAGACGAACGGGCCATATTCGGGGACTAGGATTCGAACCTAGATTGTTGGTACCAGAAACCAATGTCCTGCCCTTAGACGATCCCCGAATGACCTGTGATGATGGCTTTTGGACACCGCCGTCATCACGGGCTGTGTATTTAAGCGCCGACAGGCAGCGCGTCAAGCACTTTTTGAAAAATCGGCGCGACGCCAGAGACGCTCTGGTGAGGGCGAGTTAGAGCGAGGGGTCGCGCCCCGCCACGCGACGCATCACGTCGAGGTCATTGACCATCATGCGCAGGCGCGCTTGCAGCTGGGCCAGCGCGGCGTCCTGGGTTGAGGGGGAGTCATCCAGCGCGCGGATGGCGCCATCCATGAAGCGCGCCTGCCAAGCGAGCAGCACGGAGACATCCAGCCCATGGGCTTGGGCCAGCTCAGGCAGCGGCGCCTCACCGCGAAGCAGCGAGAGCACAAGCTCGGCGCGCTCCCCAGCGCTCCACTGGGCGGGGTGTCGCACGCCCTGCGCGTCGGCCTCATCAAGCACGCGCGCGCTCTCATCGCGCGCGCGCGCCTGCTCAGGCGCGACTGCGGGCGCAGCGGGCGTCGCGGACGCCGCCTGAGCGGCGCCGTTTAACGCGCGCGGCTCGCTGCCGCGGCGCGCGAGCTGGGCGTTGATGCGATCCTTGAGCGCGAGCTTGCGCTTCTTGATGACGAGCGCCTCGTACTGCTCTTGTGGTGAGAGGGAGAGGTGGCGGCCCAAGGACTTGAGGCGCGCGTCGAGGGCCTCATGCTCTTCTTGGAGCAGCTCCAAGGGGGGGGTGATGTGGCGAGAGGTCAGCTTCCGGCGGCTCATGCGCGCTCCTGACAGCGAGGGTGACGGGGGGCGCCCAGGCGCCTCACTGAGAGTCTAAGTGGTTCATCCAGCTCATGTCAAAGGCAGCTCAAGGCAGCGCCTCGGGCGCCACAGGGTCGCGCATCCAGCGCTCAAGGCGCTCGATCATGCGGTCCTCAGGCGCCGCCTCCAGCTCATACACGAGCGCGCCTGCGTCGCGCCCGCGCACCAGCGCGAGCAGCCCCTCTATGTAGCCCTCGCGCATGGTCTGGAGGGTGTCGCTCTGGGCGGCGCTGGGCGCGCGCAAGAAGGGGCGCAGCACCTCATCCAGCGCGATCGACTCAAGCGGGCGCGCGGGCATGAGCAGGCGCATGTTCCCCCGCGCGCGCCCGCTCACGACGAGCACCTCGCGGCGCAAGAGCCCATCAAGCACCTCGCGCACGAGGTCAGGATCGTAGCCCGTCAGCTGCACGATGCGCGCCTCATGCAGCGGCCCCAACCCCTGCGCGAACGCGCTCACCACCGGCGCCAGCACCTCCAAGCAGACCAGCGGATGAGACATGCGCCGCGTGCGATGCAGCTCGCGATCGAACACGCGCTGCAGCGGCGCCTCGCGCACGAGCCGATCCATGTGCTGAAAACAGTAGGCGATCTCAGAGCCCACCAAGATCACGAGCCAGGTCACATAGACCCAGATCATGAAGATGGGGATCAAGCCGAGCGCCCCATAGAGCTTGTTGTAGGAGTCGATGATGACGATGTTGACGTACTGATTGAAGCCCCACTTGGCCAGCTCAAAGCCCCCAGCGGTGGCCACGCCGCCGACCAAAGCCGCGCTCCAGTTGACGTGCGCGTGGGGCAAGATCTTGTTACCTAAGGTGAAGACCACCAGCGCATAGAAGAACGGCAGCACGCGCCCCATCGCGCCGACGTCGAGGCCCAGCTGCTGTGAGAAGAACAGCTGCGCGCTTGCTGTCTGCACGATGGACAAGATCAGCAGGATCGGCCCCAGCGTGATCATCGTATAGAACATCAAGAACTTGGAGATGAGCGGGCGCGAGGGCGGCCCCTGCCAGATGTTGGTCAAGGCGCGCTCAATGGTGTTGAACAGCAAGATGCTGATCACCAAGAGCGTCACGCCGCTGATGCCGCCGATGCTCGACGCGCCCTTGGCCGAGAACTCGGTCAAATACTTGGCGATCTCGGCGCCAGCTACCGGCAGCAGCGCGCTCGCATAGAGGGTGAGGCTGCCTTGGAGCGCGTCAAACAGCCCATAAGCGCCCAGCAAGGCGGTGATCACGGAGAGCGTGGGGATGATCGAGAGCACGGAGACAAAGGCCAAGCCCGCCGCTTGGGTGGCCGTGTTATCTCGCCCAAACTCGCGCACGACGAGCGAGATAAACAGCGGCCCCATGATCAGCACGCGCTGACGCACGCTCAGCGTGTGCGCCTGCCCTTGGGCGTAAGCCTCTAGCGCTTGGCGGCTCTGCTCACGCTTGCGCCCCAAGCGCGATCCCAAGCTCATGGGAGCGTCCTTCATCCGGGCCTCCTTCGATGTCGCAGCGCGCCGATCGCTCAGCGTCATGCGGAACAAGCGGCCGCGATGGGGCGTTGTCTTTAGGTGTAGCGTAACGAACACATGATCACAAAGTTGGATTTCTGGCCCCAGCGCGGACCTCGTGTCACGCTCGCGCTCGCTGCCTTGTCACCTGCCCTCTTGCTTGAGCTGAGAGCAACACCATGAGAGCACGTCGCGCCACCATCGCGCTGAGCCTCGTCGGCGTCGGCCTCACCCTCTCACTGAGCGCGCCGCGTGAGGGCGCGGCGTCACGGGCGCGCTCAAGCGCGATGCGTGACGCGCTGCCGCTGCGCCAAGGCGACGCCGCGCGCTTGAGCGCCACCCTCCACGCGCCCGGCGCGCTGGCGCTCGCCAGCCTGAGCGTGTCGAGCGCCGCGCGCAGCGCGTCGCTGACCGCCACCGCCCATCAAGAACGCCACGCGTTCAAGCGCGTCTGGCGCGACAGCGCGCGCGGCGACGCCGCGCGCGCTGA
>CAYXWB010000136.1:7969-13126 GCA_964468515.1 uncultured Bradymonadales bacterium | reverse complement strand
GGTTCGCTGTGGCATCCTAGCAAACCTCGTGCCGTTTAGGAGTGCGATTGCCCTGGCACCGCAAGCGGCGCACCTTGCCAAAATGAGCGTGGCTCGCCATGATGGCGCCGCGCGCCGCATCCTGGCGCGCTCATCCAGCGCGTGAGGAGGCCTCTCATGAGAAGATCGCCAGCGGCTGACGCGCGCGTCAAGCCCGCAGTGCTCGTCACCGGCGCCGCAGGCGGCGTGGGCAGCCACTTGGTCAAGGAGCTGTTGGAGGCGGGCTACGCGGTGCGCGCGCTCGATCGCGTGTCACGCGCCGATGCGGCGCTGCGCCCCGAGGATCTTGGCGAGGGCGGTGAGGCGTCGCTGACGTGGATGACGTGCGATCTGGAGCGTGTGCGCGAGCAAGCGCTTGAGGGCTGGGTGTCAGGCTGCGTCGCGGTGATCCACGCCGCCGCGCGTGTGAACCTCACCGATGAGGACGCCGACATGGTCGGCCCCAACGTGCAGGTGACGCGCCGCTTAGTCGAGGCCGCGCGCCGCGCCAAGGTAGGGCGCTTCGTGTTCTACAGCTGCGCCTCGCTCTATGCTTCGGGCGGCCTGCTCAATGAGACGCGACCGCTCGATCCGCACAGCGCCTATGATCGCTCCAAGCGCGACGCGGAGCAGGTCGTGCGCGAGGGCGCAGGTGAGATGGCGTGGACGATCCTGCGCCCGGCCATGATCTATGGGCCGTACTGCCGCACGATGAGCGCTGGGGCGGTGACGTTGCCGCCGATCTTGCGCTGGTTTATCCCGTACTTGCCTGGCCTCACAGGTGGCCCGCGCGCCAACTGGTGTCACGCAGGCGACGCCGCGCGCGCGGCGGTCTTCGCGCTGGGGTGCGAGGGCGCGGCAGGGCGCGTGCTGAACGTGGCGGACGCCACGCCGCTCGGCTTTGGCGAGGTGATGACCTCGATCATTGAGGCGTATGGGCTAGAGGTTGGCCCCTTCATCCCGTTCCCCGGCGCGGGCACGCAGGGCTTGATCGGGCCGCTGATTGATCGCGATCTGGTCTTTGACACAGCGCGCACGGTGTTGCGCCAGCTCTGGAAGCGGGTGCAGGCGACCTATGGCTTAGACAGCCCGCTGCGCCCGCGCGTGGATCGCAAGGCGCTGTCTTACACCTCAGGCGACGCGATCATCGACGCGGGCGCGCTGCGGGCGCTGGGCTTTGAGCCGCGCTGGGAGGATTTTCGCGAGGGGATCGTGGAGACGATCGCGTGGTATCAGCAGCGGCGCTGGGCGCCGCGCTATGACACGCAGAGCCTGCTGGCGATGCGCGAGCGCGAGCGCGAGCGCGGCTTCGCTTACAGCGAGGAGCTGCACGGCACATGGACTGATCCGACAGGCGCGCGCGCGCCGATGACCTTGGATCTGGACGTGGAGTTTCCGCCCATGCGCAAGCTCGCCGCGCAGCTGCGCGGCAACCTCGACGGCACGCTCTGGATGCGGCCGCTGGCGCAAGGCGTGCCGGTGGTGGGCACGGTGACGCTGCGCTGGCTCAGCGAGCGCGCGCTGCGCTATGAGTTTGGCTTCAGCGCTGGCGAGCAGAGCTACAGGTTCTCCGGTCAGAAGTCGCTGCAGCTTGCCGGCTTGCTCAGCGGGTTAGAGCGCTTGGAGGGGGTGATCCACGATCAGCACGGTGTGGCGGTGGGGCGCGCGCAGGTGCGCTTCGCGCTTGGGCGTCAGCTCGTGCCCTTCTTGGTCAGCCTGCGCTTCTTGATGCGCGCTGCGCCGCTGGATGAGGAGGGCGCGCCAGCGCCCGCTGCGACGCACCAGGAGCGCGCCGATGTGGCCTGACGCGCCGTCGAGCTTTGATGTCCGCCCAGCGCGCTGGGCGGACATCAGCCCCGCGCAATGGGGGGACTGGGCGTGGCAGCAGCGCCACCGCCTGCGCAGCGCCGAGGAGGTGGGGCAAGTCGTGAACCTCACCCCTGAGGAGCGGCGCGCCTTCGAGCAGGGCGCGCGTCAGTTCCGCGTGGCCATCACGCCGCACTACGCCGCCTTGATCGATCCTGATGATCCGCGCTGTCCGGTGCGTCAGCAGGCGGTGCCGCAACCTGGCGAGCTGGAGGTCTACCCCTTCGAGCTGGAGGATCCGCTGGCCGAGGAGGCGCACATGCCCGTGCCGGGGATCACGCATCGGTATCCGGATCGTGTGCTGTTCTATGTGAGCCACAACTGCCCGGTGTACTGCCGCCACTGCACACGCAAGCGCAAGGTGAGCGATCCGACCACGGCGGCGAGCAAGGGGCAGCTGGAGCAAGGGTTGGATTATATTCGGCGCACGCCGACGGCGCGTGATGTGATCATCTCGGGCGGCGATCCGCTGACCTTGAGCGACGCGCGCTTGGCGCAGCTGTTCGACGCGCTGCGCGCGATCCCGCATGTGGAGGTGATCCGGCTGGGCACGCGCAACCCAGTGACGCTGCCGCAGCGCGTCACGCCGGGGCTGTGCGAGGTGCTGCGCCGCGCGCGCCCGGTGTATGTACACACGCACTTTAATCATCCCAAAGAGCTGAACGCCGACGCGGCGCGCGCGCTGTCGGCGCTCTTGGACGCGGGCTGCGTGCTGGGCAACCAGATGGTGCTGTTGCGCGGCATCAACGACGATCCCGAGCTCGTCATGGCGCTCAACCGCAGGCTCTTGCAGGTGGGCTGTCGGCCCTATTATATCTTGCAGTGCGACATGGCGCAAGGCATCACGCACCTGCGCACGCCGCTGCGTGTGGGGCTTGAGATCATGGCGCACTTGCGCGGGCGCATCGGCGGGATGGGGGTGCCCCACTTTGTGGTGGATCTGCCTGGCGGCGGCGGCAAAGTGGAGCTTGTGCCCGACGCGCTGGAGTCGCGTCGGGCGGGGCCACACGGCGACGTGTACGTGTTTCGCAACGCGCACGGCGCGCGCTTTGAGTTTGTGGACGCTGGCGAGGGCGAGCACGCGCCTTGAGCGAAGGCTAAGCGGGCGGGGGCGTCCAGGGCGTCTCACCGGGGTCAGCGGCGCCGCAGGGGTGCATGTTGGCGGTGTGCCAGGCGCGAAAGCGGGCGAAGGTGTCATAGACGTTGATCACGACCGCGTCGCGCCGCTCGGCGTGGGTGCGGGCGGGCTTCTTCTTCTTGGCGCTTGGGCGCAGGTCCACGGGCTGCGGGTCAGCGCTTGGGGTGGCCAAGTGTTCTTGGGCGATGCGATCGAAGCCGCTCAGCGCCTCATCCATGTAGGCGAACCAGGTCTTCAGCTCCTCGGCTGACTCATCAAAGCGCAGGGCGACCGCGAGGCTGGCTTGGCGCTGCGCGTCGAGGCGCGCGCGAAAGGCGCTGACTTGGTCGAGGGCTTGCTGGACCTTGGCGTGATCGTCATGCAGCAGATCAGCCTCCAAGGTCTGCTCAAGAGCCTTGAAGTCTTGTGCGAGCTGTGTGACGTCTGCGATGAGCGCGCGGCACTGAGGATCATTAGTGAGCGACAGCAGCTCGCCCTCTTGCGCCTCCAGGGGGATCTTGAGGCCGACCTGCTCGCGCCCTAAGGTGGCGAAGAACAAGACGATGAGGCCAACAGAGGCGAAGGCTGCGGCGAGACGTAAGAGGCCGCGCTTTTTGCGGGTGGCCTCGGCGGCGGCGATGGCGTCAAGATCGTCATGAGCAGACATAGGCGCTCCGTGCAGCAGGGGGCATGTGGGCGAGGGCGCTAGGGCCCCATTGTCAAGCGCAGCGCGATGTGGTATGTGCAGCGTGCCGCGCGGCGCTTCGCAGTGAATCAGGATGGTGTCGCCCTCGTGCGCATGCACGCCGGCGTATATCCCACGACAGATAGAGGCCACGCAAGCGGCGGTTGTTCCCGAGGCGCCCTCCCAGGGCGCCAACGGCACCGGCGCCCGGCGCCAGCTTGGAGGATGACGCTTGGACACGTCGACATTCCTGAAGAAGCACCTCGACGCGAACGACGAGGAGATCCCGCGCCTCGTGGACATGGCGACCGCGTCGCTGACCGAGAGCACTGACTTCCCGCTCGGCGCCAACGCCGAGGAGCGGCTGTGGCGCTATTTGCAGTACCCCTATTACCTGGGTCTGTTCGCGCAGCGTGTGGTGCGCGCTGATGGGATCTCGGCGCACGTCAAAGAGAAGCTGTGTCACGCGGTGTTGCAGATCAACCTGCACTTGGATCAAGGCCAGGAGCCTGGGCCAGGCCTGTTCACGCTGTCAGCGTGGTTGAGCAAGGCGCACAAGCTCCAACGCGAGGACTACCTGGGCCTGCGCCGTGGCCTGATCTGGCTGCCTCGCTTGACCGAGAGCTACGTCGAGCAGCTCGACGTGGTGCTGCCCGCGTGTGAGGGGATCTTCCGCGACAGCCGCATCCAGCGTGAGGAGGCCGTCGAGCTGGTGCTGATGATCCTCACGGCCAAGGAGGCCATCGGGCTGCAAGGGCGTGACATCTTCGATCATCTGATGAGCTTGCCCTCGATCAACAAGAGCCTCAAGCGCGAGGTCTGTCACATCGTGGTGCAGAACGCGATCCCGTTCCCGCGCGGTGAGTTTAACCACCCCATTGAGACCAGCGCCCAAGAGCAAGATCGCCTCAGCATCCGCTTCTTGCCTGGCAACGTGCGTCGTCGCGCGGTGGTGTGGCTGGCGCGCCTGGGGCGCGAGCCCGATGAGCTGCTCAAGCGCCTGCTCAAGCCCAACACCGTGCGCGGTTATGGCGGCGATCAGGTCGCCTCCGGCGCGCTCGATCTGCTCGATGAGCAGTGGCACGAGATCGATGAGGAGACGCGCTTAAGCCTGCTTCGCAAGGCCGCTGACCTGCCCGACACCGCCGTGCGCAAGCGCGCGTATATTCTTGGTGAGAAGTTCTTGGGCCTCGACTTCTTGCGCCAGTCGCTCGACGACAAGGCCAAGAGCCTGCGCGAGTGGGCCAAGGAGCGCCTGGATCGGCGCGCTCGCGGCGAACTCCCGACCGCTGAGGAGCTGCGCGCTGAGCTGGCTGAGGATCTGGATGAGCACGAGACGGAAGATGATCCGGAAGAATGATCATGCGGGGGGCTTATGCCCACGTGGGTGATCCTGATGGATCGACGCCGCCGCGCGCTTGATGAGGTCTGGCCCCAGCTCGTCACCCTCGCCGCAGCCATCGACGACCTC
>CAYXWB010000136.1:0-7869 GCA_964468515.1 uncultured Bradymonadales bacterium | reverse complement strand
GAAATGACGCGCGCGGGCTTGTGGCCTCGGCGCCTAAACCGCTGTGCTTTGTGAGGAGCGTTTCGCGATGCAGATCATCCGTAGCTGCGCGCTCGCGTTGAGCGTGCTGATGTTGAGCCTGATGATGGGGTGTGGTGGCTGCCAAGAGGAGCCCCATGGGCCTGGCAACACAACCCAAGACAGCACCCCTGACACGCCTGACCTCATGGAGGATGTGACCCCTGACATCCCCATGATCTGCACGCCCAATGAGATGTTGGGGTGTCGACAAGAAAACACGCAGAGCATCAACGTGTGTGACCCACAAGGGCGCGCTATCGTGCCCGGCTCGTGTCCTGACAGCCAGGTCTGTCGTGAGGACGTCTGCGTGCCGGTGATCTGCATCCCCAACGCGCGCCGCTGCGCCAGCCCCACCTTGCCTCAGGTGTGCGATGAGCAAGGCGAGCGCTACATGGACCTGCCCGATGAGACGTGCCGTGAGGGCGAGCGTTGTGAGGAGGGCTACTGCCTGAACCGCTGCCAGAACGCCGATCGCACGGGCTCGTATGTGGGCTGTGAGTACTGGCCCACGGAGCTTGAGAATCACCTGCTAGATGAGAAAAAGAAGCTGCAGCCCGCAGGGCGCAGGCCGCCGTTTGCCATCGTGCTGGCGAACACGTCGACGACCTACGACGCGCAGATCACCGTCTATGAGGCGCCCACGGGTGAGCCTGAGGTGGAGCAGATCGCGCGCGCTGAGGTCTCCCGCTTGGTCGGCACCGATGTGGGCATGCCGGGCATTGATCTGGTGACGGTGAACAGCGAGGTGGTCAACGCCCAAGGCCAGCGCATCCAGCGCATTGACGGCCCGATCGACAACATCACCCTGCCGCGCGGCGCGATCATGACCTTGATCATGCCTCACCGTGAGATCCCGTTCGGGTCATCCTCGCTGACACGAGGGGCCTACCGCGTGGTCGCCACGCAGCCTGTGGTCGCCTACCAGTTCAACCCGCTGTGCTGTAACTACAACTTCAGCAATGACGCGAGCTTGCTGCTGCCCCAGGGCGCGCTCACGGGCAACTACATGTTCATGAGCTTCGCCGCGTGGGCGGGTGGTGATGCGGGCCGTCTGGCGCGGCCCTACTCGCCGACGTTGACGGTGGTGGGCACGCGCCCGGACACGCAGGTCACGGTGCAGCTGCGTGGCAGCCGCACACGCCCCAATCGTCCGTTCACCGAGCTGGTCTACCCCTCCAGCAACGCGGCCATCACGGGGCCGGACGCGAACGGCTTGATCAGCGTCACGTTGCAGCCCTTTGACGTGCTGAACATCGCGGGGCGAGGTACAGGGCCGATGGAGGATATGACGGGTGCGCGCGTCAGCGCGAGCGAGCCGGTGGCGGTCTATGGGGGTCACACCTGCGCTTATGTGCCCTTTAACAACGCGGCCTGCGATCACATGGAGTCACAGCTGTTCCCCATGGAGACGTGGGGCGAGCGGTTTGTGCTCTCACCGCTGAAGATCCGCAACCCCAACCCCGTCGGCCCCTCGCGTGAGGGGACATACTGGAAGTTCGTGGCGCGTGAGGCGAACACGGTGATCACGACCGGGGTGAGCTTGGTCGCGGGATCGCGCACGTCGATGGGGCAGGCCTCTGAGGGGGTCGCGCACTGCCGTGAGTTCTCGACCGATCCAGCCAGCGGTGTCTTCACCCTGGGCGTGGGGCAGAGCTGCGAGTTTGGCTCGCGCCAGATGCTGGTCGCGCAGAGCGACAAGCCGATCATGGTGGGCGCCTTCTTGTCGAGCCAGCAGAGCGTCAGCGCCACCGCGATGTTCGGCGATCACGCGGGCGATCCTTCCTTCTTCTTGGTCCCGCCCGAGGAGCAATATCGCGCTGATTATGCGTTCTTGACGCCTGGCACGTACTTCCAGAGCTACGTCATGGTGACCTCGCTGCCGGGCTTCCCGGTGATGCTGGATGGGCAGCCGATCAACCTGGAGGCGTTTGACTATCAGGAGCTGCCCGGTGAGGGCGTGGTGCGCGCGCACATCCCCGTGAGCCCCGGGCCGCATAACATCACATCGATGGTGCCCTTTGGCATCGTGGTCTATGGCTATGATGACTACGTGTCCTATGCTTACACGGGTGGTTTGAACCTCACCAAGCTCAGCGAGCTTGACTGAGCGTCGCATCCGATCTAAGAGCACGCCGCCTCACGGGCGGCGCGCTCCTCTAGCTTAGGGGACGGCCGCGAGCCACACGTCGAGGCCAGCGATGCGCCCGATGGCGCGCGGGATCATGGTCATGAGAGAGCTACAGCCAGGGATGATGGTCGACGGGCGTTTTCGCCTGGAGGCGTTCATCGGCCAAGGCGGCATGGGGGCGGTGTGGCGAGCGTCGCAGGAGCCCCTAGGGCGCCTCGTCGCGATCAAGGTGCTGCGCGCGGAGTACTCTGCGCTGCCCCACCTGCGCCGCCGCTTCGCGCGTGAGGCGCGCGCGGCCGCGAGCCTGTGCCATGAGGCGATCGTCTCGATCTTCGACTTTGGGACCGATGAGCACGGGCGGATGTTCCTCGCGATGGAGCATGTCGACGGCTTTCAGCTCACCGAGCAGGTGCGCCAAGGCATGTCTGTGCTGGAGATCGTGCGGCTGTCACGTCAGCTGCTCGCTGGCCTCGCCCACGCGCACGCGCGCGGCGTGGTGCATCGCGATCTGAAGCCTGAGAACGTGCTGCTCACGGGCCCGAGCGGTCAGTGGCGCCCCAAGATCGTGGACTTCGGCATCGCCCGCTTGGCCAATGACACGCTGGACGCGCGCGAGACAGACCAAGATCAGGTCGTCGGCACGCCCCTTTATATGAGCCCCGAGCAGGCCAGCGGGGAGCGTGAGCTGAGCCCGCGCACCGATCTGTATAACCTCGGCTTCATCATGTACGAGCTGCTCGCAGGCGAGCACCCGTTTGAGCAGGGCGACCCGATCGCGATCATGGCCAAGCATGTGCATGATCCTGTGCCGCCGCTGGTGGCGCGCGTGGGATTAGAGGTGCCTGACGCGCTGTGGCGCGTCATCCAGCGCGCGCTTGAGAAGGAGCCGCGCGCGCGATGGGACAGCGCCGCGCAGATGAGCGCCGCTCTAGAGGCCGTCGAGATGATGGCGCTCCATGATGAGGCGTTGCAGCGTCGCCCCGTGAGCCTCGCCAGCGCAGGGCAAGCGCAAGAGGTGGCGACGCGCGGCGATGAGGCGGCCACCCAGGTGGAGCTGAGCGAGGACGCGGGCGCGCTCACGCGCCAAGACCTGCCCACAGGGCGCTTGTCTGAGGGGCAACTCCAAGAAGGGCCGAGGCTCGCTTATTGGGGCCGCGTGCCGCTGGTTGGTCGCGCTGAGGAGGGCGCGCAGCTGATGTCGCTCGCTCGTGAGGTCCGTGAGACGGGGCGCGGGCGCGTGCTGCTGCTGCACGGTGAGACGGGCGTGGGCAAGACGCGCCTGGGCATGTGGCTCAAGGAGCTGCTTGAGGAGCAAGGCCTGTTTCGCGGTCACATCGGCGTCTTCTCGCGAGGTCAAGGCCACGGCATGCGCGGCGTGCAGGAGGCGCTTGAGAGCCTGTTTCGCGCGCGCGGCTTGGATCGCGCCGCGCTCATGGCGCGCGTGCGTCAGCGCCTGATCGACTGGGGCGGCAGCGGCGATGAGCTGGACGTGGGCGCGCTGTGTGACTTCCTCTCTCCTGCGACCGCCTCAGGCCCCAGCGCCCTGGAGGCGCCCGGCCCTGGGCGCCTGCACGCGCTCATCGTGCGCGCCCTGGAGGTCGCCAGCGCCAGCCAGCCGCGCCTGATCCTGCTCGATGACGTCCAATGGGCAGGACCTGAGCTCGCGGACTTCCTCGAAGACCTCGCCGTGGAGCTGCGCTATCGCCGCGTGCCCGTGCTGATCGCCGCGCTCGTGCGCACCGAGGATCTGTCTGATGAGCCGGGCGGCTTGGCCGAGCGATTATCACTGCTGAGCCGTCATGAGGGCGAGTCGGTGGCGAGGCTCACGCTGGGTCGTATGGATGATGCGCAGCTGCGCCTGTTCATTAAGGCGCTCTTGCCCTGCTCTCGCCAAGTGATCGATGAGATCGTGGAGCGCGCGGCCGGTAATCCGTTGCACGCGACCGCGCTGTTGCGCTATCTGAGCGACACCGATCTGCTGGTGATGCAGCGCGGTCGTTGGGTGGCGCGTGATCTGGAGGCCGTGCGCCAAGCCGTGCCGCCGGGGCTTGCGGATCTGTTCCGCGTGCGCCTGCGCCAGATCGAGCAGCGCTCGCCAGATGGGGCGCTGGCGCTGAAGCTGCTGGTGCGGTTCGCGGTGCTGGGCAAGCGCTTCTCGTATGAGGTGGTCGAGGCGCTGCTGCGCGCGGAGGGCGACGCGCGCCTGTTGGAGGGGCTCGACGCGCGCTTTGACGCGCTGCTTCGCCAGGGGTTTATCACTGAGGTCGTGGGGCGCGGGGAGGAGTGGTACACGTTTCATCACGGGCTGTTGCGCGATGTGCTGCTCAAGGACGCGCTGGGGCCTGCGCAGGCGCGCAGGCTGCATCGGCTGGCGGCTGAGGCGATGATCACGGCCTATGGGGTGGGCGCGGAGCTGCGCGCGGCCGAGATCGCGCAGCACTGGCAGGCGGCGCGCGAGATCCGGCAGGCCATCACGTGGCTGTGGCGCGCTGCCCAAGCGGCGCGGCGCTCGTTTCAGGTGCGACAGGCGCTGGCCGCTTATACGCAGTGCGCCTCGCTGATGGAGTCGCGCTTGGGGATCGTGCATCAGCAAGAGGCGCCGCGCTGGGCGCTTGATGAGGCGCGCTTTGAGCAGGCGCAGGTCAGCCGCGATCGCTACCTGCGCGCGCTGGCTCGCGCGGGCGATCTGCACGAGGGGTTAGGGGAGTTTGATCAGGCTGAGGCGATGTATCGGCGCGTGGTGCGCATGTGCGGCAAGCCTGACGCGACGCTGCCCGTGGACGTGCTGGTGCCGCTGAGCCATGTGTGGCTGGGGCTAGGGCATGTGGCGTGGCAGCGCGGTGATTTCACGGCGGCGCACTGGGCCTTTGAGCGCGTGCAGCAGGTGCTGGAGCAGGCGGACGTGGCGCCTGATCTGGCGGTGAGCGCGCAGCGCGGCTTGGCGCGGGTGGCGTGGCATCGCGGTGATTATGCGCAGGCCGAGGCGCTGGCGCGCGCGGGCCAGACGCGCGCCGAGGCGCTCTCAGATGAGGACGGCCAAGCCGAGTGTCTGTGGATTCGCGGTGAGATCGCGCGCATCACGGGCGATGGGGAGCGCGCGCGCGCGCTGTATTTGCAGAGCTTGGCCATCTATCAGCGCGCGGGCATTGCCACGGGCATCGCGCGCAACGTGCTCAGCAGCGCCCAGCTCGCCAGATACCATCGCGATTTCGCGCAAGCGCAGCCGCTGTATGAGGAGGCGCTGCGTCGTTATGAGGCGCTCGGTGACAGGCGCGGCCAAGCGCTGTGTTATAATGGGCTCGGCGAGCTCGCGCGCTTTGAGGAGCGCTTGGATGAGGCGCGCCAGCTGTATACGCGCGCGGTGGAGATCTTCCGCGCCATCGGCGCGCAGTATGATGTGGCGCTCAGCTCGACGAACCTTGGCTTGATCGCGATGCGTCGGCGCGAGCTGGAGCGCGCTGAGGAGCACCTGCGCGCGGCGCGCGCTTTGATCGCGGATGAGGACTTCCCCTACGTGCTCGCTGGGATTGAGTACAACTTGGCGCTGGTGAAGGCGATGCAGGGGCAGGATGAGGAGTCGGGTGATATTTTACGCACGGTCCTCGATCTGAACGCGCGGGTGCCGATGCGCGACTTGGACTTTGCGGAGCCGCTGGAGCGGCTGGGGAGCTTGCGCGCGCGCGCGGGTCGTGAGGATGAGGCGCAGGCGCTCTGGCAGCAGGCCGAGGTGATCTATCAGGCGCTGGGGCTAGAGGAGGACGTGGCGCGCGTGGCTGGGAGGCGCGCGGGCGCGACATCATGAGGGCTGGTGCGCGCGGCTGAGGCGCCGCACGCAGCTGATCGCGCGGCTCAAGCTGTCAGGATCGGGGGCGCAGGCGGCGCCGACGACGCCGAGCATGAGGCGCTCCCCGTTGAGGAACATGGCGCGCGTGGCGAGGAGGTCGACGCGCAGCTCAGGGGTGTTCAGCGGGGCGCAGGTGGTGAGGTGAGCGGCGAGGAGCGCGGCCTCCTCGGCGAAGCCCGCGCTGGCGAGCGTGTGGCCTGAGCTGTCGCACAGGACCAAGCAGCGCAGGTGATAGAGCTGTCGAAGGTGCTCAAGCTGGGTGAGGAGCGCGCGCGTGGCCAGCGATGGGGGCGAGGAGGCGCATGCTTGCGGGGGCGCGGGTGTAGCCGTCATGGCAGACCTCGTGAGGTGGGGGCAAGTCTTTGAGAAGACAATGCTAATGGTGCAGCAGGCGAGGCGTGAATGGGTGCGCGTGGACCTTGACACTGCGTTGACACACTCGCTATAGTCCGCCGCGCTTAGCGCCGAGGTCAACGCCGAAAGGCGCGCTGTTTTGATGCTCAGGCGATCGAAAAGATCGCTCCCAAGGCGGCACCAAGCGCGGTGTGCAATTTTTGTAGGCATAAATCTTGCCTAAATGTGTCGAGCTGTCGATCCGCTAACGCGCCGCGTGTGCGATCGGAACCTAGGTCGCGCTCAAGCGCGCAAGACGCATCGTGATGATGTGCGGTGATCAAGGAGAGAAGATGCGCGAGAACAAGCGGGTCGTGATGGTGGCGTTGGCGCTCGGCGTGATGATGCCAAGCGCCGTGATGGCCGCCCCGAAGGCGCTCCAGCCCGGTAATGAGACCTCCACGGATGTGGCGACCAAGCAGACCGTCGACGCCTCTGCAGGGCAAGATGAAGATGACAAGAAGCGCTGGGCGGTGAGCGCGTCTTACTCCCTGCGCGTGGGCCAAGGCACCTTCGTCGATCCCGCGCCGCGCGAGAACGACCCGCGCGGTGATGGCAGCAACGCCTTTGATCGCGTGCAGAACTCCTACGGCCTGAACTTCAGCTACGGCTTGGATAACTTCTCGCTTGCCGCCTCGCTCTTCTGGACGCACTGGCTGTCTGAGGGCGGCGGCGCCAACGAGCTGCGCGAGTTTCGCTTCCAAGACATCGGCTTGAGCGCGGGCTGGAATGGGCACACCTTCGCGTCAACGGGGATTCACCTCAGCAGCGGCCTCTCGCTCGGTATCCCCACGAGCGACTTCAGCCGCGCCACCAGCGCGATCATCGACGTCGGCGGTGGCGTCAACCTCTCCAAGCGCTTCCTCAACAAGATCCGCATCTCGATCGGCCTCTCCGGTGGCAAGACCTTCCACCAATACACCAGCCCTGTGGCGGATCTGTCGCGCGCTGGTGAGAACAACGTCCTCTTTCGTCCAGGGGGCTCCGAGAACCTGGGCAACGGGCTCGTCGCGATCAACGGCCGAAACACCGAGTGGTCAGCGTCGCTGGGCGGATCGATCGGTTTTCCGATTGTTGAGAAGCTCTCAATGAACGTCAGCTACGGCGTCTCTCAGTTCTGGACCTATGATACGGGCGATATGGATGACGAGTTTCGCAACCCCTACGCGGACACGGGCCGAGGTGTGGGTCAGCTCGTGCGCTCAGGTATCAGCTTGAGCTATCCCTTCCTGACCCATTTCAACGCGAGCGCGGGCGTCTCTACCGGCACGGCGCCTAAGACCGCTGACAACCGCAGCTTCCGCTTCCCCTTCTGGAACACGCAAGGCGCGGCGGCTAACGGCTCGACCGCCTTTATGAACATCTCCGCCAGCTACTGAATCTCGCTATGGCGCGTCAGCGCTGCGCGAGACGAGGGAGGGGGCGGCCAAACACCTAGGTGTTT
>CAYXWB010000135.1:0-13328 GCA_964468515.1 uncultured Bradymonadales bacterium | reverse complement strand
AGCGCGCTGCTCAAGAAGCCCAAGAACAGCGCGCGCCAGGGCCAGCGTCGCGACCGCTCAGGGTCACTCATGGGCTGCTCGTCTGCGCCGACGGCTGCGTGGGCGCGCCTGCGGTGATGGTCAGCAGCTTGGCCCGCTCATACTTATCGCGCTCCGCCTCACCGCGCAGCGGCGCGCGCTCGTATTGTTTGGGGCCCACGGTGCGATACAGGCCATGATAGATCGTGAACGTCTCGCCAGGCTTGAGCTCGCGCGGCACCGCGAAGGTGTGGATGTCCTTGAGATGTTCGCCTTGGCGCCACTTGCTCAGCGGGTGGACGCCGCCGAGCGCCTCGTGATCGAGGTTCACCCACTTGCCCTCAGAGGTCTGGCCTTGCAGCGAGATCTTCCACCCCTCGGGCTTGTTCGCCAGCGCCTCATAGTAGAGGGTGAGGGTGAGCTGCTGACCGGGCGGGACGGGGCCAGCGGGGGTGAGCTCATAGCCGTGCAGCTTCACCAGCTCGCCAAACTTGAGATCGAGCGGCTGCGCGATGTCGCTGTGAGGCTTGCGGCTGATGAGCTGACGCGCTTGCAGGTCATAGTGCTGGGTGTAAGCGTTGCGGATGCGATCGCGCCAGCGCAGCATCGCCGCGCGTCGCTCGCTCAGGTCTTCTGTTTGCTCGGCCAGATCGATCGTCTCATCGGGATCTTGAGCGAGGTTGAAGACCTCGTCCGGGCGCTTGCCAAAGTGATGGATGGTCTTGATGGGGCCGTCGATCGAGGCGATGCAGTGGTTGGCATACCAGCAGTGCGCGAACATGACGCGCTCCTCGCTCAGCGTGTGCAAATCTTGCCCGCGCAGCTCGCCGCGTGGCGTCCATCCCGCCATGTGGAGCGCGGTCGGCAGGATGTCGAGCTGATTGCTCAGCTGGGGGACCGCCTTCGCGGTGAGCGCTTGGGGATCGTGGAAGATGAGCGGCACGCGCACGCCCTCCTCATAGATCGTGTTGTCATGCTGGCTGCGCCCGTGCTCCTTAAACCCCTCGCCGTGATCACCCACGACCACGAAGATCGTGTCCTCGTAGAGCCCCAGCGCCTTGGTCTGCTCGATGACGTTCTTGACGAAGTGATCGAGGTAGTGGACCGAGTTGAGGTAGAGGTTGAGCGGGTTAGTCGGGGCGAAGTTGTGGCGCCCATAGCGCCTGGGCGCGAGGTACTGGTGGTGCGGCGTGACGGTGAGGTAGGTCAGCAAGAAGGGCTTGTCTTTGTCTTGCTCTAGCCACTGGCGCGAGGGGGCGAGCATCGCGTCATCCTCCACGCCGAAGTAGTTCGCCTTTTGAAAGCCCTTGGTGGGCAGGTCTTCGCCGGGGATGAAGTCTTCAAAGCCCATGTTAGCGACGAGCTGGCGGCGGCCCTCAAACCTCTCGGTGGCCGTCTGGAAGAACGCGGTGCGATAGCCCTGCTCGCGCATGAGCTTGGCGAGGCATCGGGCGGGGATGCCGCCTGGCGCAGACTCCGTGATCGGCAGCGTGAGGTTGGGCTCAATGCCGCACAAGATCCCCACGATCGCCTTAGAGGTGTGGGGCACGATGGCATAAGCGCGCTCGGCCCACAAGCCCTGCTCAGTGAGCTGCTTGAGATAAGGCGTGGTCTGTAGCTCTGGCGCATAGGGCGTGACGGACTTGGCGCGCGTGGACTCCAAGATGATCACGACGATGTTGCGCTGGGGGGTGTCTTGGCGAGGGCGCAGCGTGAGCTGCTGGGGGCGAAAGCGCAGCGGCGCGTTATCATTGACGCCCACGCGCAGCTCCTCGGTCAGCGTGATCCCGACATGAACGAGCGCGCTGCGCGCGAAGGTGACATCAGGCTCACGTAGCGGCCCAAGCACGCTCAGGGCTGCGAGCAGTAAGCCCAGGGGCAGCGCTACCAGCGCCACGCGCGCGTGGCGCTTGGTGAGCGGAGGTTGTGGCGCGCCCTTGAGCTTGCGCACGAGCATGCGCACCGCCACGATCAAGAACAGCACAGGCGCGATCAGCACCAGCACGGGCGTCGAGTCGCGCGCCAGCGACCACGTCTCATCATTCTGCGCGAACGCATAGTGAATCAGCGCGAAGTCTAAGGAGGAGCCCGTGACCAGATAGAAGTTGAACGCGGCGAGCTCCATGCATGCCCACAACAGCCCGAGCGGTAACATGATGGCTAAGCATGCGCGCTGCGCGCGCTTGTACGGGCGCAGCAGCGTCATCATCGCTGTGCTCGTCAGGCCAAACCCCGCCAGCAGCAGCAGGTCTGACTTGAACACGTCGAGCAGCCCCAACACCCCCGCCAGCTCCCCGCGCTCGATCAAGCGCGCGACGCGCAAGCTCAAGGTCAGCAAGACCAGCGGCGCGACGATCCCCTTGAGGTGAGCGGAGGTGGCCGCGTCGAGGCGCGGGTGGGGGGGGGCGGGCGGAGGGGCGCTCGCCAGCGGCGCGGCTGGCGTCGGCGCATCTTGCTGCGATGTGTCTTCCACTTGCATCTTGCGTCTTTGAGCTGGCGAGCTTGGGCGAAGCGTCAAACGGGCGAGTTTGTAACATGACGTTGTTGAGGATGTCACGAGCCGCGTCCTAGCGGCCGCGCAGGCGGCCTGCGCGGCCGCTCGTGGCGGCTCGGTCGCGCCGCGCGCCTTGCGCGGCGCGCCTTGCGCGGCGCCGTGTCAAGCGGGGCGCGGTCGTGTCAGCGCGCGCGTCACGATCGATGATTGCGACCCTGGGGGTTGAAATTTTAGGTTTGATGTCGTTAATATCTCCCGCCTTGAGCCTGTGCGAGCGCGGCGCGATGCGCGCCTCTCCCTAGCGCGAGGTCTTATCCCTCGTGTTTCGCTGCATCACCGCTTGGTTGGGGTGATGCATCCTCGGTGTGCCAAACCCTGGCGCCGACTCGACTGACCCGAGCCACAGAGGTCCATGATGGCCCAGAAGACCGATGATCACGCCAGCCTTGGAGAGGACGACGACCTCACCCTTGAGGAGCTGAACTACTTCAAGAAGCGCCTGCTAGATGAGCGCGAGCTGGTCAAGGACCGCCTCGCCCAGAGGATCTCCGAGATGGCCGATCCTGAGCGCCCCTCCGATGAGATCGATCAGGCCGAGAAGCTCTCCGCGCAGGCCTTCACGCTGCGCTTGGCCGATAAAGAGCGCAAGCTGCTCAATCAGATCGAGCTGGCGCTCAAGAAGTTCGAGACCAACGACTACGGCTACTGTGAGGGCACCGGCGACCCGATCAGCCGCAAGCGCTTGGAGCTTCGCCCCTGGACGCGCTACAGCATCGAGTTCAAGGAGGAGCTGGAGCGCAAGAAGAAGCAAGGGGGCTAAGACCCGTGCTGCATCATATCGCGCTCGGCGCGCGCGATGTCGCGCGCCTGAGCGCCTTCTATCAGCAGAGCTTCGGCTTGGCTGAGTGTGCGCAGCATCACACCCCCTCAGGTGCGCTGCGCTCCAGCTGGCTCACGCTTGGCGCGGGCGCGGTCCTCATGATCGAGCAGCTGCCTCAAGACGCCGCGCCGCGCCCCCAGCTGGAGGGCGTCTCGCCCGGCCCCTTCTTGCTCGCCTTCGCCATCGCCCCCGACGCGCGCGAGGCCTGGGAGCAGCGTCATATCACTGGGGGTGGGGTCATTGAGGCGCGCTCGTCACACTCCTCTTATGCGCGCGATTGTGAGGGCAACCGTGTCGCGGTGAGCCACTACCCTCTGCCCGTCTCACCACGCTGATCGCCACGCGGAGCACACCTGATGAGCGCCAGCCCCGACTTCGGTGATCTTCGCAGCCTGCTCAACCAAGCGCACACCCCACAAGCTTGGGATCAGCTCTGTGAGTGGGCCAGCCGCTGGCCTGCTGATCAGTTCACCGAGCAAGTGTGGCCTTATATGGAGGGCCATCTGGCGCGCTGGCGTCCTGAGGCGCGCGTGGTGCCCGAGCGCTGGGTGCGTGAGATCTTGCGCGGTGAGTCAGATCCTCCCTGGCTGTGCGTCGCGCGCACGCTGCGGCTGCGCCGCACGCCGCGCGAGATGGAGCGCTTCCCGCGTGATATGGACTCGCCAGGGGGAGACTTTGAGCACCCGAGCACGCTGCGACGCCCGCTCACCCATCGTGGCCTGCGACACTTCACACGCGTGGATCTGAGCGCGTGCGTGCTGACTGATAAAGAGCTTCAAGCGCTCGCAGCGCACTCCCACTTGGTGCGCTTGGCGTCGATTGAGCTGCAGCGCAACCCCCTGACAGGGGCTATGATTGCCGCGCTCGCCGAAGCGTCGTGGATGCCCACGCTGCGCGCGCTTGGCGTGCAAGGCTGCGGGCTGAGCCCAAATAAGGCGCGCGCGCTGCTGCGCGCGCTGCCGCGCGCGACGCTGACCTCGCTCGATCTGTCACACAATGAGGTGGGCGACACCATCAAGGCGCTGCGTCACTTCAGCGCCTTACGCGAGCTGGACCTGAGCGCCGCCAAGCCTGATTGGGACGCGCTGCGCACGCTCGCTGCCCTGGCGCTGACCTCGCTCAGCTTGGATGGGGTCGCGCTCAACGCTGGCGTGCTCAATGCCATGTGGGGTGACGCGCTGAGCGCTTCGCTGTCGCGGCTGAGCTTGTGGGAGTGCGGGCTTGGGGATGACGCAGCGAGGTCGCTGGTGCGCGTCTCGCTGCCCGCGCTGCGCGTGCTGGATCTTGGCAAGAACGCGCTGACGAGCGCGGGCGTGGCCGCGCTCGTCAGCGCGCCTTGGCTTGAGCAGCTGCGCGAGCTGAACCTCTATGGCAACCTGCTCGATGATAACGCGCTGCACATGCTCGCCAGCGCCCCCGCGCTCGCCAACCTTGAGGCGCTGCGTCTGGGCGATGGCGCCTTCTCACGCTCCGGGGTGGACGCGCTGCTCGGATCGCCGCACCTGAGCGACGCGATCAAGGCCAAGCTCGCGCGCTTGCCCGTGGCGGCGCGCTAAAGCTTCAGCGTTTGAGGTGCTCTAGGTAGCCTGGGCCGTGGTCGTTGAAGCTGCCCCAGCTCGCCATGCGCCACGCGCTGCGATGCGCGAGGAAGAACCCCGTCGCGTCGCGCATGTAGCGCAGCGCCAGCGGGGCGCGCTCCAGCAGATCCTGCTGCTCGGTGGGATCTTCGGCGCTGTGATAGAGCTGCTCGCGGCCGCTGTAATCCACCATCAGCTTCCAATCGCGCGCGCGAAGCGCGTAGCTCTTGCCATACTCCATCGACACCACGCGCGGCGTCCACGGCCCCTCACGGCGCACCACGGGCAGCATGTCCTGGCCTTGGATCTGTGGCGCGGGGGTGACGCCGAGCAGCGCGAGCGCGGTGGGCGCGAGGTCGATGTTGCTGGTCACGGTGTCCAGCTTGAGCGGGCCGCCTTGGATGCGTCCCGGCGCGAAGATCACCAGCGGCACGTTCGACAGCTCCGCGTAGTGCCCATAAGCATGACCCATGCGCCCATGCTCGAACATCCCCTCGCCATGATCAGCGGTGAGGATGATGGCAGTTTCTTGCAACACGCCCATCGCGTCGAGGCCGTCGATGAGCTGGCCAAAGCAGGCGTCCATGTGCTCGATCTCGCCATCATAAAGCGCGCGAAGCTGCGACCACTGCGCCTCGGTGAGCTTGCGCGAGCCGCTGGTGATGGCCCCAAGCAGATGCCCGTCCACGCTCTTGCCCACGGGTGGCCCCCAGTCGCCGCCGTGATAGCGCGGTGAGATCGTGTCATGATAACGATAAGGGGTGTGCGGCTCAAAGGGCAGGGCGGAGACGAAGAAGCGCTGATCGCCTTGATGGTGCTTCGCCGCGAAGCCGAGGGTCTGCTTGACCACAGCGGCGCAGTCGATGCCCATGCCCTGCTTGTTGGGCTCGATGTACTCGGTCCAGTTGCCAGCGTCGCGAAGCCGGGACATGCCAAACGGGTTGTTGCCGACATAGGCGGTGTGAATGCCCGCCGCGCGCACCTGCGCGCTCATCAGCGGCGTGCCTGGGATGAGCTTGCCCTTGTCGCCCGTGACGCCGTGCACGCGCGGGATCATGCCGGTCTGGATGCTGCCATGCGAGGGCGGCGACGAGGGCGCTGCGGCCTGATTGTGCATGAAGACGGCGGCGTGGGCGCCCGCAGCGGTCATGCGCGGGGTCTGCACGCGGGTCTGGCCGTAGAGGCTGAGGCGATCGGCGCGAAGCGCGTCGACGACCAGCACGATGACGTGCTTCACCGGCGCCAAGGCGCGCTCGGGCGCTTGCAAGAGCTGGACTTTGGGTCTGGCGAGCACCACCTCGGGGTCAAGCGCCAGGGTGAGCTTGATCAAGCGCGCGGGCGCGCCGCTCAGATCGACGCGGTGCGTCTGCCAGGTGGCGTCATGCGTCGCGTCGTGCAGCGTGACGGGCGCGCCTGCGTCGCCTTGGGCGAGGATGCGGGCGCGGCCTGGGCCGCGCGCCTCGAAGGTGAGCGATGCATCATCGGGCAGCTCCATATATAAGGTGATGCGGCGCGCGCCGCCCAACGCTTCGATCGGCGCGCCGTCGCGCGTGGCCGTGACGATGGGGGTGAGCGCGGGCGGCGCGGTGGGCGCTTTCGCGTCGTCCTCGCGCAGCGAGAGGCTGTGATACAGCCCCCAGGTCGAGGTGCCCCCGATCGTGGCGCGCTGGTTGGCGCGCAGCACCAAGGTGTTCTCGCCAGCCTTGAGCGCGCCCGCTGGGATCGTGACCTCGACCTGCTGCCATGACGCGCCGAGGCGTATCGGCGCGAGGCGCAGTCCGTTCACCTCCAGGCGCACGGACTGCGAAGCGTGCGCGCCATGCGCCCACAGCCGCGCGGTGATAGGGCGATCGGTGGCGCCGTCCCACGGGAAGCTCAACGTCGCCTCGTTGCGCGTCAGGCGCCGCCCAGCGGTCCCCTCGTGCGTCGTCACCGCGTCGAACGGGCGGCGGTATTCTTGCGTGTACTTCCACAACCCCTCGCTGGCGAACGGGATGAGCAGGCCGCCGTCGCGCAGATGCCAGCGGTGGCGGTTGTGCGTCAGGTCGATGGCTGGCGCTTGTGCCAGCGCGGGCTGTGGCGCGGCTGGCGCCGCAGGCGCCAGGGCAGCGTCTAGAGCGGGCTTGGGCGAAGCCGCAGCGGTCGCAGGCTGAGGGGGCGCGGTGTCGGGCGCGGGCTGGGATGCTGGCGAGGTCGCTGGCGAGCTGCACGCGCTCATGAGCAGCGTCAGCGTGAGGGGGGCGGCGAGGGTGGGGCGCATGGGCGGCTCTTGATGCTGATAGTGGTGAGGGGAGCAAGGGCGCGAGTATGCGTCAGTTTGACGTCGCTGTGTAGGCGCGTTGATGAGGTTTGTTTTGATCGTCTGCTATGAGAACAGAGCCTCGCACGTCGTCGCGGTTGCTTGTAAGCTGCGCGTCAGCGCGCTGAGGTTTTGGGGACGACGCACGAGAACACCTAAATGGATAGGGAGGATGTGATGCCTACTGTTGAGACGCTCCATGGCAAGCCAGTGATTGACTATGTGGCGGGTGAGGGCTTGGGCAAGGCGGATGGCAAGGTCTATCGGCTGCGGGTTAGCTGGGATAACGACGGCTTCGACGAGCTCATCGAGGCGTTCGCTGAGGAGGAGGCGCTGGAGTCGCTCGACGCGCTGGTGCTCGGGGCCTGGAGCATGGATGAGCCTGTGGCGCGCGAAGCGCTGGAGCACCTGATGCCGCTGGTGGAGAGGTTGCAGGGGCTGCGCTCGCTGGTGTTCATGGATTATGAGCAAGAAGAGTCGGAGATCTCTTGGCTCATCAGCGCGGACCTCGCGCCGCTGTTGCACGCGCTGCCCAAGCTCGAATACTTCAAGACGCGCGGCGGTGAGGGGCTGGAGTTTCGCGAGCTGAAGCATGAGGCGTTGCGCAGCTTGATCGTGGAGACTGGCGGTTTGGGCGCGCAGACGATCACGCAGATCGCGGCTGCTGCGCTGCCTGAGCTTGAGCATCTGGAGCTGTGGCTTGGGAGCAGTGATTATGGCTTCGACGCGACGCTCGACACGCTCAAGCCGCTGATCGTGGGCTTGCCGTATCCTGAGCAGTGTTATCCTTTTGCGAAGCTGCGCAGCTTGGCGCTGTGCAACAGCGAGCTTCAAGACGCGATCGCAGAGGCGTTCGTGGGCGCGCCAGTGTTGAAGCAGCTCGACGCGCTCGATCTCTCGAAGGGGATCATGACCGACCTGGGCGCCCGCGCGCTCGCTGAGTGCGAGGACCTCGGCGCGCTCACCAAGCTCGATGTGAGCCGCAACTACATCGCAGATGTCACGGTCTTCGATCGGCTGCGCGCGCGCGGCGTCGAGGTTGACGCGAGCGGCCAGAAGCAGCCCGACGGCGACTACTATTACGTCGAGCTGTCGGAGTGAGCGTGGGGCAGGTCGAGCCAGCGGCGCGGTTTGTGGTCGTGGGTAACCCCGACAATCGCCGCGTGCGGATGTTCCAAGCGGCGCTCGCGCGTTTGGGGCAGCCGCCCGCGCGCGAGGTCGCCTGGCTCGACCTGCTGCTTGAGCGCGCGCGCCTGGAAGACGCGCTGTCGCCTGGCTGCATCGTGCGCTTTGACTCTCCGGGTGAGGATGAGGCGGTGATGCGTCAGCTGCTCATCTGGGGCGCGCGCGCGATGGGTGAGAGCGCCGCCATCGATCCTGAGCGCGCGGCGCTGCTTGAGACCCCGCACGGTGAGATCCTCTACCCGCAGCAGCGCTTTGAGGGCTTCGCGGCGATCCTCGCGCGGCTTGACCACGCGCTCGCGCAATCTCCTCAGCACAGCGCGCTGACGCCGCCCGCGATGATCCGCGCGATGTTCGACAAGGTGGACGCGCGCGCTCACCTCGACACCGCCGGGGTGGAGTCCACGCCGATGATCGGCGCGCTGCGCGGTGAGGGCGGCTACGACGCGCTGCGCGCGCTGATGCGCGCGGCTGACTGCGCGCGCGTGTTCGTCAAGCTGCGCACAGGCTCCAGCGCCTCCGGCGTGGTCGCCTACAGGGTTGGCCCCAAGCGCGAGGAGGCGATCACCTCCGCGCGCTTGGTCATGGAGGGGGCTCGCGCGCGGCTGTTCAACGCGCTCACCGTGTCGCGCTACACCAACACGCGTCAGACGCGCGCGCTGATGGACGCGCTCGTGCGCGAGGGCGTGATCGTGGAGCAGTGGGTGCCCAAGGCCTCGCTTGATGGCCTGAGCGTGGATGTGCGCCAGGTCGTGCTCGGTGGCCGCGCGCGCCACGCGGTCGTGCGCGCGAGCCGCTCCCCTATGACGAATCTGCACTTGGGCAACGCGCGCGGCGACCTCGACGCGCTCATCGCGCGCGCAGGGGTTGAGCGCTGGGCGCAGGCGCAGCGGCTGTGCGAGCGCGCGCTGTTAGCTTTCCCCGGCGCTCACTACGCGGGCCTAGACGTGCTGTTCCCGTCAGGCTTTGGCGCGCCGCGCGTCATTGAGATCAACGCCTTTGGCGATCTGCTCCCAGGCCTTGAGCACGAGGGCCACGACACCTATGCGGCCTGCATCATCGACGCGCTCGATCGCGCCGCGCAGGGGGCCGCGTGATGCTGCGCGCCATCGCCTTTGACCTCGACAACACGCTCATCGATCAGCGCGCGCCGATGCGTGGCTACCTCGCGGCTTGGCTTGTGGGCGCTGGCGCGCATGTCGGCGCGCTTGATGAGGCGATGGCCCGCGACGCGATGGGCTACAGCGACAGGCTCGCTCTTTGTGCGTGGCTCGGCGCCCAGGCGCGCCCCGCGCAAGACGCAGACGCGGTGTGGCAGGCGCTGCGCGCGGGGTTGGCCGCGCATGTGACGCCGCGCCCTGAGATCACGGCGTGGCTGGAGGTGTTATCACGGCGTTATCAGCTCGCGCTCGTCTCCAGCGGCGCGGGCCCCTTGCAGCGCGCCAAGCTCGCAGCGGCCGCGCTCACCGGCTGCTTCGCGCCTGAGCGCGTGCTCATCTCCGGGGAGCTTGGCGTCGACAAGCCCGACGCGCGCATCTTCGCCATGACCTGTGACGCGCTCCAGTGTGATCCTCACGAGGTGATGTTCGTGGGCGATCATCCGGTCAAAGACATCGAGGGCGCGGCCCGCGCGGGGATGCGCACCTGCTGGCTGTCACACGGCCGCGCGCTGCCTGACTTGATCGATGCGCGACCCGATGAGGTCTGGCATGACATTGACGCGCTGCTCACCCAGGAGCGATGGCCATGTTAGACATGAACGCGCTGATTGGCCGCGCCGACCTCGCGCTCATCACGCTCGACACGCTGCGCTATGATGTGGCCCAGCGCCTGCACACAGATGGCCTCACCCCCCACTTGAGCGCGCTGTTGGGCCCTGAGGGCTGGCAGCGGCGCCACTCGCCGGGCAGCTTCACCTACGCCGCGCATCACGCGTTCTTCGCGGGGTTTCTGCCCACGCCCGCCATCCCTGGGCGCCACCCGCGCCTGTTCGCGGCGTCGTTTGGGGGCAGTGAGACGACCTCGCCAGACACCTTCGTGTTCGAGCAGGCGGACCTCATCGCCGCGCTGCGCGCGCGCGGCTATCACACGATCTGCATCGGCGGCGTGGGCTTCTTCAACATGCAGACGGCGGTGGGGTGCGTGCTGCCGGGCCTGTTCGATGAGGCGCACTGGTCGCCTGAGCTGGGCGTCACCGACCCGCGCTCCACCGAACATCAGGTCGCGCTCGCCAGCGCCAGGCTCGCCCAAATCGCCCCCACGCAGCGTGTGATGCTGTTCATCAACGTGTCCGCGATCCACCAGCCCAACCGCCACTACCTGCCCGGCGCGACCCAGGACAGCATCGAGTCGCACGCGGCCGCCATGATCTATGTGGACCGCAGCCTCGCGCCGCTGTGGCGCGCGCTTGGCGCGCGCCCTGAGGTCTTCGCCGTGGTGTGCGCCGATCATGGCAGCGCTTATGGCGAGGACGGGTTCATGGGCCATCGCATCGGCTTGCCCGTGGTGATGGATGTCCCTTACGCTGAGCTACACTTTGCAGGCGCCGCAGACGCGCCTGACGACGCGCCTGACGACGCGCCCTCAAGAGGAGCACGATGACCCCGCTGCGCGAGCTGTTAACCGGCTCTCCCTACCAGTCTTATACGTATGCTTACCCGCACAAGACCGCTTACCGGCCTATTGAGCCCGCGCGCACCTTGCGCGAGGTGTGGGCCGATGAGGATCGCAGCGCGCTGTTCTTATATGTGCACGTGCCGTTCTGCGAGATGCGCTGCGGGTTCTGCAACCTGTTCACGATGGCTAAGCCCGGCGAGGGGATCGCGGCGGGGTATGTGGGGGCGTTGGAGCGTCAGGCGAAGGTGACGCGTGAGGCGCTGGGGCCAGACGCGCGCTACGCGCGCGCAGCCATCGGCGGCGGCACGCCGACGCAGCTTGAGGTCAGCGCGCTCACGCGCGTGTTCGATCTGATGGAGCGCATGGGCGCGGATCTGCACGCGATCCCGACCTCGTGTGAGACGTCGCCTGAGACGAGCACGCCAGATAAGATCGCGCTGCTGAAGGCGCGCGGCGTGGATCGCGTCAGCGTGGGCGTGCAGAGCTTCTCGCACAGTGAGACGCGCGCGCTGCGTCGGCCGCAGCCGCCCGAGCTGCTGCACCGCGCCTTGAGCGCGCTGCGTGACGCGGACTTCCCGCTGTTTAACATCGACCTGATCTACGGCATCCCCGACCAGACAGCCGAGAGCTGGGAGGCGTCGCTACAAGGCGCGCTGGCGTATGAGCCCACCGAGATCTTCCTCTACCCGCTCTATGTGCGCCCGCTGACAGGCTTGGGTAACTCGTCGAAGGCGTGGGATGATGAGCGCTTGGCGCTGTATGAGCAGGGGCGCGCGTTCTTGCTTGAGCGTGGGTATGTGCAGCACTCCATGCGCTTGTTTCGCCGCGCTGACGCGCGCGGTGTGCCGGGGCCGGTGTACTGCTGTCAGACCGACGGCATGGTCGGGTTAGGCCCTGGCGCGCGCGCTTACACGCGCGCGGTCCACTACTCAACGGATTACGCGGTGGGCCGTCGCGGCGTCGTCTCGATCATTGAGGATTACGCCACGCGCACTGAGGAGCGCTTCGCGATGGTCGACTATGGCTTCGTGCTCGACGCCAAAGAGCAGCGCCATCGCATGGTGGCCATCTCGGTGCTGAGCGGGGAGGGGCTGGATGACGCGATGTACCGCGCTCAGTTCGGTGAGAGCAGCCGCGAGGCGTGGCCGCAGCTTGAGGAGCTGGTGACGCTCGGCTTGGCCACGCGCGAGGGCGACGTGCTGCGCCTGACGCCAGCGGGCCAAGCCCGCGCCGATGTGATCGGGCCTTGGCTCTACTCCGAGCCGGTCCAGGCGCTGATGACGGAGTATGAGCTGCGATGACGCACGCTGCTTGGCAGATCCTCTACCGTGGGCCGCTGGCGAGCTGTAATTACGCCTGTGATTACTGCCCCTTCGCCAAGACGCGCGACTCGCGCGCGGCGCTGGCCGCTGACGCCGCGCAGCTTGAGCGCTTCATCGCTTGGGTCGAGGCGCAGGCGCCGCGCCCCATCGGCGTGCTGTTCACGCCCTGGGGTGAGGCGCTCATCAGGCGGCCCTATCAGCGCGCGCTGGTGCGGCTCAGTCACATGGCGCACGTCACGCGCGCGGTGATCCAGACTAACCTGAGCGCGCCCTTGGCGTGGCTTGATGCGTGCGACTTGTCGCGCGTGGCGCTGTGGGTGACCTATCACCCGACCCAGCTTGGGCTTGATCAGTTTGTGCGCAAGTGCGCCAAGCTCGACGCGCGCGGCGCGCGCTATAGCGTGGGCGTGGTGGGCCTGCGCGAGTCGTTCGATGACATTGAGGCGCTGCGTCAGGCGCTCTCCCCCGAGGTCTACCTGTGGGTCAACGCGTACAAGCGCGAGCCTGAGTATTACAGTGAGCAGGACGTGCAGCGCCTGGAGACAATCGATCCGCTGTTTCGCTACAACACCCGCTACCATGTGAGCCAGGGCGCGGCGTGCGCGGCGGGTCACACGAGCTTCACGGTAGACGGCGCGGGTGATGCGCGCCGCTGCCACTTCTTAAAGGCCAAGATCGGCAACATCTATGAGCCTGGGTTCGAGGCGCGGCTTGAGCCGCGCCCGTGCGACGGCTCCCACTGCGGCTGTCACATCGGCTACGTCCACAAGACCTCGCTGGGGTTGTACGACGTCTACGGTGAGGGGGTGCTGGAGCGGATCCCGCGTGAGGCGGTGTGGCGCTCGCGCGAGGCGCGAGCGCGCGCGCTGGGTGCGGCCCAAGCGCAGCTTGGGCCGCACCCAGCGCGCGTTGAGCGGCCGGTGGGGTGGTGATGGGAGGT
>CAYXWB010000134.1:0-13368 GCA_964468515.1 uncultured Bradymonadales bacterium | reverse complement strand
CAGAATATTGCATCATGTGGCTCCGTCAGGATCCCGCATCAAGGGTCGTCGACGCCGCTGTCCTGTCGCGGGCTGCTCAGGTGGCTCGGTTCACAGCACGAACTGTGCCATGATAGCGCTTGTTTTCACGCTCAACGCCAGGGCCGCGCGCTGGCGCGCGCGCGGCTGCCTCGCCACGTCATCTTCAGCGCCATCGCTGACATGGTTGTCTGTGACCATGACAGTGATGTCGCGCTCTCTCCACGCGATGAGGCGACCATGCGCCAGCTCATCCCTCTGTCTCTCGCTGCTCGCATGCGCCGCGTGCATCTCACCTGAGCCCTTTGAGCCTGCGCTTGATGCGCTCACCCCTGACAACAGGCCCGAGCTGATCCAAGCTGCGCCGCCCGCATGGGCACGCAGCGAGGCAGCGCTGACCAAAGCGCGGTGGAGGTCTGCGCGCGCGCTGCTCCTGCTGGCTGCTCGCTCTGGCAGTCCACCGCTTGCGCGTCCGATACCGTGTGCTTGACCCGAGGACAAGAGCGAACCGATAACGCGCGGGTGCCCACACCCCCTCATCCCATCGCCACCTGCATCGCACACCAGCGCGACGTGCGTGATAACGCCTGCTTTGTGGGGGGCAATGACACCCGCTGGCGCACCAGCGCTTATCAGTGGCGCTACCTGGCTGAGGGGCGGTGCCCCAGCACGGCGCGCTGCGTGAGCGTCAACGTCGCGCGGGGGTGGCGACCTGCACCCCTCAGTGAGCGCCTAGCTCGCCGCGCATGCACGGCGAGCACCCCCATAGAGAGGGCCGCCCGAGAGGCCAGGGGGCGAGCCCTGCGTCGCAGCGCTCAGGTTCGCTCAGGTGCGCTCGGTTGTGCCTCAGGCGCGCTGTTGAGAGATTAGGCTCGTCGGCACAATGCCTGTGTGATGAACCTCATCTTTGATGGAGAAGACGCTATGTTGAACACGACACGCCAAGCCTGGATCAAGCCCCTCGCCCTCGTCGCCACCCTGAGCGCGGGCCTCGTCGCCTGTGGCGAGGTGCCCGCTGATGACCTCAGCAACCAGACCCAGCAGCTCACCCGCGAGCAAGCGCGCGCGATCAACGGCGTTGATCGTCAGGGCCGCGACCTGTGCGCCCTCAAGGGCTGGTATGGCGATGGCATCTGCGATGAGTTCTGTACCAACCCCGATCGCGACTGCGCTCCGGATGATAACCCCTGCGCCGACGCCAACAGCTGTGGTGAGGTCTGCACGCGCTGCGCGCCCAATGATCCTGACTGCATTGGACCTGCGGTCGTGAGCTTCTGTCAAGCTGACGGCTCCTGCTCGCCACACATGCCCGAGTGCGTGAAGCCTGAGCCGCACAACCCCTGCGCCGACGCCAACAGCTGCGGTGAGGTCTGCACGCGCTGCGCGCCCAATGATCCTGACTGCATTGAGCCCGCGGTCGTGAACTTCTGCCAGGCCGATGGCTCCTGCTCGCCGCGCTTCCCCGCTTGTGAGTCGGACTACAGCCCCTGCGAGGGTAAGGTCTGCGGTGAGTCGTGCACCATCTGCGACCCCAACGATCGTGACTGCTTTGAGACGGCCGTGGTCAAGCACTGCAACGCCGAGGGCAGCTGCAGCCCCATCCTGCCCGTGTGTGACAACCCCGAGCCGCCGCCGCACAACCCCTGCGCCGACGCCAACAGCTGCGGTGAGGTCTGCACGCGCTGCGCGCCCAATGATCCTGACTGCATCGAGCCTGCGGTCGTGAACTTCTGCCAAGCTGACGGCGCTTGCTCACCTCGCATGCCCGAGTGCGTGAAGCCTGAGCCGCACAACCCCTGCGCCGACGCCAACAGCTGCGGTGAGGTCTGCACGCGCTGCGCGCCCAATGATCCTGACTGCATTGAGCCCGCGGTCGTGAACTTCTGCCAGGCCGATGGCTCCTGCTCGCCGCGCTTCCCCGCTTGTGAGTCGGACTACAACCCCTGCGAGGGTAAGGTCTGCGGTGAGACGTGCACCGTCTGTGACCCCAACGATCGTGACTGCTTCGAGACGGCAGTGATCAAGTACTGCGACGACGCTGGCGCGTGCGGTCAGACGCAGCCCGTCTGCCTCTCCTGAAGATCCTCGCTCGCGCTGCGCGTGGACACGCGCTTACAGCGCGGGCTGAACCCTGGCCTCAGACGCGCGACGCGCGTCTGTCGTGAGGTGTCTCTGTGGTAAGCTGTGGCCCGACGCCCTCAAGTGGTCGTCGGGCCATGTCGCCTCTGGAGCTTGCGATGACCTCATCTCCTCCGCAGCCGCTCAACGCGCGGCCGCATCGGCCACCTCCCGCGCCGCTGCCCTTGATCGGGCGCGCTGACGCGCTTGACGCGCTGAGCGTTCAGGTCGAGCGCGCGGCGTGGGTGTGTGTCACGGGGCCGCCCGGCGTCGGTAAGAGCCGGCTCGCTCAAGAACTGAGCGTCCGGCTGGATGACCTCGTGTGGGTGTCGCTCGCGGGCGCGTCGCGCCCGATGACGGTGACCTTGGAGCTCGCCGCTGCGCTCGGGCTCAACGTCGCTGAAGCGCGCGAGGGCGACGAGGCGATGCGCCAGCTCGCCCTCGCGCTTGAGGCGCGCCAAGCGCGCGCGCTGGTGCTTGATGGCGTGGACGCCTTGACCTCCACGCTTGAGCAGACGCTCGCGCCGCTGCGGCGCCACGCGCCGGAGCTCGCGCTGATCTGCACCTCGCGCCAGATGATCCCGTGCGCGCATGTCACACACCTGAGCCTGCCCGCGCTTGATGAGGAGGACGCGATCGCGCTGTTCGAGGCGCGCGCGCAGCGCGCGCGTCGCGACTTCACGCTGGACGCGCCTACGCGCGAGGTCGTAGCTCAGCTCACGCGTCACCTCGACGGGCTGCCGCTGGCCATCATGCTCGCCGCGTCGCGCGTGAACCTGCTCGGCCCTGCGGAGCTGCTGCGCAGGCTGGCGCGCCGCTTTCAGCTGCTGCGCGACGCGGAGTCATCGTCCAGCTCAGGGCCTCAATCATCGCTCGGTGGCGCCTTGGCGCTGTCATGGCAAGCGCTCGACGCGTCACAGCAGCGCGCGCTGTCGCGCTTGAGCGTGTTCTGCGGCCCGCTGTCGCTTGACGCCGCTGAGACGATCTTGGGCGATGATGATGAGGCGCCCGACGCGCTCGCGCTGTTGGATGTGCTGGAGTCGCTCACGCGCAGCTCGCTGCTGGTGAGCGAGCCGTCCGCGCGCTTCGCGGGTGAGGTGCGCTTGAGGTTGCTGGAGAGCGTGCGGGAGTATGTGCGCTTGCACCATCCGCCGCCCGACTGGGACGCGCTGCGCGACGCGCACGCGCGCTATTATCTCGACGCGGCGACGCGCTGGCGCGCGTCACTCGCGCTTCAAACGCACGCGCGCGAGGCGCGCGGGCGGCTCATTGAGGCGCGCGCCCAGCTAGAGTGTGTGGCGTCGCGCTTGCCTGAAGATGACGCCGCGCAGCTTGACGCTGCGCTCGCGCTCGACGCGCTCTATGCGAGCGTCGGCGGCGTGGAGGCGCATCAGGCGATGCTGCTGACCGCGCACCAGCGCCAGCCCACCTGCGGTGAGCTGCTGCTCGCCATGGGCGAGCTGGCGCTGGTGCGCGGTCAGCCCGCTGAGGCGGCGCGGTGGTTGGCGCAGGCTGCGGCGCGGCTTGGCCCGGACGCGGCGCCGCGCGCGCTGGTGCTGTCGGCTGAGGCCGCGCGCTTGTGCGGCCGCGCCGAAGAGAGCGCCGCGCTGCTTCGCGCGCTCCAGGCGCCCCACGAGCCCTCGCTGGCGAGGTTGCGTTGCGCCTACCTCGCTGCGGCCCTGATGGACTGCGGTGATCGTGAGGGGAGCGCCGCTGCGTCGGCCGAGCTGAGCGCCATCGCGCCAGGGGCGCGATGGCGCGATGAGGCCGAGGTCGCGCGCCGTGAGGCGTATGTCTGCTATTATCAGGGGCAGCTTGAGCGACAGCGCCAAGCGCATCAGCGCGTGGCGCGGCTGGCCGCTGAGGTGGACAGCGCGCCGCTGGCGGCGCGCGCAGCCCAAGGGCTCGGTGAGGCAGACTTCGCCTTGGGTGATTGGGCCAGCGCCGCCAGCGCGCTAGAGCGCGCCGCAGCCCAGCTCGCCGCACAAGGCCAAGCGGGCTTGGCCGCGATCTGTCGTGGCAACTTGGGCGCCGCGTGGCATCGGCTGGGGCGCTTTGAGGAGGCGCACCGCGCCTATGTGAGCGCGCTGGAGGATCATCGCGCCCTGGGCGCCCCCCTCTATGAGGGGATCGTGCTGCTCGCGCTCGGCGCGCTCGCCCACGAGCGCGAGCAGGTCGCGCAGGCGCGACGTTATTATCAGCTCGCGCGCGATCATCACCGCGCGCATGGGCAGCGTGAGGACGCGGCCGCCGCCGCGCTGTGCTGGGGCTGGCTGGAGCTGGAGCTGGCGCGTGATGAGCAAGCCCAAGCGCTGCTGCGCGAGGCTTGCGAGGGCTTTGAGGCCGCGCACAGCCAGGGCTGGGCCGCCGTGGCGCGACAGCGCCTCGGGGGCGCGGCCCGTAGCGCGCCTGAGCAAGGCTTGGCCAGGTTCTTGTGGCAGGTGCTCGACGCGTCACCTGAGCCCACGCGCGCGCTGCGACTGGACCCGCGCGCCAGCGGCACCCTCTATGGGCGCCTGGCGCTGCGGCTGAGCGCGTCGGGCGATGTGCTGGAGGTCGGCGCTGAGGCCTCCGATCCGTCGCAGCGCCAAGGGCCAGCGCTGCGCCTGGGCGCGGGCGTGATGTGGTTCGCGGTGGATGACAGTGAGGTGGTGAACCTGAGTCGGCGCAAGGCGCTGCGGCTCGTGCTGGACGCGCTCGTCAAAGCGCGGCAAGCTCAGCCCGGTGTAGGCATCGGCGTGTATGAGCTGTTTGAGCTAGGCTGGCCCGGCCAAGTCATCGCGCCTGAGCAGTCATGCGAGCGGGTCTACTGGGCGATCCGCACGCTGCGCCAGCTGGGCCTTGAGGGCGCGCTCGTCACGCTGGATGAGGGCTACGCGCTGGAGCCGTCGGTGTCGTTGGTCTGGGAGGATGTGCTGTGAGGTTTCCTGGCCTGTGTCTTGTGCTGTGTGTGCTCGGTTTGTGGGGCTGTGGCGCACCTGAGCCTCCTGATGAGGTGGGCGCACTTGCGCCTGATATGCCCCCCAGCGACATGGGGCATGAGGAGATGCGCCAGCCCACGCCGCCGCCGCCCGGCAGCGCGCTGCCTGAGGCGGTCTTTGACGCTAAGGTCGAGATCGGCCCCGGCGGCGCGCTGCCTGAGGGCTGGCATGACGCAGCGATGACGCTGCATGGCAGCGCCACGAACCGCCAAGGCGTGCTGCTGGTGCGCGCGCCAGGGCTGCAGGTGGGCTTCCCCCTGCAGGCCACCGCCGACGCAGACGGCGCGCTCGCGCTCACGCTCGACGCCGCCGCCTGCGTCGGCGCCCGCGCCGCATCATGTCACGCGCTCACGCGCGCCAGCGCGCTGGAGGGCGCGCTGGTGGTAGACTCCCTCACGCTGCGCGGCGCGGGCATCATCCGTCAGCTGCGCGGCGCGCTGCGCTCCGACCTCTATCGCGAGCCGCATGATGGCTTTCGCCCCTCCACAGATAGACCGCCCTGGCCGCCTCCCTTAGCGGAGCGCCCCGATCCTGTGCTGATCACGGGCGCGTGGTTTGGCTACGTGTTCGCGCTGCCGACAGTGTTCGCGGTGGATGATCCACTGGCGGGCGCGGGCTGCGGGCTCACCATCGCCCCTAGCGATGCAGGGCCGCTGCTCCAAGGCTTCGCCTGCTCGCCGCGCGCTGATTTCGAGCGCTTCCGTGAGCACGCCACTGAGCTTGAGCCGGTGGCGCTGAGCGTCGATCTGAGCCGCCGCGACGCGAGCGTGGAGCTCATCGCGCCCGATGCCCGCTGGCGCCTGAGCGGCTCGCTCGACAGCCAGCTCGTCCAGCGCGACGCCGACAACGCGCATCGGCTCTACCGCTTCTTCGGCCGCTTGGAGACGGCGCCGCTGACAGGCGAGGGCGCGTGGCAGCTGGCGGGCAGCTTCGCGCTCAGCTCCTGGGGCATGGTGGCGCCTGAGCCCACCGAGCGCTGATCACGCGCCGAGCTTTTAATCGCGCGCGCGCCCTCGCTTTGCGCTGATAGGGCGCGCGCTTGTGCGCGTCCAGACGTTACGCTACAGTCGCGCCCGAACCGTCACACGACGTGCTCAGGAGCCACACATGCTGCGTCATCGCTGGGCCTTCAAGGCCCTGGTCGGGCTGCTCTCTGCTTCGCTCTTCACAGCTGTGCTCGTCGGCTGCCCAGGCGATGAGCCCGCGCCCGATCGCACCCCAGACGACATGGGCGGCTGCCCCCAGCTCTGCCTCACCACCGACCGGCGCTGCCAGGATGACACGAGCTACCTGAGCTGTGAGGCCGACGCGCAGGGCTGCTACGCGTTTCGCAACCCCACGCCCTGTGAGGGGGAGCTGGTGTGTCGCGGCGGCGCGTGCGTGCCGGACACTGGCCCCTCGCAGTGCTCCGACGAGTGCGACTTCGACTCGCCGCCGCGCTGCTCCCCCGAAGGTTTGGTCCAGAGCTGCGGGGATTTTAACAGTGATGGCTGCTTCGCTTACGGCGACGATCAGCCGTGCGATGGCGAGGAGGTCTGCAACCTCGCCACGGGCGCGTGCGAGCTTGTCACTTGTCCCGCGCCCTGCTCCCCAGGCACCAGCCGCTGCGAGGGCGAGCTGATCACGACCTGCCGCGAGGGCGCCGATGGCTGCGCCATCTACTCGCCAGGCAAGGACTGCCCCCCAGGGCTCGCGTGCGTTGATAACGACTGCGCCCCCGTGGTGAGCTGCGAGCCCGAGTGCGTGCGCGGCGAGCGGCTGTGCAGCCCGGATGGCCTGCCTCGCGTCTGTCAGCTCGTGGACGGCTGCGACGCCTATGTCACTGAGGCCGCCTGTGGGGCAGCCCAAGAATGTCGGCGCGGCGCGTGCGTCTCCGTCACCTCCTGCGTGGACGCGTGCGTCGCAGGCCAGGAGCAGTGCAGCGGCAATCAGCGCGTCGTGTGCCGTGACACTGACGGCGATGGCTGCGTCGAGCTGGATCTCCCGCAAGACTGTCCTAACCCCGCTGAGACCTGTGACAGCAGCGGCGCGAGCGCCGTCTGCACCGCGCCGCCCGCCATGGGGATGATCTTGATCAATGAGGTCTTCTACGACGCGCTCGGGGCGGACGTGGCGCCCAATGGCGACAGCGCCAACTTCATCGAGCTGCGCGGTCCTGCGGGCTTGAGCTTGGCGGGTTATGCGGTGCGCCTCATCAACGGCAACGGCGGCCTGCCTTACGGTGAGTTCACCTTGCCTGCGGGCGCGCTGCTTGATGGGCGCGGCTTCGCGGTCGTGACCATGACGCAGCCTGATCGGATCTTCGACTTCTTAGGCACCAACGTTTATCCGATCATGACCGCCTACGCGAGCGGCCAAGACGCGCTCCAGAACGGCCCCGACAGCGTGCAGCTCATCACGCCGCAAGGCGCCATCGCGGATGGGCTCGCGTATGGCACCTTTGGCACCAATGAGGTGGCCGCCGGACGCGGCACCCCCGCGCCAGGCGTCTATCGCGGGCGCACCCTGGGGCGCTTGCCTGGGCGCGCTGACACGCAAGACAACGCCGCTGATTTCGTGTCACTGTTCCCCACCCCGGGACAGCCCAACAGCGATCTGCGCTTGAGCGAAGTCTACTTTGATCAGCCCGGCGCCGATGGCGTCATCGGCCAGATGGAGACGTTCGTGGAGATCGCCGCCCCGATCCAAGGCTGGGTCGACGTGGAGCTGGAGGGTTATGTGCTGCGCGCGATCAACGGCGCCAACGACCAAGAATACCTCTTCACCGGGGTGGTGCCTGGGATCATCCTCTCGACCAGCACGCCGCACGGGCTGATCGGGGATGAGGGCTATCGGGTCATCTGCAACATCGACGGCAGCGACGCGCTGCTGAGCGTGTGTGACATCCCCTATGAGGGTGTGGACTTGCAGAACGGCCCCGACAGCTTCGCGCTGGAGTACCGAGGCCGCGTCGTCGACGCGATCGCCTATGGCAGCTTTGGCGCGGGCGACTTCGCGCGCGGGGAGGGCGCGCCCGCGCCGTTTGGGCGCTTTGATGCAGGCAAGTCGCTGTCGCGCTGGCCCATGAATGATCCTAGCCGCGCGCAAGACTCCGACGACAACGCGACGGACTTCCACCGCGTCGCGCCCACGCCGGGGCGCGACAACGCGCGCCCTTGAGCGCGCCCTTGAGCGCGGGTTTGGGGCATAAACTAGGCCCCCTTCGCTGTTGACCGCGAGGCTGATTCCTGGCATCAGGGGCGGCCTTCAGTCTGTCGCATCCCGAGGATCTAGCGCATGGCATCTCCTAAGAATAAAGAGCGATTCGAGATCAAGTGCGCGCTGTGCGGGGTCAAGGACTCAGTGCCCTTCAAGCCGCGCGGCGGTGAGATGTGCCGCAAGTGTCACACTGGCAGCCGGGGTAGCGTGCCGCGCAAGGATCACAACACGCGCGTCAGCTTCCCCATCGAGTGCGCGTCGTGTGGCAAGAACGAGGTCTTGGAGTACGTCCCCAAGGGCGCGCGCAAGAACTACTTCTGCTCCACCTGCGCGCCCAAGCACTTGGGCGAGGGCTCGCGCTGGCAAGAAGTGCAGAAGCAGCGCGTGAAGGAGGAGCAGTCGCAGTGGCGCGTCAACTGCATGGAGTGCAGCGTCGTGATGCTCCTGTCCCAGAAGCCCTGGCCCGGGCTGGAGTACATGTGCGACAACTGCAAGAATGACGTCGTGCCTGCCGGCGATGACGCGCTGCGTGGCACGCAAGAGGTCGGCACAGCCGTGCACATCCGGCGCGCCAAGAAGTGATCGGGCGTTGCGGCCTCGTCGCTTTAGCGTTAAACCGCTGATGTTGTGATCTTTGGCGCGAGCCAGCACCATCAGCGGCTTTGAGGCACCTCATGAGCGACATCACCGAGGCCGGTCAGTCGACCGATCCTACCCCCGACACCTCCCTCGACAACACCCTCCAGCGCGCGACCTTCACGGGTCGTGAGCCGCGCGGCTTCGCCTTCACCCTCTACGCGGGCGGCGTCGCGCTCGTGAGCGAGGAGGAGCTCGGCGAGCAGCCCGAGCTGACCGTGGGCGATGATTATGAGCTGCTCGTCGAGCGCGAGCTTGGCGACGCCTGGGGCGCCTCACTGCGCAAGGTCGAGAAGCTCGCCGCGTGGGACGCGCTGGTCGCTATGGCCAAGCAGCGCGCCAGCGTCCAGGGCACCATCGTCTCAGTCGGGCGCGGGGGGCTGTGGGTGGACATCGGCGTGCGCGCCTTCTTGCCCTTGAGCCACCTGGAGCTGCACCGCGTCGAGCAGCCGCGCAGCTACCTCGGCCTCGTGGACACCTTCCAGATCATCGACTTTGACGAGGCCACCTGTCGCCCCGTCCTGAGCCGTAAGCGCGCCCTTGAGGTCGCCCGCGCTCAGTCGCGTGAGCAGGTCTTGGAGGCGCTTGAGGTCGGCCAGACGCGCCAGGGCACCGTCACGACGGTGAAGCCTTATGGCGCGTTCATCAACCTCGGCGGCGGCATTGAGGGGCTGCTCCATGTCTCGAACATGAGCTGGGGTCGCGTCGATGATGCGCACTCGGAGGTCAGCGTCGGCGACGTGGTGCAGGTCGTCATCATGGAGATCCAGCCCGGCAAGAAGGGCAAGCGCCCGCGCATCGCGCTCGATCGCAAGGCGCTGCTCGCTGATCCGTGGCACGAGGCGGCGAGCATGCTGAGCGAGGGGCAGGCCGTCTCCGGTGAGGTGACGCGGCTCACTGATTTTGGCGCCTTTGTCCAGCTCGCGCCAGGCTTGGAGGGGCTCGTGCACGCCTCTGAGCTGTCCTGGTCCAGTGAGAATGTGCGCCCTGAGCAGCACCTCAGCGTCGGTCAGACGATCGAGGTCCAGGTGCTCAGCGTTGACGCGCAGCGGCGCCGCCTCGGCCTCAGCGTCAAGCGCCTCCAGCCTAACCCCTGGGATGACTTCGCCAGCACCCATGAGCTTGGGCAGATCATCGAGGGCGTGGTGCGCAACATCGCTGAGTTTGGCGCCTTTGTGGAGGTCGTGCCCGGCATTGATGGCCTCGTCCATGTGAGCAACATCAGCTGGAGCCGCAAGAACATCTCCCCCGCTGAGCGCTTCACCGTGGGTGAGACGGTCAGCGCGAAGATCCTCAGCATTGACACCCAAGCGCAGCGCTTGGAGCTGAGCGTCAAGCACCTGGAGGTCGATCCTTGGGATCAGGCCGAGGCCATCGCGCGCCCCAACACCAAGATCGAGGTCGAGATCGTGCGCCTCGCCCCGTTTGGCGCCTTCGCGCAGATCATCCCCGAGGTGGAGGGGCTGATCCACGTCTCCGAGGTCAGCGAGGATCGCGTGGAGGTGCGCGACGTCCTCAAGGTTGGCCAGCAGGTCGAGGCGCTGGTGCTGTCGTTTGACCGTCAAGGACAGCGCATCAGCCTGTCGCTCAAGCGCGACGCCATTGATGACGCTGGCCCCGATCGTGAGTACAGCGACGCGGCCACCGCCACCAGCACGCTCGGCGAGATCTTGCGCGAACAGCTCGGCCTGAGCGAGCCTGAGGCTGCTTTGGCAGCCGTCGAGGTCGCGCCCCTTGACGCTGCCCCTGCCGATGATGCGCCTGTTGATGATGCAGGCGCCGATGCACCTGCCGATGATGCGCCTGATGAGGCGCCCGCAGACAAGCCCACCGATGCGCAGTGAGCGAGGACGCGGCCACACGCGAAGCGTGTGGCCGCGTCTAGGCTGGCGCGCGCTAGCGCGTGCCCCTCAAAAAAGCTAAGGCTCCTCGTGGAGCTGTCGCAGGTACTCACGATCCTCAGCGCTCAGCTCGCCAGCGGCGTCAGCGGCCTCATCGCTGAGGGTGGCGTCGCTCAGCGGCGCAGGCGGCGCTGCCCCGCGCTTGCGCCGCCTGCTGAGCACGTAGACCGCCCCGAGCGCGAACACAAGCCCGAGCGCGATGGCGATCAGCAGCCCGATGTTATCCTCAGGGGGCGGCTCCACGATGCGAAACTCTTGGCCATAGGTCTCCAAGATGGTGAGCTTGATCGCCTCTTTGTCTTGGCCCTGCTCGGCCAAGCGCTGCACCTCGCGGCGCACCTCAGCGGCGTTCGGGGAGGGGCACATCTCCAGCGTCTTGCCAGGGCAGAACGGGCTGAAGATCTCATTGCTGATCTCACTGGAGATGCGCGACACCTCGCCGGGCGATCGTGCGGGCGCGGCGCTCGGCTGTTGCGCCAGCGCGCTGGCGCTGATCAGGGAGACGGACAAGATCAGCGCGCCGAGGGCGCGCGCGGTTCGGTGGTGACGCACAGTCATCAGCCCTCCTCAGGGTCATTCAAGCCAAGCCAAGCGCGACACCACGCCGCCTGCTCCGGGCGTTGCTGAGGGACAGGTTCGATCGTGTAGCGATCGGGGGGCGTCTCACCCAAGCTGATCGCGCGCTGGATCAGACGCTCGCGACGCAGCACGTGGAGCTGCACGGTGGCCCCTGGCGCGTGGGCGCCGACCAACGCGTCGAGCCGCTGCGGCGTGATCTTCCAGCCATCCAGCGCGACCAGCTCATCACCGGGCGACAAGCCGCCGCGCGCGGCGGGGCTGTCAGCGCGCAGCTGCTTGATCACGGCGCGGCCGCCTTGGTCGGTGACCTCCGCGCCGAGCCAAGCGCGCGGCTTGCCATCGCTGTGGGTGCGCGTGAGCTGCAAGCCCACCCCGCGCAAGAGCGCGTCCCAGTCGAGTTCTTGTGTGGTGCGCGCGAGCGTGTGCAGCAGCGCGTCGACGTCGACGCCTGTGGCCTCACGCACGATCGCCGCGTAGCCGCCCTCCGGGTAGCCTCGCCCGTCTTCTTGGTAGCGGGTCCAGAGCAGGCGCAAGACATCATCCAGGCTGCGCTCCCCCTGACTCTGCGCGCGCAGCGCGGCATCAAGCGCGAAGCACACCAGCTCGCCCTTGAGATAATACGAGACGCTGGAGTTGCGCGTGTGCTCATCGGGTCGATAGAGCTTGATCCAGGCGTTGAGGCTGGCATCTTCGAGCGAGTGCAGCGCGCGCCCCGGGACACCCTCCAACGCGCGCACGCTGTCGGCCATGAGCTCAAGCAAGCGCGCGCCGCTTAGCAAGCCCGCGCGCTGCAGGGCGAGCAGCTCGTAGTAGCTGGTGACGCCCTCCACGGTCCACAGATCGCGCGTGTAGTTCTCGTTGTGATAGTCGAACGGGCCGAGCACCTCGGGGCGGATGCGCTTGACGTTCCACACGTGGAAGTGCTCATGCGCGACCAGCCGCAAGAACTCCAAATAGGCCCCTTGGGGCATGCCATCCGCGTCGCGCTCACTGCCGGGGCCACCGTCACGCATGGCGAGCGGGTCAGCGGCCAACACGGTGGACGCGCGATGCTCCAAGCCGCCGCGCCCGCCCGGATGCATCAGCGTGATGAAGGTATAATCCTCGTAGGGCAGGGCGCCCCCAAACAGCGCGGCGTTGGCCTCAACGGCGCGGGCGATGTCTTGGAGCAGCGCGTCAAGCGCGACCTGAGGTTGGGCGCCGCAGAACACCGCGCGGTGAGGCACGCCTCCCGCCTCAAAGGTGTGACATGGCATGGTCCCAAAGGCCACGGGCGCGTCATAGAGCGCGTCGATGTCAGGCGCGCTGAACGCGAGCTGACCGTGAGGCGCCTCCACAGCCGCTAGGCTCGTAAAAGCGCGCCAGCCCTCGGGCAAGCTCAGCGTCAGGTGCGCGGGCTCGCTCAAGCGATCCTCGACGTAGCACAGCAGCGAGACGCCGTTGAACAGCCCGAAGCTGTCATCAAGGAAGTTAGCCCTCACGTTGAGGTCATGGCTGTAGACCTCGTAGCTGAAGGTGCAAGAGCGCGCCCCCGAGCAGTCGATCTCCCAGCTGCCCTTGTCGCGCTGACGCACCAGCAGCGGCGCCCCTTGCGCGTCATGGGCGCGCGGCGCTTGCACATGGCGCGCGTACTCGCGCAGCAGGTAGCTGCCGGGGATCCACGCAGGCATGCGCAGGATGAGCTGCTGCGCGCCGCGCGTGTCATCGACATGCACGCTGACGTGGAGCAGATGATCGGCGGGGTGAGGCGCGCTGACGTGATAACGCGTGGTCATGGGGGCGCTCCTAACGCTTGGGATGGCGCGCGCCGCGAGCTGGGCGACGACAAGGCCGCCATGATGGTCGAGGCGCGCTCAAGGCGCAAGCGCAAGCGAGGGGAGGGGCAGGGCAATCGCACTCCTAAACGGCACGAGGTTTGCTAGGATGCCACAGCGAAC